>JAFDYH010000016.1:17630-23739 GCA_018267535.1 Bacteroidota bacterium
CATTACCAGGTAAATTTCTGGCAGGGTGAAATAAATATAAGGGCACGCTACGACGAACAGGGCAACCTTTTAGGTACAATCCGGTACTATTATGAAAAGCAGTTGCCGCCTACAATCGTTTCGGAAATAAAAAGAAGATACAAAGGCAAAACAATCTTTTGTGTTACTGAAGTTGCTACGGAGGAAGCCATCAATTACTATGTAACATTAAGGGATGATAAAAAATGGTACATTATAAAATCAGATGTACTCGGCAATCTGCAGCTAACGGATAAATTCAAAAGAGCAGATGGTGAGTAATGGTTAATTTTTACAATAATGATGAACCCATCGCAAAACCGCTTTCGCTTTGCCGGAGCGGTTTTTTATTTCAGGAAAAGCCCGGCCATAAGATACCTCCAGTCATAATTATCTGCTGCATAAGAAGAGGTAGATGATATTTTTTTCCCCGCAACTACTGGTTTTAAAATTTTTTCCTCAATCAGCTTTTTTCTTGAGTCTATTACAAGCTCCTGCATTGATTTATCCTCCATCCATTGCTGCTGAGGGGGTTCAAAGCCGATTTTATTTTTCCGCCATACGATTTCTGCAGGCAACTTATCACATACTGTTTTCCTGAGTATCCATTTGGTCCAGCCTTCCCTGATTTTGAAACCAGCGGGTAATGAAAAAATAAATTCAACTAAATGATGATCCAAAAAAGGTAAACGCACTTCACAACCATGTGCCATCGAATTCCTGTCGGCATAACGCAGCAATTCCTCAAGTCCATTTATACAGGTAGTAAAATACAGGGCATCATTCAATCCCGTAACCGGTGGGGCTGTATAGTACGCTTCTTTACTTTGATGATGAACAAATTCTTTAGTAAGGTCATCATGTTGCAGTGCATTCAAAAGATATTGTCGCTCCAGGAAAACTGAAGCCATGTCAGGAAAAAAAGCTGCAATGATATTATTGAATCCAAATCTTTCCTTAACACCATTTTCCCTTGCAAATTTTAATTCCCTGCTCCGCAAAAGGCGTCGTTTCATAAACAACTCCTGCCAGTACCACTTATAATATTTATAATACCCGGCTAGAATTTCGTCTGCCCCTTGCCCATCCAGCATAGATTTTATACCGTTCCTGGCAGCCAACTCATAAACTTTGTATTGAGCATAAACACTTGCAGATCCGAAAGGCTCTTCCTGGTGGTATACCAGTTTTTCAATGTCGTTGGCTAATTCTGCGGCAGACATTGACACAGTATAATGCCACATATTACAATGCCTGGCAACCTCGCTGGCATATATTTCTTCATCATTTTCATAACCGGGAAATATAGCCGTAAAACATTTGTGGCTATCGCTTAATTCATTTGAATCATGACTAAAAGCAATAATGGAAGAACTATCCAGACCACCACTAAGGCTTGTACCTACCGGCACATCACTTCTGAAACGCCTTTTAATGGATTGTGAAAACAAATACCTGAACTTTTCAATAGCCTCCGTAACAGCAATATTTATGTTTCCTTCGTCTGTATTCAGATCCCAGTACTTTTCTAATAACAACTCGCTGTTGCCGGGTTTAAAATAAATGCAGGAAGCAGCGGGAAGTTTATACATATTTTCAAAAAAGGTTTCCTGGAGCGATGCCGGGTTCCCGGTATACCCAATCGTAATAAAATTAAAAAGCATTTTGAAGTTGGGCTTTCGTTCTATGCCTGTTGCCCATATTGCTTTCATCTCTGATGCAAACACCAGTTGTTTATTAGTAAACGAATAAAAGAACGGCTTTTCACCAAAACGGTCTCTTGCAGCGAAAAATTCCTTTTCCTTTTCATCCCATATAGCAAATGCAAACATTCCATCAAACTCGTCTACACATTCACGCTTATAGCAATCATAAGCGGCGGCAATTACTTCCGTATCTGATTCACTATGGAAATAATAACCTTTCTTTTTTAAGTCTTCCTTTATTTCAATGTAGTTATAAATTTCACCGTTGTGAACAATGGTATATCTGCCCAGGTAGTGCAGGGGTTGCGAACCCGCTTTAGAGAGGTCGATAATCGATAAGCGCCGATGGCCCAATAAAACAGTTTCCTCTTCATTCTGCCAGTATCCTTCACCGTCAGGCCCCCGGTGAGAAAGAGAGTCTGTCATATTTTTGATATGACTCCTTGAAAAAATGCCCTTTTCAGGCTGTATAATACCGGCTATACCACACATACTGTAAAGATCGAAAATAATCTGCAGAGAAATATGTGCCAACTGGCTTCGTCAAAAAAGCAGGATAAAAGGGAAAGCTTTCTGCATTATCAATCCTGATTCAGAATATTAGAACTGGAGTAATAATCTTGCTTCAACATCATCCCAGGCCATTATAAGATTCGCCCCCTTTGCAGCCTTCTCAAAAACCATGGTAAAAAACTCTACCCTGTTTTCTGTTTGCTTTACAGGTATATCAAACCGGTATGCATCTTTTGTAGAATCCGGTTTCAACCCCCATGTGTCAATGTTTTTATTAAGGACAATTGTCCATTTATCTTCATAGGGAATACAGTAGAGAATATATCGCCCTTCATTTACTTTTTTCCCCTGTATTGAAACTGCCTTAAACAGATCAAGTTCCGTCGCTTCGTTGGCACCTAACCGCCATGGCTGACCATAACTTAATAATCCATGAAACAAATCTCTTCCCTGTAAATGTGGCCTGCTGTAAATTACTCTTGCAATAAGGGGTTCAGTAGTATTATTCGTCATTTTCAATTTAGGGTAGTCAACAGGGTAATAACTCATATCCATCGGCGATACGTCTACCGGGGCATAAGGGTTTGTGCGGATTTCTGGCTGGGTGATTGTTGTATCTTTTAACTGAAGGCGAGGTTCTGTTTTTTTGCTTTCTATATCAGAACAACAGCAAAAAAACAGAAGGCTGGATATAGCAAGGATAAATCTTATTTTATACATAGAATTATTTAAATACTACTGGTAAAAGAACTTCAGTACTGTCCCACGCGATGAGCAAATTACAACCGGGATTAGTTTTGGTAAATGTTATCGATAACGTCTCAACAGGGGCTTTAACCGTTATAACCGGAACCGATGTACGAAGTACATCATTTTTTGTATCATACTTAAATGCGCCCCAGGTATCTGTATCTTTATTAATGATTAGCGTCCAGGCATTCCTCTCAGGAATCGCATATAAAGTATATCGTCCCTTTTTTATTTTCTTACCTGCTACTGTAACATCTTTGTAAAATTCAATTTCAGTGGCTTCATTAGCACCCAATCTCCAGACTTTACCATATTCCACCAGGCTGCCGAACACCGGCCTTCCATTCTTTTGTGGCCGGCCATATATCACTCTTACTACCGGCGCATCGGTAGCTTTATCACTAATTTTCAGGATAGGATAATCCGAAGGGTAATAACTCATGTCCATTGGCGACTTATCCATTGGCGGTAATTGAGCTGAATCTGACTGGGCAGATACAGATAAAGTCACTCTTAATAAAAGCAAAGTGCTACAAAGTACTTTAATCATAAAGTGATTTCACTCCCAAAAATAGTTTTTTATACATATGCCCGCATTCTTCTTCATTCATGACGCCCGCAACTCCTCGAATCGTTGCTTTGCAAAAGGTTTTATCGCCCGGATAAATTCTCCGTAAAACGCTGCCAGCTCATCATAATGCTTTTCAAACAAATCAAATGCAGTATCGCTTTCAGTCAAATAAACAGAACGCCGTACAAGTCCGGTAAAACTATTCCTGATCATTTCCCGTTCCCGATATCCATAAAGCCAGTTTTGATTCCGCATATAAATAAACATCTTTCCAAACTTTTCCGGCAACCAGGCCGAATATTTTTCTACAGATGCATAAATCTTTTGAGAAAAAGCAAACAATGATTTATCCGTAAACTCGTTTTTATCTATCGCAAGGAAATGGTCGTACACAACGTCAATAAATGCACCGCTGTACAAACGGTATGCGGGCCGGAAAATTTCTTTTGCTTCCTTTGTTACCCTGTGGTTGTCGGTAAATTCGTCTATACTTCGGTGTAAGGTTATTCCTTTTTGAATTTCGCACGGGTAATCAAGTTTTTTTCTTCCTTTTACAAAGTCGCTGATAAGATTACCGACGATTATCTCATCATTCTCAAATGAAAAATATGCATGTGCGAGGTAATTCAAACGACCTGATTAAACTGTAATATCCGAAAGTTAATATTTAAGGTCAAAATGAAAAATTCGTTAACAATTTTTTAGCGCTTAGGAAAATTTACCAATTTCCGGTAGAAAAAACTCTTCGTAACTGTATCGTTTTCGAACAATTATTCGGGTAATATAAAATCGGTTAAACAAATCGCTAAAAAAAAGAAGTGTATCACAGATGAACGGATGGTGTATCAAATGCGAACGATAAAAGGGTAAATGGCGATTAAAACGGTTGAACGGTTCACATTTTAATACGTCTGTTAACCC
Source organism: Bacteroidota bacterium (assembly GCA_018267535.1). Taxonomy (GTDB): domain Bacteria; phylum Bacteroidota; class Bacteroidia; order Chitinophagales; family Chitinophagaceae; genus JAFDYH01. The sequence goes on from JAFDYH010000016.1 coordinate 22,110, forward strand.
GGTTTAACAGTGCTCACCATTAGTCATAAAACACTTGCGATGGGGTGTAACCTATTATAGTTTTGATCCGTCATACAGAGCAAATGAAACTTAATTAAAACCTTATTTTAAAAAATAGATTTTATGAAAAAGATGATTATCGCGGCGGCAATGCTGGTTACAATAAGCACATTCGCCAATGAAGAAAAAAATGTAAACCCCAAAGCTCTTAATTCATTTAGAACTGAATTTTCAACAGCCCGTGAAGTAGAATGGACAACAACTTCTGATTATTACCGTGCTGCTTTTGATATGAATGGTCAAAAGGTATTTGCCTATTATAATACAGATGGTGAGTTAATGGGATTGACCAGGAATATTTCATCCACCCAGTTACCACTTCACCTGCAAAGCAATCTTAAAAAGAGTTACGAAGGTTACTGGATCTCTGATTTATTTGAAGTGTCAAATAATAACGGAACCAGCTACTACGTAACCCTGGAAGATGGCGAAAAGAAAATCGTATTGAAATCAGCAAGTGGCAGCGACTGGAGTACTTATAAAAAAGACAGAAAAATATAAACGAATTACCGGCTTGTCTAAGCTGGTTCGTGTGTGGTAAAAATAAACCCGGGAATGGCAAGCTTTTGAGGACTATGTCCCGGGTTTTCTCTTCAATTATTTTGTTCAGCCTTTTCTCAATAAACAGTATAGCTAATATCTCTTAAATTTTAAACCTTTTAGTCATGAAAAAAATAATCTTAGGCCTGTCAATGATGGTGGCAATCGGAATTTCTTCAGCATTCGCAAATGAAGACCTGAAAGTAAGCGACAAAGTATTATCCTCTTTTGGAAAAGATTTTACACTTGCAAAAAATGTACAATGGCGTGAAGAAAACGGCTATCTGAAAGCCCGGTTTACAGTAGCAGATATGTTGATCGAAGCTTATTATTCAAGCGATGGCGAATTTGTAGGTTCTGCCCGTAATCTTTTATTTGAACAATTACCATTATCTGTTATTCGTGAATTTAACCAGAAATATAACGAAGCATCGATATTGAGTGTTCTTGAAGTTACAAACAATGAAGGCACATCGTACCGTATCTGGTTGGAAGAAGATAACAAAAAAATAAAACTAAACGCCTCATCAACAGGTGAAATAACCATATTGGAAAAAAGAAAGAAATAAAAAGAAACTGGGGTTAGGAAATAGAAAGACGCCCGGCAATACCAGGCGTCTTTTTATTTTTAAAACATTTATTTTTGCGCCTTCCCCGCATTGTCTCACCTTATTGTGATCTGAAGGCGGTTTTACAAAACAGGTTGTAAAATGAATAAAGGTCCTATTTCGCAATTTATACAACATCACTATCGCCATTTCAATGCTGCTGCTTTGGTAGATGCAGCCAAAGGTTATGAAACCCATTTACTCGAAGGCGGCAAAATGATGGTAACCCTGGCCGGCGCCATGAGCACCGGTGAGCTGGGCATTTCCTTCGCTGAAATGATACGACAGGGAAAAGTGGATATTATCAGTTGTACCGGCGCTAATCTTGAAGAAGATGTAATGAACCTGGTGGCGCATTCACATTATAAGCGGGTTCCCAATTACCGCGATCTCACGCCACAGGATGAATGGGAATTACTGGA
>JAFDYH010000016.1:23827-28792 GCA_018267535.1 Bacteroidota bacterium
CGGTATTTCCCTCACGAATTTTTATATAAGGTTGTATTAAGCGGCGATCTTGAGCAGTATTATGAAATTGATCCAAAGGATAGTTGGATAATTGCGGCAGCAAAGAAAAATATTCCCATCGTCGTCCCCGGTTGGGAAGATAGCACCACCGGAAACATTTTTGCGAGCTATGTCGTAAAAGGAGAATTAAAAGCTTCCACTGTTAAAAGTGGAATTGAGTATATGGTATGGCTGACAGACTGGTATCGCAATAATTCTTCAGGCAAAGGAGTCGGCTTCTTCCAGATCGGTGGTGGCATTGCCGGTGATTTTCCAATCTGCGTTGTACCGATGATGTACCAGGACCTGGAATGGCACGATGTACCTTTCTGGAGTTATTTCTGCCAGATCAGCGATAGCACTACATCCTATGGATCTTACTCTGGCGCTGTGCCGAATGAAAAAATAACCTGGGGTAAACTGGATGTAAATACACCAAAGTTTATTGTCGAAAGTGATGCAACAATTGTAGCTCCTTTAATCTTTGCCTGGGTACTGGGATGGTAAAATGACCTATATGAACATTGAAGAAACATACCTTGAAGCGGAAGCCGATATTAAAAATAACGCTTACGTTGAAGCCTACAGGAAATATGAATCCATATTGTATGAAGAACCGAACTATGCTCCCGCTCATAATTCGATGGGCTGGCTGCTTAAAAACCAGTTTGATGACATGGAAAAAGCGGAAAATCATTTTCTCGCTGCAATGAAAGCCAATCCTCTATACCCACATCCATATTTCCATTATGCTGTTTTATTAACAGATATGGAGCGCTATAAGGAGCTGGAAAAGCATTTGGATAAATGCCAGAAGATAGCAACGATTGAAAAATCATGGGTGCATGCAAGGCGCGGCATTTTGAATGAATTACAAATGCAGTTTGAAGAAGCAATAAAGAACTATGAAAGCGCTATAAGGATTACACTTAGTGATGAAAAAATAAAGGATTATAAAGCAGATATTGAACGATGCAAAATGAAACTGGAATTAAAACAGGAAAATTAAATTGCAAAACCTAAATAAAAGAGGCGGAGAAAATTCTCCGCCTCTTTTATTATCAGAAACCTTTTGGCGCTTCCAGCGGAATATCCCTTTTCAGCATGGCATCACGGTTAGCCATTTCCCACGCTGTATGAAAAATCAACTGGCCTCTTTTAGCCATCAGCTTATAATTAATCTTATCCGGGGTATCTGTTGGCTGATGGTAGTCCGCATCCAGCATGCCATCATAATAAAAAATGATAGGCACTCCATGTTTTGCAAAATTGTAATGGTCGCTACGGAAATAAATTTTCTCCGGGTCTTTAGGATCATTGAATTTATAATCCAGTTCTACTTTTGTATATTTTTTATTAACCGCTTCGCTTATAGTTTTCAAATCGGTACTTACTTTATCATCTCCAACCACGTACACATAATTTGTGGAATCACCATGCTTTCTCGTATCATCTATACGGCCCACCATATCAACATTTAAATCAACAGTTGTCTTATCCAAAGGAAACAAGGGATGGTCTGTATAATATTCAGAGCCCCACAATCCTTTTTCTTCCCCACTTACCGTCATAAACACCATTGTTCTTCTCGGCCCTTTACCGGCCGCTTTTGCTTTTGCAAAAGCGGCCGCCAGTTCCAGAACAGTTGTGGTACCGCTACCATCATCATCTGCGCCATAATAAATTACAGAATCCTTTTTCCCTAAATGGTCATAGTGACCGGTAATAAAAACATACTCATCTTTCAAATCAGTACCTTCCAATACACCCAATACATTGGACGCATATGCCATTGATGTGGCTTTAGAATAGCTGAGATCAACATTTGCCGGATACACTTTCTTCGCGATGGCCGAAGTTTTCATCTTATCAAACAGGTTCTTTCCATCACTACCCAAAATACTTTCTGCAACAGCCGGGGAAACAGTGAATAGGTTTGCAGGCAATTCCTTTTTGTAGCCGTATAAACTATATTGATTATTTATCGGGGCAGCTTTACGAGGAAAGCCGGATGCGACCAAGATAATTGCAGCCGCTCCCCTTTTTTGCGCATTCCCATATTTTGTATACCAGAATGCAGGCGATCGGAAACCAGTTACTGAGGGTTTATAATCAGCAGGAGCACCATCAACTATTACGATAAGTTTCCCCTGTACATCCAAATCTTTATAATCATCCATTGGGCCATCCACAATTCCATATCCGGCAAATACAGCTTCGGAAAAGCGCATATCCGCAGTATAATTAAACATTGCACTGGGTTGATAGTCCTTATTCAGCTCAAATGAAACATCATTCACTTTCAATGCTGAACTGAGCATCGAATCTTTATATAAAGGATATGTTTGAAGATAACTATTCTTGTTTCCCGGTAATAGTCCTAATGAACGAAAATGATTTTCAATATAGCCTGCTGCACGATCCAGACCAGGTGAAGGAGTTCCCCTTCCTTCCATTTCTTTGCTTGCAATTGTATACAGATGCTTTTTTAAATCCTCTGGTGTAATAGTTTTCGCAAAAGAAACGGGATTCGCCTTTTTCTGTGCTTGTATTGATAACACAGGTAAAAGCAAAATAGATAGAAAGAAAATCTTCATATGTATGAATAATTTAGTTGATAAAAAATATTACCTAACTCAAAAAATTAAGTTTCGCAAAGAAAATTGTATAAATAGCAATACTTACTTGTGCTAATGGTTCAGGATGGTCAGGGTTTCTATAATTTTCTTTTCAGGAGCAGGCGATTTTTTCTACTCTTTTCTCATGACGTCCTCCTTCAAAAGAAGTAGATAAAAAAATTGCTACCATCTTTTCGGCATCATCTTCACGTACAAATCTGGATGGTATACAAAGTACATTCGCATTATTATGTTCACGTGCCAGTTTTGCAAGCTCTTCGCCCCAGCATATAGCTGCTCTTACTCCCTGGTGCTTGTTAGCAGTAATAGCTACTCCATTTCCACTACCGCATACTAACACGCCAAAGGCAGCTTCGCCTTTTTCAACCGCTTTCGCCACAGGATGAGCATAATCGGGATAATCTGTAGAGTCTTTGGAAAAAGTGCCGAAATCTTTATACACCAATCCTTTCCCTTCAAAAAAAGAAATTATCTCTTCTTTATAATCAAACCCTGCGTGGTCACTGCCCACCGCAATTGGTTTCGTAAGATCAAAATCAGATTTCATAACATTTCAATTAAAACACAAAGGTAACTTATTACCAGAGTTCTGTTTTACAAAAGAAGATTGATCTCAGGCTATTTATTGGTACAATCAGCTCCATTCTTTCTCTTCATCTTTTTTCCTTTCCTTTTCAACTCTTGAAGCAAGAACAATACTGGCCTCAAACAGCAGATACAAAGGAATTGTAACGAGTGTAAGACTGAATGGGTCTGTTGAAGGTGTAATAATTGCCGCTGCAATCAGGATGATAACAATGGCATGCCGGCGGTATTTTTTTAAAAAAGAACCCGTAATGATCCCGATTTTTGCCAGCACCATTACCAGTAATGGCATTTGAAATAAAACACCAATACCAACAGTTGTATAAATCAGGTTTTCGAGATAATCACCAAACGTTGGTTTTATCTCAATCATCGGGCTTAGGGAATAAGAGAAATAAAAATTTACCATGAAAGGGGTGAGCACATAATAACCAAACGCAACACCGAGGAAAAATAAAAAAGATACCCAGAAAATAACGCCCCTTGTTCTTTTTAATTCTTTTTCGTTCAGGGCAGGCTTTACAAATTTCCAAAACTCCCAGAATACGTAAGGGAATGCAATGATAAACCCGCCTACAAATGCAATAGTGAATGAAGACATGAACTGTTCGGTCATCGCATTACTCAAAAAACTCACTTTCACATTAGCGATACAAAGTGATTCGCCGAGGTGCAAATAATGGCCTGCCTTACAAAGCAGCCCATATGTCACAAAATCCGGATGCGCCGGACCTAATATTATTTTATCAACGACATCGCTTACGTAAATAAAAATAACGATAGCGCCAATCAGCACTGCTATTACCGAACGCACCAAATGCCAGCGCAACTGTTCGAGGTGATCAATAAAGGACATTTCTGCCGCGGCGTCTTTCTTTCTCCTGTTGAAAAAATCCAGTAATGCCATGATAATTATTAAAGAGGGGCAAAGATAATTACGGATCGGTCTGTACAATCCGATTTTGAATATATTATAACAGAACAAAAAGAGGTTGCCTCAAAAAAGTAATTTCACACAAAGCAACAAAGAATACAACGAGACAAAGTTTGATTTCCAGGATTTTCGTTGTGCTCTTTGGTGAAACATTTTGAAGACAACCTCTTCAGGAAGTTGGGACTTTGGCTTTATTTATTATCCAAAGCGTTGTTAATCAGGAAAACAAGATTGGCACGGTGCGCTTTTGTTTCTTCATTTAAAGAAACCGCTGTTGCCAGTTGTGTCTTCAGTTTTTTCAATGTATAAAGAGCGGCAGCTTTACCAATATCATCATAGCCAGGGTATTTAGGGTCAAGAATACTGGCAGCTACCTGCACAAAGGTCGTTTGCAGGTATTGGCGGTAAACATTTACGTTCCCCTTCATATCTGCCTCAAATATGCCTTTCACCAGGTCATTCATCACATCAGCTACGCTGTATTGATTGCCGTATAACCGGCTGTTGGTAATACGTTGTAAAGTGGCGGCATTCAATATATGAGATATGGCTGACATCTGGTTATTCAACACTGTTGTTGTAATCCGGTAATCATCACCGGCGCTGTTTTGATTAAAGCCACGGCGCTGAACCTGCAGATAAGGGAATACAGGCGAATCTGCATCAAAAGCATTCGGGGCAAAGACATATTTCGTCAATAAGCTCATTGCCTTTTTCTGCGTAGCGATGGGAACCGGTGTATATGGCTTGCCTGCCGGTTCCTGTTCA
>JAFDYH010000170.1:0-2842 GCA_018267535.1 Bacteroidota bacterium
GAAGCAGAAGGTTTGGTGAGAAGAGGTGTAAAAGAGATTATGCTCATCGCACAGGAACTGACTTATTATGGCCTTGATATTTACAGGAAACGCATGTTGGCCGATCTCTTAAAGCATTTAAGCGACATAAAAGGGCTTGAATGGATCCGATTGCATTATGCCTATCCTTCCAAATTCCCAATAGAGATACTGGACGTAATGCGAGAAAGAGAAAATATTTGTAATTACCTGGATATGCCTCTGCAGCATGCTGCCAATAATATGCTCAAAGCAATGAAGCGCCAGATAACCCGGGAGGAAATTGAAGACCTGCTTGTTGCTGTGAAGGAAAAAGTACCGGGCATCTGTATACGAACAACCTTGATCGCTGGTTTTCCCGGGGAAACACTGGATGACGTGGAAGAAATGAAAAACTTTTTACGGCGTCAGCGGTTGGATAGGGTGGGCATATTTACATATTCTCATGAAGAAGGAACTTCAGCTTATGATTTGACAGATGGCATACCACAGGATGAAAAAGACCGTCGGGCACAGGAAATAATGGAAGTACAACAGGAAATATCTTACGAAAAGAATACAGAGAAAATAGGTAAGATTTTTAAGGTGATTATCGATAAAAAGGAAGCCGGCCGCTACCTTGGTCGTACAGAATTTGACAGCGTTGAAGTAGACAATGAAGTGGTTGTTCTTTCTGATGCAAAATTAAACCCCGGCGATTTTACACAGGTCCGCATAACCAAGGCCTATGATTACGATATAGAAGGAGAGGTTTGCTGAAACATTGGCCGGGTTCAGAAATAAATTCAGTTGAATGCCTTGCAGGCTGAATTTATTTTCTTTATTTTGTTCTCTCAACCCCACTCTTTAGAATCTACTCCTCGAAAGACAGCAATTTCACAATCCGCCAGACCCTCTAAAAAACTGGATTAATAATCTGACTTTTATGAGGAGATATTTACTTTTTAGCTGTCTTCTGGTATTGTCAAATTGCCTGTATGCGCAGGTAATGACAATCGGCGATTTTATCAAAGCGCCTAATGTTTCCCGGCAAAAATTTAACAACTATCTTTCCAGGGAAGGGTTTTTTCGTTCCAACGAATATATAAATGGCGATACGCTTATCCAGGAATATCAGTTGAAGGAAAAAAAGATAGCCACGATTGCGGACTCAGCCAACAGGTATGCCCAGGGCCTTTTTTATGAGAACAAAACAGCATTTTGTTACTATACCACATCCACAAATGAATGTAAAGAAATAATCAGGGCATTAAAAGACAACGGTTTTCACTGCGAAGGTGAAAACTACCAGGCGCCTTTTCTATACCAGAAAAATGATATGACAGTTAAACTCAGCAGCAAGGTTGAGGACACATTGGTGTATTATAGTTTTATTGTGCTAAAAGATGTATTGCCAGCCCCGAAAAATATTGCTTTTGCTGAAGACTTTCTTGGATTTAATTCTCATGAAAACCTTGAGTATGTTTTCGGGAAAGGCAATGTACAAAAGGATGTCTATTATTTTTCTGATACTGATGTGGTTCGTTGTTCAATATTATTTCCGAATACCGACCGCCAGGTAATTTTTATATGGAAAGATGAGTTGAACCGCCGTTCGGTTTCCCATTTACTAATTGGGAATAGCTTGCGCAATAAAAAATCAGGCAAGGAAGACAGGCCTTTTTCCGAAAATGTATGGACACTCAGGAATGGCTTGAGAGCAAATATGAGTTTGTCTGAGTTGGTGAGAATGAATAATGCTGATTTCAGTTTTTACGGATTAAAGTCGCAATATGCAGGTATCGTTGTTCCTAATAAAAAAGGAAATATTGATTTCAAAAATACGGGGGTAATACTAAGCTGCCTGAATTGCAGTAATTCTAAGCTGATGAAACAGGAGACAGTAAGTGCTGGTGAAGCAATTGAAAACAGTGAACGTGTATTTGTTCTTGCTCTTATCGTAATGCCCCAGAAAGAATATAATTGGACTGCATTTCACAGGTAGCCCCTTTCATTTTCTGCAACATATCTGAAACAGGTGATTGTTCTTTATTTTTGGAGAATAGTCTGCCTGTATGGATAAAATTATTTTTACAGAAGAGTTTTGCCAACCGGAAAACCTGCGTCCGTTTACACTAACAAGACAGATACAGGATATACGGGTAGGAATACTTACCATTCGTGAAAAATGGGAAACAATATTCGGTCTTCCTTCATTTGACAAAAAGGAAAATGATTATAAGGATCTGGACCGATCGGTTGATATCGAAGATGTAATTGGTAACAATACTTGTTTTATCATCAACGGAAATATTTTACCCACGCAAAAGCTTATTAAGGCAATCCGGAAAATTAAAGACGGGGAGTTTATTTCGGTAGAAGGCCACGCGGCTATTTTCAGGGTAACAAAGAAGGAGATAAAAGAATTTCATAAGATAAAAATTTCAAAAGCAATTCCGGTAAAAGAACCCGCAAAAATCATCCGATATCCCTGGGATATATTTCAACTGAATGATTGGGCTATCCGCGAAGACTTTGAATTGATTACTCAAAAAAGAAAATCCCAGCCTGTTTCTAAAACTAACAGGATTCAGAATCCGGAGCAAATCTTTATTGAGAAAGGAGCAAGGGTAGAGGCCAGTATACTCAATGCTTCCACTGGGCCGATTTATATTGGCAGGAATGCGGAAGTGATGGAAGGTTGTATGATCAGGGGACCATTTGCTCTTTGTGAAAAGGCAGTGTTGAAAATGGGTACAAGGATATATGGCGCAACAACATTGGGGCCGGGCAGTACAGGGGGAGGAGAAATTAAAAATTCCGTTGTATTTGGCAATTCCAACAA
>JAFDYH010000170.1:2979-30830 GCA_018267535.1 Bacteroidota bacterium
GATGTGAGAATATGGACTGAAAATGGCCAAATGATTGCAGGAAAAAAATGTGGGGTCTTAATGGGCGATTATTCAAAGACCGCAATCAATACCTCCATCAATACAGGAACTGTAATAGGCGCCTGCTGCAACGTTTTTGGCTCAGGGTTGACGCCTAAGTATATCCCTGATTTTTCATGGGGAAGCGAAGGGGTGAAACGATATGAGTTTGAAAAAGCAATAGAGGATATTGACAATTGGAAAAAGCTGAAAAATAGCAACATAACAGAAAATGAGAAAAGTATTTTGAAATATATTTACCAAAATTATTAAACAAACAAATGCGTAAACAAATTGCAGCTGCGAACTGGAAAATGAACCTTACCTACCAGGCAGGAGAAAAATTATTAGATGATATTTTGAGTGCCGATATCCATCTTGCTTCTCATCAACAGGTTATTTTCGGAGTACCTTTTCCTTATCTGATCATGGCGAACAGTGAAGTTTCGGAAGAAGCTTATTATGCTGTATCTGCACAAAACTGCAGTGATAAAAAGGCAGGCGCCTATACAGGCGAAGTATCGGTAGAAATGCTACAATCAATAAATATTCAATACTGCATTATCGGTCATAGCGAAAGAAGAGAATATTTCAATGAAAGTAACCAAACGCTTGCGGAAAAGGTTAATCGCTGTCTCGAAGCGGGGATAACCCCGATTTTCTGTTGTGGTGAACCGCTTTCCATAAGAGAAGCCGGAACTCAGAATGATTTTGTGGCACAGCAATTAAAAGAATCACTTTTTCATTTACCTGCAGACCAGCTAAAATCAGTTGTAATTGCTTATGAGCCGATATGGGCAATTGGCACTGGCAAAACAGCAACTACTGAACAGGCACAGGAAATGCATGCTTACCTTCGTTCTGTATTCGCAAAGCAATATTCACCGGTAGTGGCAAATGAGGTTTCAATTTTGTATGGCGGCAGTGTAAAAGCCAATAATGCAAAAGAAATATTTGGTTGCCCCGATGTGGATGGCGGATTGGTTGGCGGCGCTTCCATTATTGCTGCTGATTTTATAAAAATCATTCAATCACTTAAATAGTAACTTATATCTGCTCAATATCATATAGTCCTAACGCTCAAAAAAAACTGGATACTGAGTTTGTTCAGGATTAAAGTGATTGTAAACGGGAATAACATTTATTCACTTACGGATAAGAATAAGCTTATTATTACACTGGATGAAAACAACCCGAAAATAGTAATAACTGACGGCTTTCATTATACGAAGCCACTCGAATTGGTTTTTCACCATGTTCATACTTACTATTTCCGGGTAGCATGTATAATCGAAAACTACCAGTTGGCCGTGGGTATTGCAATGATTATTATCTGTTATCTACTGGGTTTTGCGACTGGTTTTTTTCTGATTAAATTATTCAGTTTCTTTCCGATTATTTATTTTTTGTTTTTTTATTATATAAACCGGAACGACTTTTTACAGCTTCAGGTTGCTTAACCGGGGTTACCCGAAAAACGATTTATTCCTTTCAATAATTTTCTCCCTGGTATAATACAAAGAAGCATTTAAGGCTTCATTTTGTAATCGCTTATATTCTGTGCTATTAATTTTTTGAAGCGTTTTGACGACCTCTGTTATGTTTGTATACCTGCAACAACTTTTTTCCAGAACTTTATCTACATTCAGGTAAGAAGGGGCAAAAAATGGTTTTGCATGGCGAATTACATCTCCGGTATTCCCTGTGCTTATGGTGGTGCCATATTCCTCCAATATCCCATCTGTAACAGCAGCATAGCGATTCAGTGGCATCCAGACAAAATGCACATCTTCCATAACCCTGTCAAATTCCTGCTGGTCAACAATTTCCTTTTTGTATATAAGAAGATTGCTGTTTGATTGCAGGTATTCCATACATTTTTTATATACTCTTTCACTATAATTTTTCCGGAAGGAACCCAACAAAATAATAACTACTTTCAAAGCAGCAGGCTTTACTTTTTCCAGTAATTCAAATACTGAATCATAGTTTCTTCTTCTTATGTCAATAGATCCCGGAACCGCTATTTTTATTATTTCACCTGGTTTATATTCTTTGATTTTAAAGCTCCCGGATTCAAATAAGGCGCCCGGGATATTTAAAATATTTTTTCTATTATTCAGTTTCCGGCGAAGTAATGGGATTAGCGTTTCGGAAAGAACATTAAATAAAGGGATAGCGTTCATGAGTTGCCGTTTCCCCAGGAATCGTATATTTTTTCTAATACTGAAGGAAGGCGAATAAATAAAAAAGCCTTTTATATCATGTAGGGTAAGAATAATCTTCTGTTGCTCAAGCTGTCGTATATACCATGCATACTGAATGAAGTTATCCGCAATAGTATCAAAGTAAAGGAGATCATACTTTTCATTACGGATCGTGGAAAATATAAGTTTAATAAATTTCCTGTTGGGTTCTTCATCCTGTATTATCCATTTGTAGCGGTTTATTTTTGAATGTAAAAGGTATTTAAGCTGTTCATAGGATAGTTTATCTATAAAAATGGTCAACTTGTTATCGCCAGTATCGAAAAGCTGAATAAGCGTATAAGCTACTTCAAAATGCCCTTTCTCTATAATTGCTATTTTCATCAGCTTGGGGGTTGTTATTTCATATTTACAATTATTTCAAGATGCATTACTGGGTTTTCAGCCAGCCAGTTGAATAATTCATTTTTTTTAACGAAAGCAGGCAATAACAGTTTCTCATAAGCAGCTATATTATAAGTAGCGTTGGTGCATAAATATTCAATCCGGTTAATACAGTTATGGAGTTCAATAAAATAGTCCGGGAATAATCCCTCAAATGAAATAAACCGTACTGGCTGAGATAGGCCTTTTAACACGGCTTCTTCATAGCCTTCAACATCTATTTTTATAAAATCAGGTCTGCCAAACTTCCGGATCAAAGAATCGAGTGTAGTGCAGGGTATAATTGTTTCCTCCGAAAAGAGAATCTTTTCATTCCATTTTTCAATTGAATCATTTTCCAGCGTTGTTTTCCATTTTTCACTGAGCGTATTAAAAGCCGATCCGGGATGGTGGATCAGAAATTTCTTTTCATCATCAGCTTCTGCTACAGCTTTGTTTTCAATAACGACTCTCTTCTTTTTATTGCGAAATCTTGTTTTCAGTATTTTAAAACTCGCAGCATCTGGTTCACAACTCACTACTTTTTCCGCAATACTAAGGAAAGCCTTTGTTTTATGTCCGTCATAGGCGCCGATATCAAAAATGAGATTACAGGAAGGAAGAAATGACTTATAAAACAATATCTCATTTCGTTCTTTTGCTATATCTGTTCTTTTGAAAAGTAGTTGATAAATGCGGAAAAAAAAAGAATATCTTATTCTATAATAAAGATTATTTTTTAACAGAAAGATCCTGATTGTTTTTTTCATTCGTTTTTTGCTAACTAAAGTGATTCTGCAATTTTATAAAACCATTTCTTTATCCTTGTTTTAATCCTAAGCCCCCATTTTAATTTCATAAATATACCCGGGTATTTATATTTTTTATAGGAATGCAGAAATTGATCAAGCTGGTATTCTTCCGATTCAAAAGCAAGACTGTATTGATCCAGATACGGTAATAAAAGCTGATCATGGCCTTTTAAAATGGTAGAGACAAGCATTTCGTCGAAATGAATAAAGATAACAGGATACTTTTCATTTATAAAAACCTGCCCGTTTAATAATACCCGTTTTGATTCTTCATAGTTCCAGGAACCTATATTGCAACCCCGATGTCGGATAATCTTCATTTTTTCAAATAATACTGGAAACAGGTCAAGATACCGTTGATCATCATTAACCCCGTTTTCAATATGTTCCCCCATCATAAAATGACAGGCATTAGCCCACCACGTCATGGCATTTAGTCCATTTTTTGTAACACCAAAAAAGCCGGCAGAAAACATACCGCTTGTGAAATTAGAAAGAAAAGCATGTGGATTATCCAGTGGATTTGTACTGTTCCAGTGTGGCGTTAGTATTATATCGTTATTATCAAGCTCATCAAACAAAAAATTGTAATCATTAACAAAGAACATGTCGCAATCAACATAAATTATTTTATCGTAACCGGAGAGTAAGAGATAACTGCTGAACACAGGTTTTAAAGACCATCTGAATTCATCAAGATTTATATGCGCATATTTTTTGTATAGGGCTTTAACCAAAGGATATTCTGAAAGTTGGGTAATTGAAAAAATGGTTAAACTTTCATCGATATTTTTTGAATCGATATCTTTTGAGTCTACGACCAGGACCTGCAGCTTTACTTTTTGATCAAATGATTGAAGTGATCTGAACAAAACAATCGCCTTCGGAAGAAAATCTGAAGTAATAATGGTGCAAAAGGTTTTCATTTGATGCGAAAGAACAAAGCTTTAATGAACTACTATGACTGATTTTGCTGTCTTCCTCATAACCAGGTATTATTTACGGTGAATAAAGCAGACGGGTATTCCTTCAACTTTTTTACTACTTCAATTGAGAAATTATTGTCTTTGTTAATAAGATGACTAATCATTTCTTGGAGGTTATGTTTAATACTCAGGTTGCAGCAAGACTTCTGCTATAAAATTTTACGTTTAGGTATTTCCACACAAAAGTATACCAACTCTCTGTACTGCCAGATTTCACTTAGTCTATAAGAAAAAGGCTCCCTGGTTTTAATTCTCATTTCTTTTTGTTGCATATAAAGACATAGCTTAGTAGTAAAGATAACTAAAAGCTGTTTCAGCCTCTCATCTGCAAAGATTATAAAGTATTTTCGTAAGTTCCCGAAACAGCCTGTTACAAGAAAATGTATAAAAAAAAATTTTTCCTCCGGCAATACTCATTTGAAAATTTTTTTCATGGGGGTATCGGTTATTCCGATGGGGAAAAGATCATGCAACAAAATGGATTCGTACCAGTAGAATTTCCGCGTCATTTTGATTTTTCTTTGGCAGCAAAATTCAAAAGAGGTATTTATTTTTTTAAAATTTTGTCGGGAATAAAAGATGGGGACACGCTAATTTTTATTTTCCCTGTTTTCGCCAAACTTCATCGGGTGCTGCTGAAATTTCTTAGGGGTAAAAAAAATGCCCGGTTAATTTGCTTTGTGGCAGATATTGATGGGATAAAAGATGGAGATAAAAATATACTGGTTACTGAGATGGAACAGCTAAAACAGTATAATAACTTCATTGTTCATAATGATGCAATGAAATTATGGTTGCAGAATACCTTGCCGGACAAAAAAGTAGCTATAATTGAATTCTTTGATTTTCTAGCGAAGCCATTTACTGGCGAGAGGCAAAAGGCAAAACAAGTTGTATTTGCCGGAAACCTCGCCAAGAGTATTTTTTTAGAAAAACTTTATTTGCTGGAGAAAAAAAGCCCGGAGTTAAGGTTTAATTTATACGGAGCAGGTTGTACAAAAAAAATGCTTTTACAGGGTAACGTTAATTATAGAGGTGTTTTTGAACCTTATAAATTACCATCAATTATTGAGGGTTCTTTTGGTTTGGTTTGGGATGGAGATTCCATCGAAGAGCCGGGCGGAAGTCTTGGCGACTATATGCGTTATATCAGTCATCATAAATTATCCCTTTATATACTTGGCGGCCTGCCCTTAATTGTACCTGAGATTGCAGCATCAGCAGCTTTGATAAAAAAGTACAAGATAGGGGTTACGGTTAGTAGTTTATACGAAATTAATGAGGCGATTGACAGGATTTCTGCTGAAGATTACCAGCAAATGAAACAAAATATGAAACCACTTGCCAAAAGGATTTCAACCGGCACGCAACTTACAAGTGCAATAGCAGAACTTATGGAAAAGGATGAAAATTGAACTCTCTGCTATTTTAACTTCATTACGAGATTTATGTAATCCGACATTGCATCTTCCTGGCTCTTTCCTTTTAATGATTCCCATGCTTCATATTTGGCTTTTGCAACAAAGTCAAAAGGATTAGCCGGTGGTTCAATATTAATATCCCCTTCGCTGGCTTGTTTGTAAAGAGAATAAAGCTCTAATAAGGTTCCCTGACTGGGACGTGCGGACAAGGTTTTACTATCTGAGACGGCCTGGTCGAATTGCTGTCTTAGTTCCATGGTGGCTTGTGTTTGTACGAAAATAAGAGTTTTTTACTAGGTAAAATGCTGCTCCGGCCTGCTTTAGAAAGCTTTTTTGATTTTTTATTTTATTGATAATGTCGTCTTTAAAAAGCGACATTTTGTCCTTAAACGCCGAAAAGCTGTTTTAAAAGGCAAAAGAATTGCATCTCAAACAACTGTTTGTCTTTATTTTGACAGCTCCTCTATTACATGACCAATACTTCCACTGGGCATTTGAATATGTAGCAGGGCCGCAATAGTAGGGGCTATGTCTGTCATGTATACTTCACGGTTCAGTTTTTTCCCCGCATTTATATTCCAGCCAAACCACAATAAAGGGATGTGCGCATCATACGGGTACCAGCTTCCGTGCGTAGTGCCGGTTTTACCACCATAAAAACTACCCGGTTTTACAATAAATAAAATATCACCACCCCGTTTGATATTATACCCATTTAGAAACATATCTTTTATTGGCTGTGGTAAAGTCACCTCATTTATCTTTTCACAGTCAAAGGCAGTGAGGAGATCAGGATTTTTGTCGATAAGAGCAATAATGAATTTCTTTATTTCCTTTTTATCGGCCCTGGCTGAATCAATTGCAGGATCGTTCAGGTAAATATGATAATTGGAAGTGGATACAACAGCGTGTTTCACCTTAAATTTTTCTTCCACCTTCTTTTCTATATCTCCCAAAATACTTGCCATTGATTTGGCTTCTATTTTATGCGATTGAAGAAAAGCGGGTACATGAGCCACTGCATGATCCGCTGTTAAAAAGAAAAGATATTGGCCTTTGCCGATCTCTTTATCGAGATAGGCAAGGAAATCGGCCAGGTCTTTATCAAGACGCAGGTAATCGTCTTCCTGCTCAATAGAGTTAGGGCCAAACTGATGCCCGATATAATCCGGTGATGAAAGGCTGATTGTTAAAAAATCAGTAACGCCGTTTTTGCCAAGGGATTCTGCCTTTAAAGCTTCTTTTGCAAAATTGAAAGTAAATGTATTTCCATATGGAGTAGCCCTTATAATTCCATAATCCTTACCAGCTACCGACTGCAATTCGTGAGGAAAAACAGGTGCTGCTTCATGTCCGAACTTTCCCTCGTATTCCATATTATCTTTGTCGCTTTGGATATAAGTAGAAATAGGATATAATGTATTCCAGTTTTTTGCATAAAAACTATCCGGCCATTTCTTCTGGTTAAAATTTTCAACCCATGAGGGTAAGGCGTCCATATAATAGGTACTGCTGATCCAATTCCCTGTAGCCCCATCGTACCAATAAGCAGCATTGGCCGTATGACCTGCCGGCAATACAGCGCCGCGATCTTTTAAGGCAATGCCAATTACTTTGTTTTTAAAGTTGGTGGCCAGCCGCAATTCATCACAGATTGTTGTCGTCCACAAATTTTTAGGAGACATTGGTTCCGTTTTATCCCCCCCGATTATTTTTACAGAATCGTCTTCAACGCAGTAAACGGTTCGCTTCAATGTTTTATCATACCATTCATTACCCACTATGCCATTAATAGCAGGCACTGAACCGGTATAGACACAAGCATGGCCAGCTGCTGTAACTGTTTGCGCATAAGGGATCATTGTGTTTTCGCAGCTAAAGCCTTCCCGTAAAAGCCTTTTGAAACCGTTTGAACCGTATCTGTCGTAATACCGATACAAATAATCACAACGCATTTGGTCTACAACCATACCTACTACTAACTTCGGACGTTGTAAATTTTGAGCCACGCCTTTAATCAATATTCCTGTTAATAGAAATACAATCAGATATTTCTTCATAGTTGCAAATATATTTAATTGACTAAACCGGAAATTAGATGTGCAGGTCAAGACCTGATTAAGGAAATAATGGAGGATACAAATTTAATCGTATAATAACAATCTTCCTTTCAAGATTGCTATTTTCCTCTGGATCTGTGCCGGGTTCCTGCATTTTTTTACCTCTTTTTACCCGGGAAATCTACTGTTGACCAGCTGGCTCACAAAAACTATCTTTAAAAAAACCAGTACTTATGAACAGGATACTCCGTATCATTATTTTTTTTACAGCATTTGCGCTTTATCTTCTTTTGCTGGAGGGGTGTAAGAAAGATAAAGCCGCCAATACTAGCAATACGGGAGGAAATAGTAACCCGAATAATAATGGAAACAATACAAGCTGCACTGTAGTAAAGGCAGATGCAGAAAATATCACCATCTTTCCAACTGATAACCCCTGGAACCAGGATATATCGTCATTGCCGACAGATCCATATAACACCCAGATCATTTCTTCTTTTTCCGCTAATATCATTAAAGCCGATTTCGGCAGCGGTCTTTGGGATAATGCACCTATTGGTATTCCCTATGTGGTCGTTTGCGGCAACCAGCCAAAGCTAACTGTTACATTTACGGATTATGGTGATGAAAGCGATGCAGGCCCTTACGCAATACCGTTAGATGCTCCCATAGAAGGTAATGGAAATGGTGATTCACATGTAATCGCAGTCGATAAAGACAATGGTGTTCTTTATGAGTTATTTAATGCAAGGATAAATAATGGCCGATGGGAAGCTTCGTCCGGGGCTATTTTTAATTTGAATTCGAATGCCCTTCGTCCCGAAACCTGGACATCTGCAGATGCAGCAGGACTGCCTATTTTTCCCGGTCTTGTTCGTTACGAAGAGGTATTGAAAGGAGAAATTGATCATCCCATACGGTTCACATTACAGAGCGCTAAAGTAAAACCTGGTTATGTTTACCCGGCCCGCCATAAGGTAAACAGTACCGGTGGCCAGTATACATTACCATTTGGTGCAAGGATACGATTAAAACCCGGTTTCGATATCAGTGGCTATTCAGCGATCAACCAGGTTATCCTGAAAGCAATGAAGAAATATGGGCTTATACTTGCAGATATTGGCAGTAATCTTTATATCAGTGGGGCTCCGGACGAAAGATGGGATAATGATGACCTGCATAAACTTGGTCAGGTCCAGGGTTCAGATTTCGAAGTTGTGAAATTTAATAACTGAGCAAAATCATTGATAAAAACTCCCGCAAAATCCGCTGCCGACTATTGATTTTTCAAATAAATTGCGATCTTTAGGAAAATGAAGCAGCATGAGAACCGTACAAAATGTCATTGATTCCAAGATTAACTCTTACAACTATATTTCTCCCGATGCGCTGGTGATAGACGCCCTGCAGATGCTGAACTCTGTAAATCTCAGTTATCTTGTTGTGTTGGATGGAGACAACTACAAAGGCGTTTTTTGTGAAAGAGATTATACCCGTAATGTGATATTAAAGGGTCGTTCCAGCAATACTACCAGGGTAAGCGAAGTAATGACAACAGACCTGCCTATCGTTGCCCTTTCCGATACAGTGGAGAGTTGTATGAATCTAATGAATTCTTATAAAGCAAGATACCTGCTTGCTTATGATGGTCCAAATTTCGAATCAGTAATTACAATACATGACCTGCTCCGCCAGGTAATAGCCAATAAGGAAAATGTATTCGATACTTCACTGGCCAATCAATTGATTGACCATGATGAAGGTGGTGGCCGCATTTACTAAAAATGATGTTGACTGGCATGGTCAATGTACGGCTTTGATATATCCCCAACCTTCCCTTTGTTTATGGATTATTTCATAAATACCATCCGGTACTGTTTCTATGCCGGGTAATAGCTGGCTTTTATCGATATTATTATTTTTCATAGCCACTTCGCAAACTTTGAATGAAATGTTTTTATTTGCCATAAGGCTTGTAACTGCGTTTCCAACTACAGTGCGCTCTTTTGTTACCATAGTATAGCCCTGCCCATACATTACTACTTCCATTTTTGCATTAGGGTTTGCTTTTGATACCTCTGTGAGCCACCGGATTACTGATTTATGATCCAGTGAATCTTTACTTGTAAGATCAAAGACAACCTTGTAATCTGTGGTTTGGGCCGATGCAAAAAGAGGGAATAGAAAAAATATAGCTGCAATTAATAGATCATCCTTTTTCATTTGAGTGGGTTTTAGTTTTAATCTTTAACAAATACGGGTGTCAAGCAGAGTGGGATTAGTACTTATGTAGCTTCATACGGATAAGTAAGATTAAGTTACATTTTTTCAATGAATTAATTGCACATTCTTTTATCGCCATCCTGCAGTAAATTTCCTGACAATAACAAGCAACATTAACTTTTTTTACAAGCCAGTTTTTATAACTTTAAGAGAACGTAAAAAATATTTTATGGGTACAAAAAATTTTACACAAAAACTCTCTTTAATATTAGGCATTACCTTGCTTCTTTTCAGCGTGGTTTCCAACGCACAGCGGGGAAGGGGCCATCATTGGGGCGGTGGATACGGATATCATCATGGAGCGAGGTTCCATTCTTATTACCGTCCTGCAGTTTCTTTAGGATTCAGATCTGGCTATTACAGGCATTACGGAAGCTATTTCTATCGTCATCCAAATTTCTTTAGACCTTATTATTTTCCTCATTTTGGTTTCAGGGTGTCCGTATTGCCATTTGGGTACCGTCGCATCTTTACAGCAGGCTATCCTTATTACTATTATGGAGGAGTTTATTATGCGCCATTACCTTATCGCGGTTATGAAGTGGTGCGGCCCCCGGTAGGAGCCAGGGTTCCGGAATTGCCTGGTGATGCTCAAGCCGTGATTATTGATGGTCTGCAATATTATGTTGTTGATGGCACCTATTACAGGCAGATATTAACCCATGATAACAGGACAGAGTATGAAGTGGTGCGAACAGATGACAGGTTAAGGCAGGAGAATGTAGATCAGAATTCCAATGAGCAGGATGAATATAAAGAACAGCCAGGTGATCGGGTAAATAAACTGCCAGAGGGTTCCCGTTCTGTAACCATCAAAGGGAAAAAATATTATGAAGCTCCCGATGGGACTTTATATGAAGAAATTATTTCTCCTAACAAAATAGAATATGAAGTAGTAGGAAAGCCGGAATAAAAATGAAAATTTTAGAGGCTGCCTCAAAAAGAGTCGTTTCGCAAAAAACAACAAAGTAGAATTAAATATTGATTTTAAAGTATATCATTGTACGCTTTGTGTTCGTTGTGTAAACTTCTAAGTTTTGAGGCAGCCTCTTTTTGTCGGCTTTTTTGCCAGTTTATTTTAGGGTTTGGCTGCTAAAAATGGTTACTTTTAGCAGGGATAATCAATCATTTCAATTGTGTGTTTGCCCGGGAACTACTTTTAAATCTTAAGCAACAGATGAAATTTTTTAATCTGCTATTATTTCTCACAGGTTCAATTGTTTTTTTTTCATCCTGCAGTACTAATGATTCCAGGCTTTTTACCTTAATGGATGAATCTAAAACCGGGATAAATTTCAGAAACACAATTTTTGAAGATGGTCCGTTGAACGTCGCCAATTATATTTATTTCTACAATGGGAGTGGAGTAGCGATTGGAGATATTAATAATGATGGGCTACCCGATATTTTCTTCACAGGCAATATGGTAAAGAACAGGCTTTACCTGAATAAAGGGGATTTTCAGTTTGAAAATATAACCGATAAAGCGGGTATTGCTGAAAAACAAGGCTGGTGCACCGGTGCCACAATGGTCGATATAAACGGAGACGGCAGGCTGGATATATATATATGTCGTAGCGCAGATAAGGACTCGACCCGGCGGGAGAATCTGTTATATATAAACAATGGTGACCTTACATTCACAGAAAAAGCAAAAGAATACGGTTTGGCAGATAATGGGTATTCAACCCAGGCCGCTTTTTTTGATTATGATAAAGATGGCGACCTTGACTGCTTTGTCATTAACCATTCGGTTACAAAATATACAGCGGGTATACAGGAAAATGCGGAACTGCGTAAAGAATACAATGCCGATTATGCCAGTAAATTGTACAGGAACGATAATGGCCACTTCACGAATGTAAGTGTGGAAGCAGGTATCATATCAAATGTATTTACGTTTGGTTTGGGCCTTGCGGTAACAGATATAAATAATGATGGCTGGCCGGATATATATGTTTCAAATGACTTTAACGAGCCGGATTATCTTTTTATCAATAAGCGGAACGGAACGTTTAGAGAATCGCTTGCAGAATGTATGAACGAAGTGTCGATGTATTCTATGGGCTCCGATGCGGCAGATTTTAACAATGATGGCTTTGTTGATATTACTACATTGGATATGCTTGCAGAAGATAATAAAACTGTAAAGATGCACAGCGGAAACGAAAATTTTGATAAGTTTCAGCTGCTTTTTAATAAAGGTTTTTATTATCAGTACAGCCGCAATATGCTGCAAAAAAATAATGGCAATGGTACTTTTAGTGAAATAGGGCAGATTGCCGGGGTATCAAATACGGATTGGAGTTGGTCAGCATTGTTTTGCGATTATGACAATGATGGATATAAAGATTTGTTTGTTTCCAACGGATACGTGAAAGACTATTCAGACATGGATTTTATGAAATATTCCATGGCACGCCTCGTCCGGGAGATGCATGGTGAACAGGTAGATGCAATTACAGAATACATCCGGAAAATGCCTACTCATGAAATTTCCAACTATATATTTCAAAATACGGGTGAAGAGAAGTTTATTAAGAAGACAAAGGAGTGGGGCTTGGATAAGCCGGGTGTTTCCTCAGGTGCGGCATATGCAGACCTGGATAATGATGGGGATATGGACCTTGTTGTTTGTAATACAAATGATTTTGCCGGTATTTATAAAAACAACAGTGAACAGGTTTCCGGGAATAATTATTTAAAAATAAAACTGAATGGCGGCGAAAAGAATAAAAACGGGAATGGTTCAAAAGTGACGATATACTGCAAAGGAAACAGGTATTACCAGGAGCAAATGCCGGTACGGGGTTTTCAATCTTCGGTTGACCCGGTACTGAATTTTGGCTTGGGGAAATTTACAATAGCAGATTCTGTTATTATCATCTGGCCTGATGACCGGATGCAGATTTTAAAAAATATCAATGCGAACCAGGTAGTAAATATTGATGCAAAGGAAGCATCTTTAAAATGGACATATGATTCAACAATAAATAATTCAAGATATTTTAAGGAATCAACCAGCCCTCCTTTTTTTGTACACAAGGAAAATACGTTTAATGATTTTACAGTACAATCATTATTGCCCAATTATTTATCCCGCCAGGGTCCCTGTATAGCTAAAGCCGATGTTGATAAAGATGGGTTGGAAGATATTTTTTTAGGTGGCGCAAAAGACCAGCCTGGGCAGTTATTTATCCAGAGGCAGGATGGTCGTTTTGCCAGCAAACCAGAACTTCCTTTTGTTGCAGATGCCGCCCATGAAGATGTAGCTGCAGAATTTTTTGATGCGGATGGCGATGGAGACATGGATTTATATGTGGCCAGCGGGGGGTATGAGTTTAGTGAAAACGACCCATTATTACAGGACAGGTTATATATCAACGATGGGAAAGGAAATTTTGTAAAGAAGGAAAATGCTTTGCCTGTCATAAACATTAGTAAAAGCTGTGTAAAGCCGGCCGATATTGATGGAGATGGTGATATAGATTTATTCATTGGAGGCCGTCTGGTGCCGGGAAAATACCCAGTTTCTCCTGCGAGTACGATCTTAATTAATGATGGCAAAGGAAATTACAAAGATGCAACAGCGGAATGGGCGCCTTCATTAAGAAATGCCGGAATGGTTACAGATGCTGCCTGGATAGACTTGAATAAAGACCAATTGCCCGATCTGATCCTGGTAGGAGAATGGATGCCCATAAAAGTATTGCTAAATGAAAAGGGAAAGCTTAAGGATGCATCTTCGAACTATATCCATTTTGCGTCTTCAGGCTGGTGGAACCGCATTTATGCAGATGATTTTGATGGTGATGGTGATACCGATATTGTAGTTGGCAATCTTGGCCTGAATACACAATTAAAAGCCAGCGGAAAAGAGCCCCTTACGCTTTATTATAAAGATTTTGATGGAAATGGATCCGTTGACCCTGTACTCTGTTATTATGTGCAGGGAGTATCTTATCCTTTTAATTCACGGGATGACCTTTCTGATCAGATACCGATGCTAAAAAAGAAATTTTTAGAATATCACGTGTACGCAGATGCGAAAATTAATGATGTATTCACGGATGATCAACTTCAGGATGCCCGGGAGTTAACGGCTCAAACCCTTTCAACCGTTTATCTTCAGAATGACGGACAAGCAGGGTTTACTCAAAAAGACCTGCCAAATGAAATTCAATATGCCCCGGTATACGCGGTTACATCTTTGGATGTAAATGGGGATGGGAAAAAGGATATTATTGCTGCAGGAAATAATACATGGACAAGGATTAAGCTTGGACGTTTCGACGCCAGTTTCGGCTGCTTGTTGCTGGGAGATGGAAAAGGTGGCTTTACTTATGTCCCTCAATGGCAGAGTGGCCTTAACCTGCGTGGTAATATCAGGAACGTAAAAACGATTACGGAAAAAAATAAAACGCAATTATTTTTTGCTGCGAACGATGCACCATTAAAAATTAAAGAACTCGGGAAATAAAAAGTTATTTATTCTTATTCAGCTCAAGCAATACGGCGTTGCTGTCGTTAAGCCCCAGTAAAATTTTATTTGCATCTAAAATTATTGCGCTTCTTACATTACCTCTCACTTTTAGCCCGCTTTTAGATTGAGGTATGTAAATGAAATTGCCTTTGCCGTCTCCTTTCAGGAATATACCATGATTGGCCGTATATCTTCCAAACTTTATTCTTGTCCAGCTGTTATTACCGGTCAGCAGCAAGTCTTTGATATTATCGCCATCCATATCCATTGCGGTTATTGCATACACAGGCGAATACTGTGCCTGTAATGGAAGATGATGTAAGTCGAAACTATTCCCTTTATTTTCCAGGTAAATTGTTTCCATAATCTCAGCTTTCAGGGTCTGGCTCCCTGCAAGTTGTTCAGGGGTAAAAATATCTGTAAGGGTAGCGGTTGAATATTTGCTGTAGGTAAGGAATTTTTTATTGATGAAAGGAAGTTGTTCTGCGAGATCATCTCTCGAAAAGGCAGGGTAAGAAGTGCCTTTTATATAATAGCAAAGTACCGGGTCGATGGATCCGTTTTTATCAAAATCACCATAGGTAAGTGTCATAGGTTCTTTTTCATCCAGGTGAAATTGAGTATTTAGCCCATAGTTGCCGAGTATAATATCGTCGTCACCATCATTGTCCATGTCGGCCACGGTTAACCGGTTCCACCAGCCTGCTGAAGGAAATTTTATATATTCAGATGAGGCATCGGTTAGTACATTATTTTTATTGATAAAAATCTTTATAGGCATCCATTCTCCTGTAACAATAAGGTCTTTCTTCTTATCATTATTTACATCAATCCAGGCCGCGTCCGTCACCATACCCAGGGTATCAAAAGAGGGAGCTATGATTTTTGTCGCATCTGTAAAGTTTCCCTTGCCATCATTCAATAATATTTTCGACGGTGGGATTTGCGGATATTTACCCGGTACCAGACGGCCGCCGATAAACAAATCAATATCTCCATCGCCATCTATATCGGCCGGCTTCACACATCCTTTGCTGAATAATAAGGATGGAATTGTATTGGATTTTGTGAAATTCCCTTTGCCGTCATTAATATATAATTCATCCTGGAAGGCCGGGTCGTTTTCTTCAAATTCATATCCGCCATGCGCTGTATACAGATCCATATCTCCGTCATTATCGGCATCAAAAAATTCGGCAGCTGTTATTTCGCTATTGATTGAGTTGCTAAATGGGTTAGGTAAAAAAGGTTTGAAGCTGCCATCGCTGTTTTGCAGGAAGAGTTGTGATGCTGTTCCTTTGGCACCGCCGGCAAATACATCATTCAGCCCGTCTTTATTAATATCAGCAGCAGCAAAGCAGGGTCCTTGCCTCGATAAATAGTTTGGCAGCAGTCGCTGTACCGAAAAATCATTAAAGGCATTTTCTTTATGAACAATTTCAGTTATAGGTTGCTGTTTGAAAAGGGTTATTGTGTGTACGGAATCTTTATGCCATTTAGCTGAAGCGTCAGTAATATTTAAGGTTATTGTTTGATCCGGTTTTATGTTTGTAAGCTTTTGCATTTTATCGGCCGGCCAGGTAATGATTAATGAATCAATGTTTGTATGATGGCCAATACCAAAGTTTAAAACCGGGTCAACCGAAGATTGAAAACCCCGTACCGGCATTTGCTCCTGGTAAAAAAGACTGTCTTTGCAAAACAATTTTATTTTTGAGCCTGTGCCCAAAGCATTTTGCTTATCTCCTTTTAATACTATTCTCAGATAATTATTTTTTTCATTTTTAGCACCATTGTTTTTGTAAACAGATGCAAAATCATTTGTATTGTTCACAACAATATCCATATAACCATCATTATCGAGATCGGCATAAGCTGCGCCGGCAGCGACTGTTTTATAATCGAAGCCCCAGGCTGCGTTTACCTTGTCAAACCTTCCATTTCCTCTGTTTTCAAAAATGCTGCTGGTTAAATGATTATCCGGCATTTTGCTGATGTACTCTTTTGCAGCATCTACTTTTTCTCCTCCTCTTTGTTTTACAGAAAGGTCGACTGAGTATTTCACAAAATCCATATCTGTATAGTCTTTTACATACCCGGTTGTAATAAGCAGGTCTTTATACCCGTCATTGTTAAAATCCGAGAACAAAGGAGACCAGCTCCAGTCTGTGTTTGAAATACCAGCCAATTGCCCTGTTTCACTAAACGTGCCATCTCCATTATTTACCTGCAGCATATTACGGCTGTACTGGTAATAGAATCCCTGGTTAAATAATAGCTGGAACTTATTGAAATTCTCAGAGCCGCTATGCATTTTTTGCGTCCTGTTATCTTCAGGGAGCATATCCAGGGTTACAAGATCTGTTAAGCCATCGTTGTTAAAATCGGCGGCATCTGAGCCCATTGAGAATAGCGAAACCTGGTCCATGCAGTCTTTTAATCGCTCACTGAATGTGCCGTTGCCATTATTCATGAACAGATAATCTGGTTCATTGAAGTCGTTAGAGATGTATACATCTGGCCAGCCATCATTGTTGATGTCTGAAACGGCAATACCTAAGCCAAATGAAAGAACATTAGATTTTATTCCTGCCTGCTCCGATACATCTGTATAAAAAGGATGATTAAGCGAATCGCTCCAGTCATTTCGATAGAGTTTGCATTCGAATGCCGGAGTTCTTTGGTTTCTCCAGCCGGGGTTTTCAACAGCGCCTGTAGTATATTTTTGCAGTGAATGGTTAATCAAAAACATATCCAGGTCTCCATCTTTGTCATAATCAAAAAAACTAGCCTGGGTTGAAAAACCATCATTATCCAGGCCATATTCTCCTGCTTTTTCTGTAAAGGTCAGGTTACCATTATTAATAAACAGGAGATTTTTCCGGCGTAAAGGAAACCCGTCGGCAGAGCGGCAAATGTAGATGTCCAGTTTACCATCTCCATTAATATCCACCATTGTAGCCCCGGTGCACCAGCCTTGCTTTTCGGCAATGCCGGCTTTGTCTGTAATATTTTCAAATTTAAAATTGCCTTTATTCAGGTAAAGCCTGTTTTTAACCATATTACCGGTGAAAAGGATATCCTGTAACCCATCATTATTAATGTCGCCGATAGCAACCCCGCCACCATTGTAGAAATAAGAGTAGTTAAGTATATTCAGGTTGCCATCATCAAACAAGGTATTCTGAAACTTTATTCCTGTCTCCTCATTATCCAGCAACGAGAAAAGGGTAGCAGGTTTATTATTGCAGCTTATAGTAGTGGCAATAGCAGCAATCAATAATGCTGAAAATACTCTTTGCATAAACGGATGGGGTTATAGTGCAAGCAAATATGGTGTAAAATAAAAGATTCCATCTGTTTATGCAGATGGAATCTTTTAAGACGATATTTCAGGCTTTAGTTTTTATCCCACCAAAGAGGTGTGGTCACTTTATCACCGCCTGGACCCAGTAAATTGACTGCTGCATCAACTCCGGCCTTATTGCTAAGCTTTTCAGCATCTAAGAATGGAATCCTTCTAATCCACTGTGTGGTGGTATTCGTAATATCAGGATTATCGGAATTAGCTACCGGATAAAGAATAAATGTCCTTGCCCTGCGGTAATCAGCCCATGCTTCATAACCATCGGGGAATAATGCCAACCATTTCTGAATAGCAATTTGTTTTAACTGTGTCGCCTGGTCTGCTGCAAATTTAATAGGTGCGTCAGACACTGGTGGAGAATTCAAAAAGTCATTGGGGGCAATAGGCACATTACCGCTATTGGTGTAGGCAGTAATAGCGGCTGCATCTGTAATTCCCCATTGTTTCATAGAATTCGCAATACCGGCGTTGTAATAGTCCTGCGCTGTTCCACCACCCATATTCCATCCCAGAAGGACTCCTTCCGCTCTAAGAAAATAGGCCTCAGCTGCACACATTATATTTTGGGGGGTCGATAAATAATCTGAGTTGCCACCAAAATCAGGAGAAGACCATCTTTTACCCACTTTTGCATTAGATGTGGCACTATTCTGAGATTGTGTCAATTGGGTAGAGGTAAGACCGTTTCTCAAACCGTCGTACTTCCCATTTCCGGCAGGGTTTGCTTTTGTAGCACCATCCGGCAACCAATAAACAGAAATCCTTGGATCCTGATAACCTGTCATTACTGATTCCATTGCTGCACTCATGCGGAACTCGTTCCAGTCAGACATAATGGAAAGACCATTATTATCATCACCGGTTGTACTTTTTTTGATCAAAGCATCGTCGTCTGGGCTTGCTGTCATAACACCATCTGCAACCGCAGCTTCTGCTTCTGTTTTTGCTCTCGCTGGATCTACTTTTGAAATCCTGATCGCCAATCTAAGCCTGAGTGTATTTGCAAACTTTATCCATTTACTCACGTTACCACCATAAATAATATCATAAGATCCATAAGGAGTTGCGCTTGCATTTGATTTAAGTGTGGTAACGGAAGCCGTCAGGCGTTTGAAGAAATCATCATAAATTTTATCCTGTGCGTCATATGGAACCGAATTGCCGGGTATGCCTGCCTGGGAGTAGGGTATAGGCCCCCAGTAATCTGTTACTTTATGGAAACCATTTACCCAAATAATATTGGCGATTGCATATTCCGGAGAAGTAGGATCTGCAGCCGTAAAGATTGATTGTAACTGTGGAACCATATCCGTATAGATAGGGTTAAACGCAGCACCAACCCAGTCCATTCTGATCACGTTCCTGTCGGAAGGAAAGTAGGTTGCTGTACAAGCAAAGTATTGCGCATATTGGTCTGCGAACAGGTTTTGCGCTACCTGGTAAGTCCATATACTGGGTACAGAGGCCTGTTCTGCCTTTGCAAACAGAAAGGGCAACTCTGCAGCACCAATTGTGGCGATACTATTTCTATCGGTATTAATCTCATCGTATTTTTTTGTACACGAAGCCAACAAAGTACCCGTGCAAAAAAAGACGAGACATATTCTGAGGTTAAAAATTGATACTATTTTTTTCATATTATACTAAGTTTAGGGGTATTAAAATGTCACTTGTAAATTAGCTCCTATTGAACGGGTTGCTGGTAACGCCCCGTATTCAACACCCTGGAAGTTTGAATTACCCAAACTCATGTCAGGATCAAACCACATAGTACGTTTACCCAAGCCTGGTATATCCATTTTTGATTTACCACGATAAATCCAGAGCAGGTTACGGGCAACAACATTGAATTTAACTGCTTTTACAAAAATATTTTGTTTAAGAGGAATTGCATATCCGAGTGTCAATTCCCTTACCCTAAAATTGGTAACATCATAAGTAAAGAAATCACCATTACCATAACGCTTACCAGAGGCTATCTGCCAGAACTGTTGTGATGTTACAGTCTTTGATACAGCAGTGCCTGTTGCGTCAACACCGCCAAGATTCCAGTTTCCTTCACGGTAAGCTTCCGTTACTTCAGGAATTCCACTAAATGCCAGGTTCATTTCAGTACCAGATACCATTGTACCACCAATTCGGCCATCAATTAGTAGTCGAAGTGAAAACGCTTTATAAGTAAACGAATTGGTAAATCCTAAAGTTGCTTTTGGGTTAAAATTACCAACATATTGCTGATCACCGGTTATTACGGGCAAACCAGTGGTTGCGTTAACGATACGATTACCCTTCGCATCAGTAGCCCATTTAAATGCAAGGAGATCACCATAAGATTTACCTTCCTGAACTACCGGGGTACCTGACCGTCCATAACCACCACCCAGATAGAATGTTTTAACGTCCGGGCTAAGTTCTATTACTTTGTTTTTGTTAGCAGCAAGGTTGAATGTAACATCCCATGTAAAATCCCTGCTGGCTATGGGGCTTCCGTTAATTACCAATTCAAACCCTGAGTTTTGTATGTTACCTGCGTTGATATACTTATTAGCATAACCTGTAGCAGACGGTAATTGAACCTGTAAAAGCTGGTTGAAAGAATTGCTCTTATAATACGTCGCAGTAAACCCGATCCGGTTATTGATAAATCTTGCTTCTACACCGAACTCAAGATTTTTAACAATCTCAGGCTTCAGCCCGGGTAAAGGTAATGTGGCACTTCTTTGGAGGAAGCCATTACCTGCACCTTGTCCATAAGTATAAACTGTTCTTAATAACCCGAATTTACCACCGTTACCTACCTGCGCATAGTTAATACTTGCTTTCAGGAAGGATATACTTGTTGGCAATTGAAGCAGCTCTGATAATACGGCAGATAAACCAACTGACGGATATTGGTAAGTATAAGGCGATGGGAGGCGTGAATCCCAATCATTACGTAAACTGGCATCAAGGTAAATAGCGTCTTTGAAAGAAAGATTTAATTGCCCGAATACAGCCTGCGTTTGAATCTGAGAGTAAGATGAACTTACAGAGGGAGACTTAGCAAAGTTCATACTAAACTTATTGGTAATATTTAAACCACCGGCGCCACTATTGTTTTGATCATATTTACTATCTTGGAATATTGTACCTACACGATAAGTAACTTTAAAGTCTTTTGTTATTTTATTATTTCCCTCAAGGATTAAATCAAACCATTTTTCCGTTACTGTTGTATTTGATTTTTGATAATCGCCTCCCGATTTGGAATAAAGTATAGTACCCTGTGAAATTTGTGTTTCACCCCTGTCCATTATCCTGTCAAGGTTTGCCCGACCGGAAAGGCTAAGCCAGTTGGTAATATTAAACTTTGCATTTAAAAAACCTACAATCCTGTCCCTGGTTTCATTAATTGCCGTACGGTTGATTACCCAGTAAGGGTTCTGATAAATGGAAGATAATGTAGAAGGCCAGTTTGTTGGTTTGGGAATACCTACATTATCAAGTCCTTCATATTGTTTAGCCTGTGCAGTTGAAACATTTCTTGGTATCTGGTAAATATCACTTACCGGAGAATTTTCTTCCCCTGTTCTTGGCCGGTTATCTATCTGCTGATTGATATAGGTAACTTTTGCATCAGTAGAAAAACGTTTGCTGATCTGGTTGGTTAAACGCAGATTAACAGTGTGGCGCATCAGGTCGTTTTTTTGTATAATACCCTGAATGCTGTTATTCGTATACGACAAATAGGTTTGCATTTTATCCGTACCGCCGGATATTCCAATTGAATTATTCAGGCTGACTCCTTTTCTAAAAAAGTCTTTAATATTATCCGGTTGTGCAGAATAAGTATTTTGATTACCCAGTGCATCAATATAGGACTGACCTGTCATTTTTGGTCCCCAGCTATCACCCACATATGCAACAGTATCTGTTCTCAACTGATTACCATTTCCCTGCCCGTACGTATTTTGAACTTTCGGTAACGCAAACGGAGACTCAACAGCGATGCCTGAATTTAAATTAACAGAAAGCCTGTCTTTTTTTCCTTTCTTGGTTGTAATTACAATTACACCATTACCAGCCTGGCTTCCGTAAAGAGCCGCAGCGGATGCACCACGAAGTATCGTCATTGACTCGATATCATCCGGGTTTATATTGGAGGCGCCATCTGAACCCTGTACGGATCCGAAATCGCTTGTTCCGGTTCCATTTGTGTTGTTACTGAAGGGAACGCCATCCACAACAATCAGCGCATTATTACTTCCTTGTAAGGAGCGGTTACCACGGAGAATAATCCTGGCACCACTACCGGGGCCACCTGATCCCTGAGTAATTACTGCATTGGCCACTTTACCCTGCAATGAATTCAAAACATTATTTGCATCCCTCGCCTCCGTAAGTTCAGCAGGCTTTACTGATTGTGTAGCGTACACCAGTGTTTTGGCCTGGCGGGAAATACCCAGTGCTGTCACTACTACCTCGCCTAATTGTTTGTTGTCTTCTGTAACCTGAATGTCAACGGAAGTAGCGTTGGGGGCTACCGGAACTTCTTTCGACGTATAGCCAACAGAAGAAATAACTAAAACAACGTCTGATCCGCTTACTCTGATTGAAAACTTTCCGTTTACATCACTTACAGTTGCAGTCCTTGTACCCTTTTGGGAGACTGTTGCTCCTGAAACCGGAGTGTTTGTTGGGGAATTAATTGTACCTGTAATTGTTCGCTCCTGTGCCATTGCGACTGTACCACACAGCAGCAGGAAGACCTGTAGCCATTGTTTGATTTTTAACATAAGCAGTTTGAGTTAAAGATTAGAACAAAAGTTATATATACTGAAATACTAAAAAAATGATCGAGTAGGGATCAAAAAAAATTAAAATAGGGCAGATATCTTTAAGATCGCAAGCATATACACGTATTCCTTCTACTAATTTGAGGCTTTTTTCTAAGAAAAAGGTTAGCCTTTTGTGCCCTTATAAATTACCAATGCTAAGCAAACGTTTGATAAAGCTTCGCAATCGGTTGCGCTATTTTGTCCTCATTACTCTTTTTTCACAATTGTGAAGCTTACGATCAGTAAATGACATAAAAGCGGTCCAAACTGATGCTTTGCGTTGCATTTAAAAAACCGGAACACCAGGATTTCCCCTTCAGCACATAATTTATCCGGATAACTTCTGCAAAGAATTTTTTAAAAAAACTTTGCAATCACTTTTCCCAACTTCTGATTATATCGCCTGTTCCTTTATTTTATCTTTCCGGGCTGATGATGGCTTACCAAAATTTTCCATTACCAGGGCTGCTGCACCAATCAATTCTGCTTTACGCCCTATGGTCGATACTTTAACATCTGTATGTTCTGAAAGTCTCGGGATGCAATACTTATTTAATGCCTGCTGGATTGGCGCCAACAAAATTTTTCCTACTGCAGACCCTCTTCCACTAAGCACCACCAGCTCCGGGTTTACTATATGAATTAAAATGGCAATGGCCTTACCTATTTTATAGCCCATATCCGACAATAGCTCTATCGCATACTGGTCTCCTTTATTCGCTGCGATCATTATGGCTTCACTCATTTTTTCGGGGCTATCATCGTATTTTAACCCGGATATATTCCCTTGCTTTATCCCTTTCATTGCCTTATCTGTAACCACTTTAAGCGTACCTTCTGTTTCAAGACAACCTCTTTTACCACAATCGCACAATATATCGCTTTCTGATATCGGGATATGGCTCAGTTCACCGGCATACCCTGTATATCCCCTGAAAAGAACGCCATTTACAATCATCCCCAAACCAATTCCCCAGCCAATATTAATAACCATCACTTCTTCTTTTCCTTTCGCCATTCCAAATTTTAATTCAGCCAACGCAATCAGGCTTGAATCATTATCAAGTCTAACGGGAATTTCCAACTCTCTTTCCAGGTAACTCAGCAAACTTTCATCTTCAGGAGGTTGCAGGTAAGAATAATTAATACCCAGTCTATTATTGGTAAATCCGGGAGTTCCAATCCCGGCTCCGATAATTTTCTTTTTATCAATACCTGACCTTTTAATGCAATCATTAATAATAGCTACAAGTTCACCAAGCGCCTCCGCATTGTTTAAGAGCTTCAGTTCGTGCGATTCAATGGGTATAACCGGATTATTGAGAATATCAATAATTGTAATTTTGAAATAGAGCTGATCCATTGCAACAGCGACAATATATAATGTACTTCTTTTCAAAGAATACATCAGGGGCTTGCGGCCACCGCTGGAAGGTGCATGCCCGCTTTCTTCTATCAGTCCGGCCTCAATTAACTCATTCACAGCCTTGGTTACATGCGGAACACTTTTCTCCAGCCGGCTACTTAATTCTACAATGGATAAAGTCTTTTCAAAATAAAAAGTGCTTATAATCTCATGCTTCAAATGGCCTCCAATCATAAAAAGCTTTCTTTTCTTTTGACAAAGGGTGACTCTCTTTTTTATAAAGTTTAGCGAACTTAATAAACAAGATTATTTTGGCGAAATATTTTTACTAACATCTCGTATCTTAATAACATTTGTTAGTATTAAATGTCTTTCAGGCCGAAAACGGGCAACCTCTTTTTCCATTTTCCCCTGGTAAAGTCTGGGATTAAAACAGGTTTTGAATTTTGTGTAATTGATTTTTCAGATAAAGGCGTTAACGCGGACCACATCGCAGGGTCATTCATATCAAGTCGTTTATTGAAAGGTCAAGATGGGCATCAATAATAAACATGATCAGTCTTTGATCTTTTCTGCTTTTGCTTTTAATTTTTTCTTCACAACATCGGCAGGATATTTCAGCGCCAGTCTTCTTATTTCATAGCTGAATTCCATAAATGTTTCTTCCCATAGCCTGGCTTCTTCTTCTGTATAGGTATAAAAGCCTTTGGCATTTGATACCCCTTTACCTCCATCTTTCACGATATCATCAATCAGTTTAGGCATGTCGGTTTGATTATTTAAAGTTGGGAAGAGGTCTTTCATCACTGTATGGTAGGCAGGAACACCGGTTAAATCCATCCACCGGAAAACACCTACTAACGTCATCCAGTAACCGGCATTATTACGGCAGGCCCTGTCTACATCTTCTACAGTAGCATAGCCGTTTTCAACAAGAAAAAATGCTTCCCTGTATAGGGCATACATCAGCCGGTTGGTAATAAAGCCGCGTATATCTTTTCGTACCAATGTGGGTTCTTTGCCCCAGAAATGGGATAAGTTGTATAAAGATTCTCCTTTTGATACATCACTTTTTTCCCCGCAGATGACTTCCAGAAAACGCGAAGTGTGTGACGGCTCCGCCCAATGCAGGCCAAAAAAGCGATCCGGCAATTTTGTTTGCTGCTGCAGGATACTGATCGGTATGGCGGAAGTATTGCTGACCAATAGTGCCTCTTTCGAAATGACGGATTCTATTTTATGATAAACAGTTTTTTTTATGTCGAGGTTTTCGATGGTACACTCAATTACCAGCCCGGTATCTTTCAGTTGTAAATAATCTTCGGTGATAAGAAGATTTTTTAAGAATTCAGTAGGCTCACGGGTCACCAGGCCTTCTTCTTTTGATCTTCTTAAATGTTCTTTTATTCTTTTTTCAGCATGATCGAGATCGGCCGGTATGGGTGCTACTGCGATCACTTTGTGGCCCGCCATTAATAAACAGGTACAAATGCTGCAGCCCATCAGGCCAAGGCCTACTACAGCAACAGGAATATCCCCGGGTTTTGAATCAGCAGTAATCATGTTATTTTTTCTATTTTAGTTAATGACCATTTCTCCGTATGGCTTTAATACGTGGCCCTTCCACCGGATAAATCAAATGTAAAGCCTGTCGAAAAACTGTTTTCTTTCGATACGATAAAAGCAGCTATGTCTGCAAATTCTTCGAGTGTGCCACACCGTTTCATCGGGATTTTATCCGTCATATATTTTACCTGTTCTTCAGGCATAGCTTCTACCAACGCAGTCTGTATAACTGCAGGCGCCAATGCGTTCACGGTTATACCTGTTTCCGCATATTCCTTTCCCTGTACCTTTGCCATAGCAATAACGGCAGCCTTTGATGCTGAATAAGCAATCATCCCGGCATTACCTTCCTTGCCTGCAATGGATGCTATATGTAAGATGCGGCCATACCTATTTTTAAGCAATACAGGCAGTACATGTTTCGACATAAGAAAGCTTCCCATAAAATTTACCTCGAACACCTGCCGCAGGTTCGCCGTTTCGGTGTCATGGCTTTTGATATTGGTTTTACCTGTTATACCGGCACTGTTAATTAAAATATCAATAGTGCCGAAACGATCCACGATTTCCGGGATGACTCGCTGTATCGCTTCTTCAGAGGTGATATCAATAGTATAAATCTCATTTTCGCCGTCCAGTTGTTCTTTTCGTTTTATAAGTTCGCCGGTATTTTTATCGAGGAGGGCCACTCTCGCATTCTGCCCTGAAAGTTTTTTTGCAATCGCCCATCCTAATCCGGAAGCAGCCCCGGTAATAATCGCTACCGCATTCTGAAAATCATATTTCAGCATTTTTTCATTTTGTATGTAATTTAATAAGACTTCGGGTTTCTTTTTTAGCAACCGGTTGTTGAAAAAAATATTGAGCAACCGGTTGTGCAAAATAAGTGCTGTAGATGGTTATTTGTAAGAATAAATAACTTTAATCATTCGCAGGGTGTTTACTTATGGAATCATAAAACTATCGGTTCGGGAAAAGCAACCTTAGCGGATATTGCCAAAGTATTGAATATTTCAAAATCAACATTGTCCCGTACATTGAGCAATTGCTACAGTATCAGATTCCGCACGTAGATGCAAGTGAAAAAGCTGGTAGCAGAACTGAACTATACAACTTGACCAGCTCAGGGATGATAAAGAAAGAGAAAAGAAAATGACTGAGGCCATGAAGAACCACCGGGTAGATGGGATGCTGATTTCAATTGCCAGGAATACATCTGATTATTCGCATTTTGAAAAGCCAAAAAGAATAAAATACCTGTTGTGTTTTTTGACCGTATACCCCGGATACAGGATATCCATTTCATTACAAATAAACTTGAATCGGGAATGACGGAGGCGATTAATTTCCTGGTCAGGAAGAAGGGCAGAAACATTGCGTTAATGAATGCTCCCGAAAAATTGCCTGAAAGCAAGCAAGGAAAGATATAATGCTTATATAAAAGCATTAAAGAAAAACAAGATTAAGACGATGACAAAATAGTCGTTTATTCTGATGTTACAGTTGATGGCAACAATGAAGCGATGAAAAAACTGCTTTCGCTTCGCCGGCGTCCTAATGCCGTCATTGCCTTTAATGATTATGTGGCGATGGATGCGATCCGCTACGCCCGCCGCCAGAAAATACGCATCAATAAAGATGTCAGCTTTGTCAATTTTGCCAACGAAGCGATTTGCGATTATATGAATCACCCCGTTGGCCACTATTGACCAATTTCCTTACCAGCAGGGGGAGAAGGCAACAGAAACCCTTTTGCAATCGCTGGAAAAAGGAAATAAGGGAAAGGGTAATGCCTGCCATAATATCCTGCTTCCATCGCAACTGGTGGTAAGGATCACTAAATAAATTTAACCAGGCGCTTTATCAATTTGGTTTCTCCCGTAACAGGGAAAGTTTTACATTTGCAACCCCAAATGAAGGGCGGAGCCGGAGTTCTTTTGTATAAATTTTTACCCCGGTCTGTGAATGCAGACCCTGTTCGGGACGTAGCGCAGCCCGGTAGCGCACTTGCATGGGGTGCA
>JAFDYH010000171.1:0-4781 GCA_018267535.1 Bacteroidota bacterium
ATTTAATGCTGCTACATTTTGATGAGTATAGTTTTGGGTTTCTCTATTGGGCTGATTTTCGGCTTCATTTTATCTGGTTCTGCTATTCCCTTTTCGGTCAAATTGGGGTAAATGAAATTTGCTAATTGTCTTATGCCTGCGCTCAAAGTCTTTGCTGCATGCTTTCGTTCGTATTCCTTCTATTTGCTTTCTAACCAATGCCACCAATCATCTGCTACCTTGTCCCAGTTAAATATCCCGTAGTTTGGATTGTCATTTTGTAGCAATGGAAAAAAGTTATGATCAAGGCCAGCATAATCTTTAAAAGTGAAATTTTTCTTTTGCTTAGAAATTACGGCAACCCTTAAGTAGTCATTTTGTGCTACTGCCCCAAAATCTTTTGTACCATAAGTAACTAAAACCGGAATGTTCAGTTTTAGTAAAATTTCAATCGGTGGCGGATTTGAAAATTGATATTGTCCTTTGTAGGTGTCGCCCGTTGAACTGTACTCATTTCTATTTGCAACAGTTTTGCTCCAATACTCAAAAATTTCAGTTGTATTTTGTGTACTGTCTTTTAACTGTTCCTTTCTCAGCCTTTCTATAATTGACATTATTCTGCCTAATGGGCTGCCACCAGCGTAAATAAGTTTAGCTACTTTTTTACACTTGTAAGCAATATTGGCTGCAATAGTTGAGCCCTCTGAATGCCCTGCCACTACAAGGCCTGTTGAAGAAATGAAACTTTGTCTTTGCAGGAATTCTATTACCTCCATATTTCTACCAACATAATAGTCAAGTAAGTTTCTTTTTGTATAATTTGTTGAAAAATTGCCCAGGCTATCTGCAAAAGTCAATTCATTTGTTAATGAATTTTTTTCTGCAATTAAAGGGGTATATGGTTTACTGATGATTGCTAAGTGATATTTTTTACATAAACTATCTGTGTGAAAAACGAAAACATTGTAAATGCCTTTAGCGCCATTTTCATCATATTTAATAATTAAAGGAATTGGTAAACTACCTTGACAGAATAGGAATAAAGGTTTCTTAACCTGTTCTTCCCCTTTTTTAGACTTTAAAAGAATTTCAACGGTATCACCTTTATAAATTGTCTGTAAATGCCTGAATCCAAAATCTTCAGCTTTCTGGCCAAAAACAGGGATAGAAATTACTACTAGTAGTATGTTAAATAATAATTTCACAATATGATGACTAATACAATCATGGTGGCAGTTTCATTCTGTCCATAAGCTTCCAATGGAATAGGTTTTTGCATAGCCACTAATAATAACCCGGTCTCCTTTGTCTTCACAAAAAAGCTTTCCCATTCGTTGTGATAATTGTAGGACATAAAGTTCCTTTTTATTAAGCCTTTTTGCCCACAAAGGAATTAAGGAACAGTGAGCAGAACCTGTGACCGGGTCTTCTAAAATTGATGCTTGTGGTGTAAAAAACCTTGAAACGAAATCACAATTGTCTCCAACCGCCGTTACAATTACTCCACCCGGGTCAAGATTTATCTGGTCAAAGAATTGCCTGTTTATTTTAATATTTCTTATCTCCGTTTCATTGCCATAAATCAAAAGATAGTCCCTTGATTTTAAAACCTCTTTGGGTTTTATATTCAATGATTTTTCAAGGATTTCAGGCAAGTCAGCTTTTACGGGCATTCTTGATGGCAGGTCCATTTTGTAGATGTCATTCTCAACGGTTACAGTTAAGTCTCCACTCAGGGTTTCAAAAATGATAGTGTTGTTTTTGAAATTGAGTATTGTCTTTAAACAATGAGCAGTTGCCAGTGTGGCATGTCCACATAAATCCATTTCAATTTCAGGCGTAAACCAACGCAAATGAATTTTACTGTTATTGGCTACAAAAAAGGCTGTTTCAGCAACAGCATTTTCTTTTGCAATTTTCAATAAGATTTCATCTGTTAGCCAGGTCTCTAAGGGAACAACACAAGCCGGGTTCCCTCCAAAAATCTTGTCTGTAAATGCATTAATTTGATATAAGTCGAATTTCATTTTGAGTCTGTAAAAATTACGGCCAGTAGACAAAGCTTTAGGCTGGTTAAGGTTTGTAAACCCTTCTGCGGTGACGCTACTGATTGAAAATATAAAATTGAATTTAAGAACTAATGTTGGGATTTATTTGTTGAGACTGGGATATGCTTTTGGAAAGTTAAAAATACATGTTTTACTGAGGTCATGTTGGTAGCTGGTATTTTATTTCAACGATTTTATAAATTTAACTGAATAGGCTAAAAGTTGTTGCAATGCTGTTTCTCCCATTGGATAATGGCCGCCACCATTCAATAGGGTTACTGTAAAGTGCGCTTTAATTCCCTTCATGGAAATTTCACTCAGGTGTAACGGTGTCCATCTATCCTGGTCAGGCTGGGTTAATAAAACGGGGCATTTGTCAAACTGGTTTACCGGGATAGGTACAAACAAAACAAAATAGGTATTATGAATGCATTCTATCATAATACCTATTACTATTAGTTGAAAATAAAGTTATATCAGGTTGCCCATGCTTTATCCCCTTTTTTATAGGGTATACAGCCTTCATATTTACCCGGCACCGCTACATAACGCAGTGCTTCAGTAGCTCCGGGCTTGGAAGTAAAGTAGCCCATCAATGTCAATTGCTTGATCATGGAGAAATAATGGTTCGGGTCTTCGGGCTTTTTATTCTTGTTGTAAT
This sequence comes from Bacteroidota bacterium, assembly GCA_018267535.1. GTDB lineage: Bacteria > Bacteroidota > Bacteroidia > Chitinophagales > Chitinophagaceae > JAFDYH01. Next base: position 2,689 of record JAFDYH010000171.1, read on the forward strand.
CTTTGGCTTCCTTATCCAGTTGTACCAGTAGGTTTTTGCGTTGCTCGGGAGTCGCTTTCATAAAACCTGTACTGTTTGCTTTATTACTGGCGTCATCTAATTTCTTCATTCCTTCGCGGAAAATCTTCTGGTCTGCTTCAGGGTAGCAATCCGTTACCATCACCGTCATAAACGCACCTACTTTTGCATCTTTGGCGCCGGGTGTATTTGTTTTAGGTAGGATGGTTTCCGCTACTTCATCCAGGTAGGCAATGTCATCATTGCTGAAAGCTCCTTCTGTTGTAGTGGTTTTGGCAGTCGTGTCCGTGTTGTTGCAGCCTGATAAAAAGACTTCACCACCAATGACAGCGCCGCCCGTAAGCAAGGCAACCATTTTCAATAATTCTCTTCTGTCCATAATTGATGTTTAAATTGTTTATTGTTAAATAAACCCGGTTTACAGAATACATTAAAGATACATCTTCGCCTGTATTTCCGGGTCATAAATTTCCTTTTTTTAATTCGCTTACCGCATGGTCTGCTGCACGGGCAGTAAAAGCCATATAGCTAAGCGAAGGGTTTACACAGGATGATGAAACCATGAAGGATCCATCAGTTACAAACACATTGGGTGCATCCCACACCTGGTTCCATTTATTCAGCACCGATGTTTTAGGGTCATTGCCCATTCGTGCAGTTCCCATTTCATGTATACTGCTGGTGCGGCCACCACTTTCGACGCTATCTGCGCTGGTAATGTTTTTAATACCGGCCATTTCCAGCATTTCAATAGCGTCGGTTCGCATATCCTTGCGCATCTGCCTTTCATTATCCCCCATTTCCATATCAATCGCCGGCACATTTAATCCCCATTTATCTTTTCTGGTTTTATCTAGCGTTACTTTGTTTTTGTGATCGGGCAACATTTCTCCGAAACCGCTGATACCAAAAGTCCATTCGCCCGGCTCGGTTAATTCATCTTTTAATTCAGCGCCAAGGGCCAACTCAGCTACTTTACGGTTCCATCCGTTTCGGGAAGCGCCACCCTGGTATCCAAAACCACGCAGGTAATTTCTTTTATCCGGTTGGATGTTCCTGTACCGAGGAATGTAAATGCCGTTCGGCCGGCGACCATAATAATACCTGTCTTCATAACCATCTACCGTTCCCGATGCGCTTACATGCGAATGATGGTCCATCACATTGTGGCCGAGTTCACCACTACTACTGCCTAATCCATCCGGCCATATATCGGTAGCGGAGTTCATTAATATCCAGGCACTGTTGAACGTGGATGCATTCAGGAAAATAATTTTTGCTTCGTATTGATAGGTTTTATTTGTCTCTGCATCGAGTACTTCTACACCGCTGGCTTTCTTTGTTTGTTTATCATAAATGATTTTTGTTACGATACTATAAGGCCGCAAGGTGAGATTACCGGTTTTCATGGCTGCCGGCAGGGTAGCTGATTGAGTACTGAAATATCCACCAAAGGGACAGCCATTCCAGCATTTATTCCGGTACTGGCATTTTGTTCTTTCCTGTATGGAGGTTGTAAGATTTGCAACACGGCCAATAATCACCGAGCGTTTATGGTTATATTTATTCTTTATTGTTGCCGCGATATCTTTTTCCACGCAGTTCATTTCCATCGGTGGCTGAAATTGTCCATCCGGCAATTGTATTAAACCATCTCTATTGCCGCTGATGCCGGCAAATTTTTCTACATAATCATACCAGGGTGCAATGTCCTTATAGCGAACCGGCCAGTCAATCGCAATTCCTTCTTTTGCATTCGCTTCAAAGTCCAGGTCACTCCAGCGATAACTTTGCCTGCCCCATAATAAGGAACGTCCGCCTACATGATAACCTCGAAACCAGTCATAGCGTTTGATCTCTGTATATGGAGAATCCTGTTCATTGACCCACCATTCTACATTGGTTTCGTTTAATGGATAATCCCTTTTTAAAACAGGATGATCTTTAATCATCTGTTGTGTTCTGCCGCCACGATGTGGAAAATCCCAGGGATCTTTATTTGTATTTGTATATCCTTTTATATGCTCAATATTTTCACCTCTTTCCAGCAAAATTGTTTTCAACCCTTTTTCACA
>JAFDYH010000171.1:4809-7153 GCA_018267535.1 Bacteroidota bacterium
AACGGTATTGGTCAGTTGCTTTTGTGTTAAGGTTTTTATTTGTTGTGTCTCCGGGCATTTTTGTTTGTCAGCTTTTTTCTTTATTTACCTTTTATTGAATTGAATATCCAGATAGTTATCGGGGTACTGGTACTTTTCCGTTTGCTATTAAGTAATCCACTGTGGGGGTATAACTGTTCTTTTTGATTCGCTTTCCAGTGGAGGAAGCGGCGTCCTGATTATATAACTTACAAAATTGGCAACCGGTTTTCATCAATCATTGCAATTTGTGTTTACTAACATTAAAGGTTTCCTTTCTTCAATTCCTTCACAGCAAAATCACAGGCTCTTGCAGTTAATGCCATATATGTCAACGATGGGTTTTGGCAGGCGCTGGATGTCATACAGGAACCATCTGTTATGAAAACATTTTTCACTTCATGCATCTGGTTATTGCCATTCAGTACAGATGTTTTTGGATCTTTACCCATTCGTGCAGTTCCCATTTCATGAATACAAAAACCAGGATTGGGCATATAGTCAAACGTGCTGACATTCTTTAACCCTGCAGCTTCCAGCATTTCCTTTGCGCTGTTCATCATATCCTTTCGCATTGTCTTTTCATTCTCTTTAAACTCACAATCAATATCCAGTTGTGGCAACCCCCATTTATCTTTCTTGTTTTTGCTGAGGGTGGCTTTGTTTTCATAGTAAGGTAAGTGTTCCCCCCAGGAACCTATTCCCATTGACCATTTGCCGGGTTCTGTCATAGCGTCTTTATATTCACCCCCTATTCCTTCATCATGAGTTATGCGGCCGCGGCTGCCGCCCCCCTGGTAACCAAATCCACGCACATAGTCTTTTTGCTTTGTTGCCTCATTTATATTCCTGAAGCGGGGTATATAAATACCATTGGGCTTGCGGCCGTAGTAATACTGGTCTTCAAAGCCATCAAACTCACCATATGCGCCAACACCATAATGATGGTCCATCAGGTTATGCCCCACCTGTTCACTGCTGTTGCCCAATCCATCGGGGAAAGTATCAGAAACTGAGTTTAATAAAATAGAAGTAGTGCCAAGAGTAGATGCATTCAGGAAAATAATTTTTGCAAAGTATTCTTCCGTCTTCATTGTTTCTGCATCAATAATTACGACCCCTTTTGCTTTTTTTGTTTCTTTATCATAAATTACTTCTTTTACTATTGAAAATGGACGCAACGTCATATTGCCCGTTTTCATCGCTGCCGGTAAGGTTGCTGAATTGCTGCTGAAATAACCTCCGAAAGGACAACCTTCATGACATTTGTTTCGGAACTGGCAGGGCCCTCTTCCTTCACTAACCTGCCTGGTATGATTTGCTGAACGGCCGGAAATTAATCGCCTGCCATCTTTAAAACTTGCTTTTATTCTTTCTGCAACATGTTTTTCAAGACAATTCAATTCCATGGGAGGTAAAAAATGGCTATCGGGTAATTGTGGTAAATTTTCCACTGTACCATTAATGCCAACAAATGGTTCTACATAACTATACCATGGCGCTATGTCTTTGTAACGGATTGGCCAGTCAACACCATGGCCATCTTTTGCATTGGCTTCAAAATCTATATCGCTCCATCGGTAACATTGGCGGCCCCACATCAGTGAACGGCCACCGACATGATAACCTCTTATCCAGTCAAATGGTTTTACCTGGTTGTAGGGGTTCTCCACATCATTCACAAAAAAATGGCCCGATACTTCATTGTAGGCGTAGCACTTGCTTTGTACCGGGCTGTTTTGTTTATCCTTTTCAGTCAGGTTCCCGTGATGTTTCAATTCCCACGGAGCTTTTGTTGTGTCTGTATAATCCTGGATGTGGACAATGTTTCTTCCGCGTTCAAGAACTAATGTTTTTAATCCCTTTTCGCATAACTCTTTGGCAGCCCATCCGCCACTGATACCGCTACCTACTACAATAGCATCATAGGTATTCTGGGCTACGGCTTTATTGTTTACATTTAATGAATCGCCTGGCATTGTTTAATATTATAAATTATCAATTATAAAATTGAGGCGTACACCCTTTACGTATCATTGTTTACAAATTTCCTTTCTTCATTTCTTCCACCGCATGGTTCGCTGCCCTTGCTGTCAATGTCATATACAATATTGATGGGCTTTGATTTCCTGTACTCGTCATACAGGCGCCATCTGTTACAAATACATTCTGACAGGCATGCAGCTGATTCCATTTATTTAACATAGATGTTTTAGGGTCATTGCCCATTCTGCAGCCACCCATTTCATGGATATCTAACCCAGGTGCCTGTTTTGAATCTGAGTGTTCTATTTCTTTTACACCCGCTTTTGTCAGCATTTCTTCT
>JAFDYH010000172.1 GCA_018267535.1 Bacteroidota bacterium
TTCTCTTTACCCGGCCATTTATTGATGTACACTTTGTCTTTCAATGACGGAATCAGCGGTGTCCATTCCAGAGAATTAAAGTTGTTTGTATTCTCTTTAAGGATTCGGACACATCTGCCCCAATAGCGGTAATCATCTTCTATTCCGTCTGGTCTTCCTGGCCTCATAATATTTATCTCCACACCATGACCATTAAATAAAGACAATCCATATTCTCTTCTTATTCTCTCCTTGTTCACTTCTGCTACGCGAAATATGGCGAAGTCGGGTTGGATAAACTTATTCAGGTTTAATAAAGGCACATAATAAATATCATTATGAACACGGCCAGAAATAATCCCCTGCATATCCCGTGGCACAGCCATGCCTTCACTATATAAAATAACTCCTGGTTTTGCCTTATCCGCAGCATTTTGCAATGCCTCGCTTGCTTCTGCTTTAGTATCCAGCACCACACCATCTGCATCGAGTTCCTGTATAATACCTCTCATCTTTTGCAACGATATACTTTCATCGCCATCGTCCCATGGATTATAGCTGATAAAATATCTTCCGCCATATTGATGAATAAACGCACTTAGCTCTTTTTGTTTTTTTAATCCTCCCGGCAAATCCTGCATCAGGTCCCATTGTGTTCGTTGGTCTAATCCAAGTACCGGCCAGGTAGGCCAGATAGCAAAAATGTCATCACCGCCATACAAAGGTTTCAGCTGTCGCAAAAAAACTTCTACCCTATATGCAGCATCCTTTGCCGAATAATAATTCTTTTCCCAGGCCATCATTAAATGCATAGTATAGGAATGCCGGATATAATCTAAATCTTTCCGTTTGTATAGTTTACTATTGAAGCCCGTTACTTCGTACAACATTTTTTCATGGAAACATTTGCGCAATGCTGCGTGCCAGTCGCCATCGGCTATATCTGCATAAAACAAAAAACTGATTGACTTGCCCGGTTGTAATTCATAAGGTATCCTGTTCAATAAATAATTATAAATGCTGTCGTCCGATCGTTTAATCAGGCCAAAAACCGTTTTCCCATCGCCCAATTCAATAGCAGAAAAATTCAGATCACTGTTATTGTGAGGAAGCACAACACCAACAGGCTCCCTATTGGGTTGAAATAAAAAAGACCGGCTGGTATCTGCTAATTGCTTTCCCGATATATAATAATGATCGTTGCCTGCACCGAAAGGAACAATGTTAGATAAGGTAATACTCTCTCTGCCATTATTTGTAAAAACAATCTTTGCCTTATACCCATCTTTGAAGTTGGGATCAGGAGCGATCAAAACATGTAGTTGGTTGTTAAGATATTTCTGGAAAAATGATTTATCACCGGCGTCTCCAATTTTTTTATTGATCTCGATGGAAAATAAAGATTTCAGAAAAGGAGTAAGGCCGGTATACGTTTTTAATTCTTTAACTGAAAGCAATTTTGTTTGATCAAACACCAACTCCTCCAGTTCCTGCGATTGAGCAATAAGAATAGATATACAGGCTATTGCTGAAAGCAGGAGTTTTCTCATATGAATTATTATTTATCCGCCTAACCCAGCGATAACATTTATGGTTAATGCAATTATTACGGCATTATATCCAAACGAAATAAGGCTATGCCATAATACCATCCGCCTTATTTTTTTTGCTGTGATAGATACATCCGAAACCTGGAAAGTCATTCCCAATACAAAAGAAAAATAGGCGAAATCGACAAAGTCCGGCTTGTCTTCGTCGGGAAAATCAAGGCCACCGGCATGTGTATTCGAATTTGTTTTATGGTCCGCATAATACATATGTGCATATCGTACAGCAAAAATGGTATGTACCAAACTCCAGGAAAGGGTCATACCAATTATCGCAACAGAAAGATGCAGCACTTTCGATCCGGAAGTATCATGTTTCGATGTAAGCAATAAAATAACAGCAAGCATACTTGCTGTAGTACAAATAAGTGTAATAATAAAAATTATGACCCGGCTGGTATCTTCTTCCGCAGCCAGTTTTCTTATATGAGCTACGGGTGTCGTGTAAAAAATAAACCAATACAACCCCAGCAAACAAAAACTGAAAATATCCCATGCCAGCATAATGCGTGAAAAATCATTGCTATGTCCCAAAGGAAAAATGAAATAGATAACAAATGCAATAGAAATAGCAATCAATGGTTTTATTACCGGTGGCATCCGGTAAATCAGTGATACTTCCTTTTCCTTGACTGATGTCATCCTTTACTTTTCAATTAAATCATCATCGATTTTATAAGCGCTTATTTCTGTTAGTGATGGTTTCGACTTTGCATCGGTAACAGTAAATTCAATTGCATCAGCCTCCACTGCAGGGAAACTAAGGATTCGCTTTCTTCCTACAGTCGTTGCTTCTATTTCTTTTACAATCTCCCCACTTTTCTTTAAGCGGACAGTAAACGATTTTACTTTCTGCCCGGATTGTATCGCTTCCTTCACAACAACACAGTTAACAGTTAAAGGTTTTGCTATTTTAACTATATACACATTTGTCTGAGGTAACCCGGTAAAACTTTTCGTAACAATTGATTTACTAAAATTCTGCTCTCTCAGTTTTCTAAATTCAATTAAGGATGCAGAATCATGTTCATTAATCAAGCCCCGTCTGTCCGGAGGGACGTTTAACAATAAAGTTGAGCCACGACCAACGGATTTTAAATAAAGGTCAAACAACTGTTCAGGTGTCTTTACTTTTTCATCTTCTTCCTTATGATAAAACCAACCCGGGCGGATACTAACATCGCACTCTGCAGGAATCCAGTTTTTACCATTGATATTTCCCTGGTTCAAGCTATCCTGTGAAGGACCACCGGCACCTCTTGTAAAACCCGCCGTGTCCAAATAATTCCAGTTTGTTTTGCCAGCAATCCCATTTTCATTTCCCACCCATCTTATATCAGGACCAATATCGCTGAATACAACTGTATTCGGGGCCAGCTTACGCATTGTTTTTTCGAAGCGGTGAAAATCATAAACCTGTTTTTTCCCATTTGGCCCTTCCCCATTGGCGCCATCCCACCAGAATTCAAAGAAAGGTCCATACTTTGTTATCAGCTCGGTCATTGTATTTATATACACATCATTGTACTCCGGTGTTCCATATTTGGGATGGTTCCTATCCCACGGTGACAGGTAAACGCCAAACTTCAAACCATATTCCTTACATGCTTTTTGCAACGCCCCTACCACATCTCCTTTCCCATTCATCCATTTGCTTTCACGAACGGTATGTGTTGAGTTTTTGCTGGGGAATAAACAAAATCCATCATGATGCTTTGCGGTAAGGATAATTCCTTTCGCGCCTGATTGCTTTGCTATCCTCGCCCACTGACGACAATCCAGTTCCGTTGGATTAAAGATATCTTCGGGCTCATCGCCATGGCCCCATTCTTTATCCGTAAATGTATTAGGGCCAAAATGAATAAACCAGTAAAACTCCATGTCATGCCAGGCCAGTTGTTGCTTGGTTGGCAGAGGCAATTTCTTTTGTGCCTGAGAACAATAAACAACCAATAAAGAAAGAATAACAAACAGGGCTTTTTTCATTTTTTTGTTTTAATGGTCAAATTTATCTCAGTTCAGAGTTGTTTGAAAATAAATTTATGAAACAGGCTTTATTACTGCTATGAAGCTTTCGTTGCGACGCTCCGTTCAAGACTTAGTCCTCTCTTCAGCATATTTCACGCAAACCTGCCTGCGGTAGGCAGGGCAACATAAGGAGCAAAGTCGCAAAGGGATATCTTTCTTAGTGCCTTATTCACTTTGCGCCTTTGCGCGAAATCCTTCAATAAGATTTAGTGCTTGCAAATAGAACGCTATCGATGGCTTTGTAAAATCGAAGACCACACATTAAATACGTGCTTCATTAATTTTTACTGCCGGGTTCATTATATAAGTTCTGATAGAATTATCTTTCATTAACTCAACTACACGAAACCCACGATAAGCCGTTCCCCAACTGCCACCGAAATGGGCATCGAATAAAAAAGGAATATTATTTTTTGTTTTTATCCCTTCTTCATCATGGTCATGGCCATTGAATACGGCACGAACATTTTTGTACTTTTCAAGCAAATCAAAAAATTCGGGGCAATCCACTGCGTTGGCGGTTTGCTTACCAGGATTGATATGTACAAAAATGAAAACGTTATGTTGACTTTTATGAGCTTCCAGTTTTTCAGTAAACCATTTCACATCCGGGCATAGGTATTCGCCTTTTTCATTGGAAGAAGTGCCGATAAGAAATGAATTCTTATCAACTGCAAAATCATGATTAACGGGCATGTTCCATATATTCTGCCATTCATCGGCAGTTACATGGTCATGATTGCCCTGGCTTACATAATACTTCATTTGCAAATTATCCAACGCTTTTTTAGCCGAAGGATAGTGCGCTTTATCATTGTGCACTATATCTCCATTAATCACAGAAAAAGAAAATGGGTGGTTCATGTGTTCTGCATTTATACCGGAAACGACGTTTGCAAAGTAATTTTCGTAGTCAGTTTTTGGTTCTCCGTAATGCCCATCTGATGCAACTGCAAACCGGAGTTTTATTTTCTTCTTCGCTATTTCGTCTTCAATAAAATTATTTGCTTTAACCACTTTTCCATTAGCCAGTAATACAACTGCTGAAACGGATAACCGGAGAAATTCTTTTCTTTTCATTGAATCTTTTTATATGTTAATCAGAAGTATACCAATAGCATATTTTCTATGGCTTATAGCATTCCTGTTCATATTTATGCTCAAAATTAATAACCAGGGATAGAATAGCTTAAATAAATATGCTATCATTTGGTTGTAGATTTCAGGCATTAGCCTGTCACTCTACAGACCAACCCAGCTATTCTTAAGTGGAATACTTTCGTTCTACTGTGCCGCATGACTTTCAGATAAAAAAATAGGTTGTGCTTTGAATGGGTAGAAAAACAGTAACGATAAAACAAATACTACTATAATAACAGCAATTTTATGCTGAAACGTAAGTCATTCTTTGAAGATAAGCTGCAAAGTTTCTAAAGAAGATCCAAACAATACAAATACCTGATAGAAATATGCCTTGAAACATTTTTCCACGCTGGTTTCTATGCAAGGTCTTTCTAACTATTTACAAAACTATCATTACTGGATTTACAAAAGGTTCTTCTTTATATATGCGATACTTTGGGAAATACTATCAAATGGAGAACCGGGGCATATATCCTGTTCAACAAAAAAGTATTTTAAACCGGCTGTTTTTGAATTTTTCAGAATTCTTTTAAAATCAATAACTCCATTTCCCACTTCAGTAAATGCCTTTTTTTCAGTCTTATCCATATCCTTCATGTGTACTAATGGATAGCGGCCAGGTGACTGGTTAAATAAAGCGACCGGGTCCATACCAGCCCTTGTAGCCCAGTATAAATCCAGTTCCATTTTTACAAGGTTTTTATCCGCTTCAGCTAACAATACGTCCCATTTATATTTGCCATCTTCTTTTTCAAATTCAAAATCATGGTTGTGATAGCAGAGCTGGATGCCGGATTTTTTACAAGTCTCCCCTGCTTTATTTAAAGCATCGGCAAGTTTTTTATATTGATCGAGCCCGCCACGTTCGTCGGGGGATAGCCAAGCACATACCATATATTTTAATCCAACTGTTGCTGCGTCTTCAACCGCTTTATCCCATTCATGCAACATAGTGCCTTTCATTACACCCCCTTTTTCATCTAAACCCCAGCGATAGTGGCCACTTGGATTAATAAGACCATGGTCTTTTAGCAGTTTAGCATAAGCCTTTGCATCCATTCCATAAAAAGTTTGCGTGCCGGTATAGGTTGCATTTTCTACAGAATTAAATCCAATAGCAGCTACTTTCGCAATTGTGCCTGCCGGGTCCTTCTGCATGGCATCACGGACAGTATATAACTGCAAACCAATTACAGATCTCTTTTTATGATCCAAAAAAGAAGGAGCAATAAACGCACCTGCTGAAAGGGCAACTGATGTTTTAAGAAAAGAACGTCTTGTTGTCATAAATTTTTTTTACATATCAAAACCTGAAGGTAGACTAAAAACAAAAAAGTAACAGTTGTCTCAAAAAATTATTTGTAAATTTTTATATAAGTTTTACCACAAAGGGTGCCAGGAATACATAAGCTCACAAAGCTTTTAATCGTTAACCCGTTTTCCGTATTACTTATATTTTATTTTTTTGCACCTCGGGATTAATAGGATGTGGCAGTTTCTCTCCTTTTAATCCCGCTATTGCATTCTCCGCCGCTATTCTTGCCATTCCGTTTCTGGCCTCTTCTGTCGCTGAACCGATATGTGGCAATACTGAAACATTCGGCATTGATAATAAAGGGTTATCAGCGTTCATTGGTTCAGGATTGGTTACATCCAGACCGGCGCCCCAGATCAATTTTTCATTCAGCGCTTTTATTAAATCCTCTTCACGGTGCACACCACCTCTCGCTGTATTGATAAATATTGAAGCGGGTTTCATTTTACTAAAGGCCGTATAATTAAATATGCCCTTCGTTTCGGCTGTTAAAGCAGAGTGAACAGAAAGAATGTCACTTTGCGCCAGTAATTCATCGAAGGAAACTTTTTTTGCACCCAGCTCTTCATCTGCTTGTTTATTCTCTGAACGATTGTGATAAATAACCTTCATATCATATGCTCCTTTGCAACGCTTTGCCATTTCCATGCCAATACGCCCCAATCCGAATATACCAAGGGTTTTATTTTTCAACTCAATACCAAGGTTAGCTGTAGGCCGAAAGAAATCCCATTGTTTATTCAATATGCGCTTATGATGAAAGATCGCTTTGCGGGATGTCATTAACAATAAAGTAAATGCAATATCCGCTGTGGCATCGCTTAATACATCCGGTGTATTACCCAATGGTATGTTTAACCGTGTAGCTTCAGCCACATCCATATTATCATACCCAACGGAATAAAGTGATATTACTTTCAGATGCTTGCAGGCGTTCAAAAACTCTTTATCAATCCTTTCACCATTCATGCAGATGAGACCGTCATGTTGCAGGGAATAATTAATCAATTCATCTTTAGTCAGCATACGATCATCGCCCCAGGCGGTTACTTCAAGGCCTGCTTCTTTTAATAATTGATATCCTATTTCGGGTATTTTACGGGAAACAAAAACTTTCATCGTTTATTCTATTGAAATATAAAATTAGGGGAATGAGTTGTGATAGGTGTGCCGTATCGTTCAGAAAACGCTACATTAGTAATAGAAAAACTTCCTTCAATTCATTACTAATACACCCATTGCAGGGAATATCATGAGCTCATTAAAATTATTTTTCCTTCCACATCCTTAAGCATATCAAAACAGTTTATGTAAAATACATTTTGCATACCATAGAATATTTTACTGTAAAAGTGTCATTTTATACTTGTAAAATCCAAAACCAGTTCAGGTCCTTTGGCTTTGATCCTGATCTCTCCTTTCGTCTCTGATTTCGAAAATACACCCTTCACTGCTTTCACCTTATAATCCATTTTTTCAAACCGACAATCAATCACATGCGGACTTATTTTAGTAAAGGGCAGTACAACGCCATCAGCAGCACTGAACTCAAGAAACCAATCTATCTTTTCATCAGTATGCATCAATAATTTTAATTGTCGCTCGCTAACATTTATTACCAGTTTGCCACTGAAGGAAGTTAGGGGCCATTCAACATGGAGTTGGCCGGGAACGTTATCATTTACAATAGGATCGCTGCCTTCTACCAATATTTCCTTTCCGCCCTTAATCGCTTTTAATCTTAAACCTGCTTTTTTTTGTACTGTACTCCAGCGGTAGCCATCTACAAAGGGTAGTGTAAAGAATGAGCATTCATTGGAACTAGCAACATTCTTTGTATAGTAAGACGGAAAATCTTCATTGAACAAATGAATATCGCGGAAACGCATTGTATTGTTTTCCCACAGTACATTGAAACGGTAATAGCGGCTGTTGAACCAAACTGTTTTTTTATCACTGCCCGGTACATCTTCTGTAACCGTCACAGACGTGGCCGGGGTGAGTTTATATTTTTTACGGAACCATTCGCCAGAAGCGGCCAGTGTTTCTACCTGTAGCTTATGTTCATCGCGGAGTTTCGCAATCAGCGGCATTTGTATTTCATAACCTTTCGCCATTTCTTTCCAGGTAAATGAATTTTCCTGCCCGGCTTGCACATACGCAAACTCCATGGATGCCCCGCTAATAAACTGGCCAAAATACCAGTGTACCCAGGCGGAATCACCACCGCCGAATTTATAAACGGGTTCCAATGTTACAACGCCCTGGCCATTGCTGCCACTACCTTTATCATCATATTGCCGCACGGGGTCGCTGCCCAGCATACGAAAAATGGGAACAGGCGTTTGGTTCGCTTCTGTTTGCGCCGGCATATAACTATTGATCTTACTGGGGTAATAAGCCTGGTTCCAGTAGCCGCCCCATAAAGTATATCCATCCGTACCCAATTGATCTTTGCAATTGGCGGAAGCCACGATCTTATATTTATCAGACAAATAATTTAGTGTGTGTGCATCAATAAACCAGGATGCTACCGATTTGGGATAGTAGCCGAATATTTTTTTAAAGTCATTCATGTACACATCCACCAGCTTTTCCCTTTGCGCTGGGGTGTAACCGGTAGAGAAGCCTACATCAGCGTGCCAGTCCCAGGGATAGCGGCCGCGCCATTGCAGGCCGGCGTTCTCCACCAAAGGTTGCGGAATCTCCCACCAGGCGCCGATTTCAAAAGAATCTTTAGGTAAACTTAACAACAGCTGCTGGTAGCGGCGGTCCATCAAGGCATCGTATTGTAATAAAAAAGTTCCAGGCAGTTTATATTTCCTTAATATTTCTACTTGTTTAACTACAGTTTGAAACAAAACGTCTTCCGTGATGGCAGAGTCGCGTGGCTCCAGCAGGCGGATGAAGTTGATGATGTTGACGATTTTAGGATGATCATCATTGGATGATCTTTTAAAATTTTGTTTTATAGGATTAGCTAATGTGCAAAATGAAAAGCTAAGTAATATTATAATAGTGATGTATGATTTTGCTTTTGCCATGATATCAAATATAGGTTGGTTGGAAGGATACAGTGTGAGGTAGCATGATACTTATTTATTTTTTTACTTGCCAAAAAGAGGTGCGGAAAACGATCCCGGTAACTATCGGAACAACCTGTTTTTGGCCTCGTAATACTGTGGGGACTGATTGAACAGTTGTATTATTGTAATCTCAGCTAAACAATTCTACTCCCTTGCGTTGGTATCGAAGGGGCCAAGACTTCAGAAAAAATGAAAAACTTTTTACAAAGTCGTTAACTCTATATTATTGAAAACCGCTTCACCATTCGTCACAAAAAATCCCCAATTACCTTCTTTAATATCATAGGCGCGGAAATTCATTGCAACTTTATTATTAACATAGGCTACTCCAATGTTGCCATTCATAAATATTTCTATCGGAATTGGAATTCCGGGTTTGAAGTCCATGCTACGTTCCAGTTCAACCATCTGGCTTACTTCACTGGCATTCCGTGGCCACATATCAAATACCAATCTTTTCTTTGAGGGTTCAAGGCGGATATAATACGTAGTATCCAAATCTTCGCTACAGCGGAGCATGCAGCCAAAACTTTTTGGCTCTTTTGTAAACATTACCGTTGTACTGATTTTGCAGGTAGCCGGCATTTTACCTGCCGACACCGCATTAAACATACCGGCTGCTTTAATTGTAATCTCTTTTTTTGTACCTATTGATTCGCCACTGCCGGATTTAAATTCCTGGGTTACGGGCTTATTAAAAACTTTCCTAACAGTATCGGGTACACGAACAGCCAATTCACCGTCTGGCTGCTGCATTATTTGATGCACAACGAGGTTGCCGCCCCAGTTCCAGCCGCCATTGTCTTTTTCATCGCTGCGGGTAGGGTTCCAGCCAAAGATGAAACGGTTCTTGCCATCCGACGCAGTTTTAGCGGCGTAAAATGCATGGCCATCGAAAGTATCCTGCTTCGGTATAAGCCAGGGGCCTTTTATAGAACGACTCATCCTGTACCTGGTTGCTACTATATCTGTAAATTCAGAAAAGACGAGATACCACCAATCACCCATTTTAAACAAATCGGGGCATTCATGCGTAAAAAAAAGGTTGGGCGCATAGAATGGTTCTTTTACTTCCCATTTTACCAAATCCCTGGAAGTGCAGTAAGCTGTAAGGCCACGGCGGCGGGGCATCCCTTTATTAAACCGTGCTGCGAGCAGCATGTTGTACTCTTTCGTTTCTTCATTGAAAAATACAAAGGGATCCCGCCAATCATGTTTTTCATATTTGTCTGTTGGTGCATAAAATGTATCACCTGGAATTTTTGTCCAATGCTGCAGGTCATCACTTACGGCATGCATTACAGCTTGCATGGGCTTATCCTTTTCGGCCATATGGCCATTGTGCCCCGTATAAAATATATGATACTTATCTTTTGCTTTTAATGCGCTACCGGTAAAAATATAGAGGTCCTGGTCTTCTTTAGTGCCGCGAGGAATCATTTCGCCATGTTCCTCAAAGTTCACAAAATCGGTTGTGGATATCCGGTACCAGGGAGTCCCCTCTCCATGTTTATCCGCATCCCTCCAATCCAGCAAATAAAACAATTGAAACTTTCCTTCTGCATATAAGGGGATAAAATCACCAGCCCAGGCATTTTCTGGTCTATAAAAAAAATCCCTGACGCCAGCAGGAACTTGTTTTTTGTTTTTACCCGGAAGTGGGGCATTTTTATTTTCAGAAAGGTTGTTGGCAAGATGACCTGCTACAAAGGGAAAGAGACCTGAAGCCCGCAGAAAGTTTCTTCTTTTCATATGACTATGTGGTTTATTCAAATGTAAGCGCATTAGGTTGCCCAACTATGCGGTAATGTGCTTGCTTCTCCCTACTTCTTATTTGCTAAAAAAAGTTATCCAAAATCAATTCCCACTGATTTTGCTAATGCCCGGGCTGAACTACATTACTACTGTGATTTCAGTGAAACATTCCGATAGTTATCGGGGCTACTACCTTGCCCATGTATCGATAAGACTAAGGATGGATAGATATTCCCGATCTAAAAAAATTATTTCAGTACCTCTTTTCGCATGCGATGAAACAACTTCTTCCTTAATAACTGCAAGAAAAATTACAGCACTTTCAGATGTTTGCCATAGTACAAAGCAAGGTCTTCAACTTTTGTCTTTGTGTTGAAAAATACTTCAACCCTTAAAGCCCTCCAAAGATGTGGGTTGGGAAATGACAGGGCACATCGTTTTCCCTGAACTTTTTTCTCCAAAAGAAAATTAAAACTATTGGTTGAATGACTGCTTACCCAGTTCGGGGTTGCCCATATAAATCCAGGTTATGTTTTTTGCGTAGGTATTTAATACAGTTCTTATTTCTTCGGCTGTCACTTCATTCATTCTTGCACCTATGTTTTCCGCGAGTTTCCAGTCACCTGCTATTTCAGCTTTGCCCAATTGCTCCACGATATCTGACATGAGTTCCTGCTGTTTTGCATAAGCAAGTACTTGTCCTTTGCGAACACTTTCAATTGTTTTATTGGAATAGGTAGTATTCTTAATGTAGGAAAGAACAGAACGCATTGCTTTCACTGTCTCCCGTGGTTGTGCAGTGCTGGCATACATGGTTACATATGGAATTCTGCCCTGAGAAAAAGTCGCAGCTGGGGCATAAGACAGGTGTTTGGATAAACGAATCACTTCAAATAATACACTGTTTAAAATGGAAACAGATAAGCGGAAAGCAGGATAGTCCGGGCTACTTAAGCCCGGCGCATTGAGCAGGCCACTGATATAATTGGTAGCAGTGGGCCGGCTTTCTATTGTAAAAATTTCATGATTAAATACCGGCGCTTCAATCATTGCGGGTGAATATTCTTTAGCCGGAACTGCCGAAAATGCTTCTCCGATTTTTTTCTCAAGGTCTTCCCTGGAAATATTGCCTGCAACGACAAGGAACATACGATTTTTATTCAGCAATGTGTTATAGTAATATTCTTTAACAGCATCGCGGCTTAATGCCTGCAGGCTTTCGACGGTTCCCTCCGGGTTAATGGAATAAGGTGTGCGGGCAAAGGCAAACTCTTCTGCAATCCGTTCTAAACGGGTATCCGGGTTTGACATCCTGGCTTTTAAATCATTTATCTTTTGTTCTTTTAGAAGGTTAAATTTTTGTATTTCAAAGACAGGGGAAGTAATGGCTGAAGAAAATAAATTCCAGGCCCTGTCTGTGTACCTGGAAATACAACTTAGTTTAACCATTCCATAATCATTCGTAGCTGCCCCGGTCAGGTGTAGCCCATAATCATCCACGAGGTCGTTAAAACTACTGGCCGGGTATTTACTGTTGCCACAGTCTGTAATACCGGAAAGAGCCAATGATTCAATGCCCGCGTTTGCCGGCGCATAATTAGACGAGCCGCCACGGAAATACATGCTCATGACCAAAGTTTCTTTCTGGGTTTGACGTAAAATAACTTTCAGGCCGTTTATGGTAAACTCCGTAGTATTGGTTTGTGCAAAACCTGGGGCAGCAAACAGCAGCCATAGTAACAGGCTGCATAGTGTACGATATCTTGATAAAATAAGTTTCATTCTGTTTATTTAGCAAAATAAAAATCAGTATTGGTAGGCAGGCCGGAGCCCTTCGGAATAATCAGCCCGGCGCAATATGGTTTACCTTTTATGTACTTTCTAACATAATCTTTTATATCCTGTCGACTGACCTTATTTAAATTATCCCGGTAGAAAGTATAATATTCAATTGATGCCGTAGCCCACCAGAACGAAAGCAGGTGAACATATTGCTCCACTTCTTCCCTCTCTTCCACCTGGGTTATGTAAAGGATATTCTTCGATCGTTCTAATTGTTTATCTGTTATATAGTCATCATTATCCCATTGTTCCATTTCCTTCAGCATTGCCTGATAACATTCTTTGATTTTTGATGGGTTGGGGGTAACCGAAAACGTGATAGGTCCGATATACTTTTGCGAATAGTAATTGATCTGGATATCGTTTGTAAGGCCAGTCTCCTGCAGGGCTTGTGTAAGCTTCGACATCCGTTGATTGAGTATATAAGAAAAAACATCCGCAGCATAAGTCGCCGGTAAATCATTCCGCATATCCGGCCCCTGCCAGCGTAAAATGAGGAGCGGTGATTGCGCCAGCCCGGATTCTATTACCGCCAGTTTATTTTGCTTTAACGGTTCAAACTCCGGTACCGGGTATTCCTTAGCAGGATCAAATGATGAACGGCTCCATGAACCGAAGATCCGTTCAACCTTCGGGAATATTTCGGCATGATTAACATCGCCCCCAATTACAAGGAGGCAGTTATTAGGATAATAAAACTTGTTTTTAATAGTTTGCATTTTTTCGGGAGTGGCCGATAAAATAACTTCATGATTGCCGATTATATTCTTACGGCTATAGTTGCCGGCCCAGAGCAGATGATCAAGCGTATCGATAAGAACATAATATGGACTGGATTCGTGGCGTTGAAATTCTGCATTGACGATGGGGTTTTCTTTTTGCATATCTTCCTCTTTAAAAAGAGGGTACCGGATAGCTGAGTTCATAAATTCAAGCCCCTTTACCGTATTTTCTTTCGGGAGTGTAAAGTAGTAGGTAACATTTTCTTCACGGGTCCGGCCGTTAAATTCTATATCCAGTTTATCTACGGCCTTCATAAAGTCTTCCTCATTTTTATAGTCTTTATTCGACTTGAAAAACATGTGCTCATATAAATGACTTAATCCATTGTAAGCACTATCTTCTGTGAACGAGCCATTTTTACAGGCAATTTCAACTGTCGAAAAAGGAATGGTATGGTCTTCAAGCACCAATACTTCCAGGCCATTGTCGAGTTTCTGGTAAAAAACATGTTCGGGAACCCTGGGTTGAGTAAATGCATTGAGACAAAGAAACAAGGAAAAGACAAGCAACAATCGTTTACAGGTCATAAGGTTAGTTATGATAAAGTGTAGGCTATAAAATAAACACATTTAGTTTTAATCTGCAAGTTTTCGGATAGCCGGCTATCTGTTTGTAGGCAACCGGCTTGAAAAAAATTTTGCTTTTGATAACGGATAAATTGATTATTGAGAAAGCTCATCTATCAACGCTTCTGGATCAACCGGTTGACTTTATACAACATAAAAGCAGATGCAAAGAAATCGCCAACTAAACTACAAATTCGTGAAAAAGAAATCCTGTAAATTAGAGACATTAGCATTTTCAATGGATATAATGAACAAAAAAACTCTTCAAATTTCCCTTGCTGAATTCTCATTAGCTCAATCGCTTTATAATGGCAGGCTGAATCATCTCGATTTTCCGGCTAAGGCTAAACATGATTTTGGTATACATGCTGTAGAATATGTATCCGGTTTCTGGAATAAAAAAGCAAATGATCCTGTTTATCTGAAAGAACTGAAGCAAAGAACTGATGACCTGGGCATACAAAACGTATTGATTATGGTGGATGCAGAAGGTGAATTAGGGGCAAGCAATAAAAACGAACGTAACCAGGCAATAGAGAATCACTATAAATGGATTGAAGCAGCAAAATACCTTGGCTGTTTTGCCATAAGAGCTAATATCGACGGAGAAGGCAGTGATAAAGAAATAATGAATGCCGCTGTCGATGGTTATGGCAGACTTCTGGAATTTTCTTCGAAAGAAAACATACATGTAATTATTGAAAATCACATGACAGTATCCACAAACCCGGATTGGTTAGTGGAACTGATGAAACAGGTAAACCATCCTTATGCAGGCTGTTTGCCTGATTTTGGAAATTTTACAAGACGGAAAATGCCAAAAGAATGGTCACCGGAAACGTATAAGAATGCACCAGTGACAGCAGTGTATGATAAATATGAAGGGGTAAAGAAAATGATGCCCTATGCAAAAGGAATCAGTGCAAAAACAATTCTATTTGACAGGGAAGGAAATTGTACCGACACTGATTTTTCCAGAATGATACCTGTTGTAAAAAAGGGGATTACTCCCGCATTTTTTGGGTATATAGGAATTGAATACGGTGGCTATTTTATGAAAAAAATCGACGACCCAGGAAAATATCTTGATGAAGAAGATGCGATATGGGCTACAAAGAAATTATTGGAAAAAACTTTATTGTGAATACTGTTTAACGTGGTTATCGTTTACATAGCCGGTAATTATTTGTTGCTTTTGACTATTTAAAAGCACGGAAATGCGCTCCCATTATAAATTATGGCGTTGGTTAATATAGAAAAATTTTCTCTCCCCTTTTACTACCGTCGCAGTTGGGGTATTTGATTCATGGAAGATGAGCTTTGCAATGTTAGCTGGTAAGAAGATAAACAAATCCGGGCATAAGAGAAAACACTGAGTACTGATAATTCTTTTGCCTTTCATACAAACATCCACAGCTAATCTTTACGCTATAGAAAAAATATCCTGATTTATTAAAGCCTTTGCATTCGTTGCCAATTTTACTAATTGCTTTATCGTAGTAGTTCGCAGTTTATAAAATTATACTTCTTATTATTATACACAAACACGATTTCGTATGGATATTACGTTTATAGCTTCAGTATTTGTACATAGTATCCAATGAATAACCATCTACTCCTAAATATCCGGGAAGGCAAATTGTTGACTGCGTTTGTAAACGCCGATATCGGTAATGGTTTTCTCTTAGCAGCGATACATGTTCCCTCTCATTCTTCCTTTTTACTTTGCCATTTCTGCATAAGCACCCAATAAATTATGAAAAAGTTTATCCTCCACAGCATTTCTAAAACTCAACTACGTCTGTTTTTCGTCTTCCTGTTTGCGGGATGTACAGTTATACTTTTTGTACGATTAATCAGCATATATAATGCCGACACAATGTCGACCGACTTTATGATCAAGCATACATATGGTATTATCAAGCAGGTAGAGAATATAAAATCATCTGTTGCAGAAAGTGAAGCGGCAGAAAGGGCATATCTGCTTACAGGTAAAGAGCAATGGAAGGAGTCGCTCAAAGAAGCACAGACAAAAACAGTGCAGGCATTAAGCGAAGTAATGTCGCAGGTAAAAGACAGCCATCAGAAAGAACACTTACGGGAACTTGAAAAGGTAATCCATCGTAAGATAATTTATGAAAACTCGCTTGTTAATGATGAAAAAATAGTGGAGAAGCAACCAGGTATTGTAAACTATGGTGAACAAGGCAACCAGATTAAAACGAACATACAATCTTTACTTGATGAATTTATGACCCGGCAAAATCAACTACTGCAGCAGCGATCTGAAGCAAACGCCGACTCGAAAACAAAAGCATTGACTGTCGCTATTGCGGGGATGGGCCTTTTCTTTCTTTTTATTACGGCTACATTGGTTCGCTTAAACAGGGATATCAGCCGGCGTAAGCATGCTGAAAATGAAATAAGGAACAGTGAAAAAAAATACCGCAGACTCATTGAAGATGCCGGCGTAACAATGTTTACTTCCAATAAAGAAGGATTATTTACCTATGTAAGCGGGAAAGCACAAACACTTACCGGGTATACCGCTGATGAACTAACAGGCAAAAGCTTTACCACTTTGGTTCGGCCGGAATGGATTGAAAAAGTAATACTGCAATACCAGCAACAGGTAAAGGAAGGGAAGCCAGAGTCGACTATCGAATTTCCTATTGTCACAAAAGAAGGTAAAGTAAAATGGGTAGAACAACAGGCCGTACTTCTGTTTGATGATGTACAGGATTTTGCAGGCTACCAATGCGTAGTGAAAGATATTACGGAGAAAAAGGAAGCAGATATACAACTAAAAAAGTCAGAACAACTGATGCAGTCCGTGCTGAATAATACAAGGGAAGGTTTTTTTATGATCAACAGGGACTATGAATTACTACTTGTAAACAGGCAGGCAAAAGAAGGAATGGAAATGATTAGTGGTAAGCCTTTAGCTGTTGGCATGAACCTCATTGACTTTGTTGTGGAGTCAGAACAAAAGCAGGCGGTTGAAAACCTGGAAAAAGTTTTTAAGGGGGAATTGGTTAATCATGAGGCGAAATATGACACACCAGGAGGCCCCCAATGGATACGTATCAGTCATTCCCCGGTGCGTGATGATAAAGGAATGATTATTGGGGCCGCACTTGTAACCCATGACATTACTGAAAAAAGAAAACAGGAAGAATATATCCGTGAATCCGAATATAAATTCCGGACAACGCTGGAAAGGTTAGGCGATAACGTATGGGAGCATGATTTCAGAACCAGCGAAACTTATTTTTCGAAAACGGCATTTGATTTTCTTGGTTATTCTCCTACCGATTTTACAAATAATGTAAACCTGTGGTGGGAATGTACGCATAAGGATGATCGTTGGCTGCTTGAAGAAAACGATCGCAAATACAAGGCTGGGTTATCTGACAGGCATGCACTCGAGTATCGTATGATTTGTAAGAATGGTGCCATGAAGTGGGTATTAGACCGGGGTGTTGTAATTGATAAATCGGCCGATGGTAAACCATTACGAATATTAGGCACGCATACTGATATTACTAATTTGAAAATCACAGAAGAAAAACTGCGGGATTCGGATCAAAAGATAAGAGCAATGCTGGAAAGTACAAAAGAGGGTTTCTTTATGATTGGCCATGACTACAGCATCATGATGATGAATGAAGTGGGTAGCAGGAGTATTACCACGCCAACCGGGAAGAAGGGTAACCTCGGTGATAATATACTGGACTATATACTGCCGGAAAGAAAAGAAAGCTTCATAAAGATATTCCGGAAAGTAATGGAGGGCGGGCTTGAAGAAACAGAAGTGCCTGCCGATACACCTGAAGGGAAAAAATGGTATCATAACAGTTATTTCCCTGTGCGTAATGCCAGGAATGAAATTATTGGGATCTGTACCTCATCAAAAGATATTACAGAGAAAAAACTGGTTGATAATGCACTGGCTAAAATACGGGCAGAACGGGAAGAATATCAATACAGGCTTCAGTCCATATTGGACAACACCCCACTAATTGTTTTTGTGAAAGATTTGGAGGGACGTTACCTGTTTGCCAATAAGGCCTTTCTCGAGCTGCTGAATCTTAAAGACACGGATGTAATTGGTAAAACCGATTTTGATATTACAAGTGAAGAACTTGCCCGGGAATACAAAAAAGTTGATGATGAAGTAATAAGCACGTTGCGCTCACTGGAGCGTGAAGAAACAATATACAATGTCAATGGAGGAAGGAACCTCTTGCTGACAAAGTTCCCGTTATTTGACAGGAAGAATAATATTTATGGGGTAAGCGGAATCGCCACTGATTTCACCGATAAAGTGCAATATCGACAAAAGCTGATTGAAGCAAAGAAAAAAGCGGAGCATGCAGAACAGCTACAAGAGCAGTTTTTGGCAAATATGAGCCATGAGATCCGAACACCTATGAATGGAATTATCGGGATGACCAATGTACTGATGGGTACTCCACTGGATGAAGAACAAAAGGAATTTGTAAATATCATCAAGCAGTCTTCCGATAACCTGCTGTTCCTGATCAATGATATACTGGATTTGTCCAAAATAAAATCTGGTAAGCTTTCATTAGAACACATCCGGTTTAACCTGCGTGAAATCCTGGATACCACATTGGCCCCCTTTTACATTAAGGCAAAGGAAAAAAGTGTTGAACTTATTTTAATGCAGGATATAACAATACCCCAGCAACTGGAAGGAGATCCCTACCGGTTAAACCAGATACTGAACAACCTGCTGAGCAATGCATTGAAATTTACAGAGAAAGGTTCTGTAAAACTGTCAATCGGCAAGTTAAACCAATCAGAGAAAGAAGTAACTCTTCAGTTCTCTGTTGAAGATACGGGTATTGGTATACCGGAAGAAAAAATTCAGAATATATTCAACAGTTTTGAGCAGGCCAGTTCTTCAACAGCAAGAAAGTTCGGAGGTACTGGTCTTGGATTAGCTATTACCCGGCAGCTTGTAGAAATGCAGGCCGGCAAGATAGAAGTAAAAAGTGTAGCCGGAAGCGGAACTGTCTTTGAAGTAACTATCAAGTATCCCTACGCAAAACAAAAAAACACAAAAGAATTTTTACCGGAAGTAAATCCGAATAATAACAATAAAGTCCTTAAAGGAAAAAGGATACTTGTTGCCGAAGACAATGAAATCAACCAGAAGGTCATCCTCAATATTCTGAAGAAAGAAGAAATTATAACTGTTATAGCTGATAACGGGCGCGAAGCTGTAAACAGGCTTGAAGAAGGAGAAAAGTTTGATTTGATCATCCTGGATATGCAAATGCCGGAAATGGATGGTTTTCAAACGGCAACCTATATCCGGAAAAAACTGCTTATGAATACGCCTATCATTGCCATGACAGCGAGTGCTTTGCGGAATGAAAAGATGAAGTGCTTTGAACTGGGTATGAATGAATACCTCACGAAACCATTTTCCCCTGCAGAATTATTTAAACACCTGAGAAGATTTTTACTGGCTCAGAATTCAGTTCAGCCACCATTACGGCAGGTAACAAAAAGTGAAAGCGAATTGTATAATCTTTCCCATTTGTATGAAATGGAAGACAACGAATATTTCTGTGAAATACTGCAGTTATTCCTTGATACAACACCCACAGGGCTCCAGGAAATCAAAGAAGCAGCCTTGTATGAAAACTGGCAACTTGTATACAAGAAAGCACATAAAATGAAAAGCAGCCTCGGCATTCTTCAAATGAACAGCATGCTTGAACTCATAACAGCAATCGAGTCGTCAGCGAGGTTTGAAAAAGAAACAGAACTGATTCCGGAAAAACTCAAACAGGTAACAGAGCTTTTTGAACTGGTACGACCAATTATTGAAACCGAACTTAACAATGCGAAAGCAATGGGTATATCATAACCGGGAAAGAGGTTCATCGTAAATTTAGTAGCCAAACAGGAAACGATTCTTTCCATCCTATGCGGTTTTAGCGGCCTAAAAAGCATGGTTATCGAAAGTATCCTGCTTTGCTATTAGAAAGGAGTTCCTTCTCCAGGCCTATCCGCAAACTTCGAATCCGGTAGATAAAACAATTGAAACCTTACGATGTAAATTTCTAAAGTCTAATGTATATAACCGTTATAACTGGTTATCGGCATATTAAGGTGTAAAATTCAGCACCTGTACTTTTCCATTGTTTTTTGCTGCCAGTATGTAATACCCTTTTTTGGTCTTTATGCTTATTATATTCCTCACATCCCCATCTATAAACAAGCCTGTTTGCGAATAGGGTAGCGGTGAAAAACTACCCTGGCTATCTTGTTGTAATAGCAAACCGATAGACGCATCCAGAGGGCCGGTTTGTACACGAAAAGGATATAAGTTTCCACCAAGGATAATATCCTTTTTCTTGTCTCCATTAATATCTGTAGAGACTAAACCGTTTAATGCACTTAACTGGGCACAGCCAGGCAGGGAGATAACGGCGAATGTATTATTGCCATTGTTTCGGAGATATATAGATTGAAGCGTTTTTACTTCGACAGTCGCTGATTTTTGTAATTGCTCACTCGTTAAAAGATCAGTAAGGCTTGCTTTTGCATAGTCGGAGTAATGCAGAAACCTTTTTTGTATGGATGGTATCTGGCTGGCTATTTCATCTTTTGTATTCCATGGATAGTTTACCCCGTTATTGTAGTAAGCCATTACCGGGTTAATGATATTGGCGGAATAAAAAGGCCCATAAGTAATACTTAAAGGTTCTTGTTCGCTTGCTTTAAAAGGGCTATTCAGGCCGATATTTCCAACCATGAAATCAATATCACCATCATTATCAAAATCGTCGGCAAGGATGCGGCGCCACCAGCCGTTTGTTTTACCGAGCCCGTAATTATTTGTTTGGTCTTTCAGTGTTCCTTTTTCATTGACAAAAAAACGAATGGGCATAAACTGCCCCACTACTATTAAATCCATCCAACC
>JAFDYH010000173.1 GCA_018267535.1 Bacteroidota bacterium
CGTCACTATGCTCACGTTGACTGTCCTGGTCACGCTGACTACGTAAAAAATATGATCACTGGAGCTGCCCAGATGGATGGTGCCATTCTCGTGGTAGCTGCAACTGATGGCCCTATGCCACAAACAAAAGAACACATTCTGCTGGCCCGTCAGGTAGGCGTTCCTAAGATTGTTGTTTTTATGAATAAAATTGACCTTGTTGATGACCCAGAACTGATTGAGCTTGTAGAAATGGAAATCCGTGATTTACTTACTTTCTACGGTTTTGATGGTGATAACACACCGATCATTAAAGGTTCTGCAACAGGTGCACTCGCAGGCGATGCTAAATGGGTTGGTGCTATTGATGAATTGATGGCCGCTGTTGACAGTTATATTCCGCTGCCTCCGCGCCCGGTTGATCAGCCATTCCTGATGTCTGTTGAAGACGTATTCTCTATCACTGGTCGTGGTACTGTTGCTACAGGCCGTATCGAAAGAGGCCGCGTTAAAGTAGGCGAAGCGGTTGAAATCGTAGGATTGATACCAACCCCCCTTGCTTCTACTGTAACGGGTGTTGAAATGTTCCGTAAACTTCTTGATGAAGGGGAAGCTGGTGATAACGCAGGTCTTTTGCTCCGCGGTATAGAAAAAACCCAGATCCGCCGTGGCATGGTTATCTGCAAACCAGGTTCTATCACTCCGCACACTGAATTCAAATGCGAAGTGTACGTATTGAGCAAAGAAGAAGGTGGACGTCACACTCCATTCTTCAACAAATATCGCCCTCAGTTCTACTTCCGTACTACAGACGTAACAGGGGAAGTAGAATTGGCTGCAGGAACAGAGATGGTAATGCCTGGCGATAATACATCGCTGACTGTAAAATTGATTCAGCCAATCGCGATGGAAAAAGGTTTGAAATTCGCTATTCGTGAAGGCGGTCGTACTGTAGGCGCTGGCCAGGTAACTGAGATTTTGAAGTAAGAACATGGCCCACGAAATCCCTGAAGGGACTATGTGGAGAGTCTTTATAATTTTGCAAAGTACTTAGGTGTGATATCCTAGGTGCTTTGTTCTTTAAGAAAGTTCTTTTCAAATATTTTGAGGCTTCAAAAGCCCCCCTTTGGGGAAGTTGGAGAAGTTCTCATACGGGCGTAGTTCAATGGCAGAATAGCGGTCTCCAAAACCGTTGATGGGAGTTCGAATCTCTCCGCCCGTGCTGAATAATCAGAAAACAAGGAACATGAATAAGATTGCTAATTATTTCAGGGAATCGTACAAAGAACTGATGGAAAAAGTGACCTGGCCTACATGGGCGCAACTGCAACAGTCAACAATGATTGTGCTGGTGGCTACTTTGCTTTTCACTTTTCTTGTAGGAGTAATGGATTTTAGTGTAGGTACGATATTAAAACAGATCTATAAATTGTTTGCATAACAATGGAAGGTACAACTCAAAATACAACACAACAGGAAACGAAGTGGTATGTGCTTCGCGTGGTAAGTGGCAAGGAACGTAAAGTGAAAGAGTATCTGGATAAGGAAATTTCAAGGGGTGGTTGGAGTGAAATTGTAAAGCAGGTGTTTCTGCCCGTAGAAAAGATATACAAAGTACAGAATGGTAAAAAGGTGGTGCGTGAAAGAAACTATTACCCAGGTTATGTCATGATCGAAATCATTGATGGTAAACTGGGAGATGATCTTCGTGATACTATTAAGAATACCAATAGTGTTATTCATTTCCTTGGGAAGGAAAACCCCATTGCCCTTCGCAAAGCAGAAGTAAATAAGATGTTAGGCAAAATGGATGAGATGGCCGAAGTAGGTGGTGTAAGTATCAGCGAACCCTTCATTGTTGGCGAAACAATCAAGATTATAGAAGGGCCGTTCAATGACTTCAACGGTGTAATTGAAGAAGTGAACGATGAAAAAAAGAAATTAAAGGTTACGGTGAAAATATTCGGCCGTTCTACGCCGGTGGAATTGAATTATATGCAGGTAGAGAAGATCAGTTAATAAAATTTTTTACATTGCATAAAAGCTGGTTTGGGATACCCAAACCAGCTTTTATATTTTATCGAACAGTATATTAAGGTTGAGCCGGATTATTTATAACGCCTGTGAATAATATAGTACCACTGCTCTTTTCTGCAATAACATAGATGAATGGACGATTAATTTTTAAAACCGGGGGAGAAGTTGATGCCGTGGTCCCAACACCTATTACTGTTGCTGCAGCAGCCTCAGTTCCTTCTTCGGTTACTTCAATAAAAGTTTGATGTATAGCTTTTGTTACCTGTACCGGATGAGTATACATTTTTGTGAAATCAGCCTGGTCTGTAAAGGCGATATCCATTCCCATTGCTGCCAGTCCGGGTCTGAGTGAATTGATTTTGTAAGAAGATTTCCATTTTGGTAAATGAATCGAGAATTTTACAGATTGTGTATCGCTTAATAACTCGTGGAAAGTAGTTGCGTTAATCGAGGCCATAGTCTCCGTCAGATGGGTGTTTTCATCCGGAAGTACAATATAAACATTATACTCTCCGGCGCTGTAGGGAAGTTCTGCCACTTGTAAATTGTTACTGTGTGCATAATGAATTGTATTTTCCTGGACCATAAAAGGGGTTGATACTAGATTTCCTTCTGATGTATGAAAATCTTCATTAATTGTCTTTGATACTTCAAATTTATTTTTCCAGGGCCCTTTAAAATAAATAGCGTTAATCAGGAACATTAAATCGCCAGAATCTATATTATCGAGTATATTTTTTATCTTCTGGTTGGTATTGTCTGCAACCCAGTTATTGATTTCGTTTATTGCTGTTTCTGAATTAAAAAAATCAACCGGTTTAACAGCAGCATGGTACGATTGATTTATGGTTGTAAGGAAATCGGGTACCGGCTGAGGCCCGTTTGTATTATACCAGATGGAATTGACCAATGAAATTTTTACCTTATTATCTACAGTGGGCAATCCTTCAATCAATATTTTGCAGACATCATTCAGTTTTTGAATATCGCCTGATGTTAAACGTAAAGCGTGTGCAATGGAATCTCTAGTAGCATTACCCGAACCGTTATAAATCATACTTAAGGTGATAAAAATGCTAAGGGGAGAGACTAGTTTATTCGATTCCGTCTTATCATTGTTTAAAACTGTTTTGAAGAAATCAAATGCAAAATCGTTCATTGAGCGGGTAATATCTGAAGAGCCAATGGGTATATTTACCGGGTTTATAACAGGCGGGTACTGGTCAAGCCCGGATTTGTTACAAGCAGCCAAAAAACAAATGCCGGATACAATACAAAAAGCCCGGATATTTATCAACTTCGCCATTGGAGGTATATTTATGGTACTGACAATCGGGTTTTAAAAAACGTTGCAGGTGTTTTTCAGAGGGAACATGGGTTCTTTGCTGCTGCCTTAAACTTTTAATTGTAGGCAATACGGCGGTGATGTCAGAGATAATAATTATTTTGTATTTCATTTGAATAGCTCCATATGAACGAAGATCTGCTCATACAAATTAGTAACCGCATAAAGCAGGTACGA
>JAFDYH010000174.1:0-3244 GCA_018267535.1 Bacteroidota bacterium
CATTGCCGGATGAGCCAGTCTGAATAGTAATTGCCGTAGATTGTTTGATAAGCTGTGGATTCAGAAATAGCAATTGTTCTGCTAATGGCTTTGCCGAGTCGCTAAATATGGTTAAATGTAAAATACCGGGTGGAAAACCTTTCAATGGCAGATAAGAATTTGCTTCAAGTATTGTATCGACAGGGTCGCCGGCAGTTTTTTCATCAAAACGAATCCTGGAAAATACTACATGGTTTCCCATTTGAGCACAAATGATAAGGTCTTCATATTTTTCCTTTTCTATCAAACTTCTTGAAAGGTGAAAGTACAAGTAATCATTAAGGCTGTCTGTTTCATGCCTGGTATAAAGGACAATGCCACTGTTTTTCGGAACTGGCAAGGGAAAGGTTTTTGTTAGCCCATTTGCAGTTACCGTAGCTGAATAAGTTTTTTTTGACGAACAATGAATAGCAAATTTTCCCATACCATCATGTATAGTATTTAAAAAGGCTACTGTTGCTCCATCACTATCCATTACTTTTCCGGTAATATTTACAGGCATTCCTTCTTCATCAGTTGCTTTAAACGCGACAAGACTCGTTAGCCTTTGAACCAAATCCCCACCTTCAGGAAAGAATTCAATGGTAAAATCATTTTTTGACTTGCTATTTTCTTTTTGAGGCAATGGGGTATTACCCTCACTTACAACATCTATTTTTTTATAAAAGAGAAATGCAGCATTAAAATTGAGCATCCATGCGGTATAGGCACGAATATAATATGAGCCTGGATTCAGTTGAGCGGGCAAATCAATATTTCCTGAAAATCCGGAGGAATCAACGGGTAGGGTAAGTTTTTCTATAGTCTTTTGATCGTTTCCAATCAGTTCAACATATACTATTTTACTGATTGGGTAAGGAACTGATTTGTTGAAAGAATATCCATGCAGCCAAATTGTTTCTCCTGGAGAATAAGTTTCTTTATCGAAGAGAATATGAATTCTTTCCTGCGGATATTGCCTGAAAAAACTATGTAAGGCCTGGTTAATACGTTTTACAGGGTCGTCTGGCAATTTAAAAGAAAGGCCGAGAACCGCTAAAACAAAAACAACAAAAAGTGTTTGTTTGCTCATGTAGGCTGCTTTGGCTGACCGAAATACAATAAATGAAAATTAAAAGGTAAAGATTTCCCGGATGATCAGCAAATGCAAGGAATTTCTAATATCGGCTTAAATGATTAAGTCTTATGCAACGATAGCTTTGCGTATGTTGTCAACCATTCAAAATTCATAATGATGAAAAGTGTTATTCTGGTAATCGTAGTTGCTTTATTTATTTTTTCCTGTGATAAGAATGTGAGTTCCGCAGGTTGTAGCGGTCTTGGTGATAGTACAGTTGTGACGATTCAATACGGAGAGAAAAAATACCCTTGTAATAATAGTTCAGCTTGTTTTGGTTTTACAAAGTTAGTTGATGATTCCCGTTGTCCGGAAGGTGCAGTCTGTGTATGGCGGGGTTCCGCCAGTATAGAAATGGAAACCTGTGGTGGAAAAGAAGGAAGCCTGGCCCTGGAAATTTATCACCCGGTTGAGCAATTAATAGATGGGGATAAATACTCAATAGAACTGACTGCATTAAATCCGTATCCTTCAACTTCTCACCCACATGATGTAAGTGAATATGTAGCAACAATTACAATAAAGAAAAAATAGGGATTTATGATTTGTAATCAAGAATACTGATTACATTTTTACAAAAATCATATTCTACTTTATCATTACTGCTTACAACAACAGTTCTTTTGCTACAGTATTCTTCAATCAGCTGATGATATAAATCGATTCCGGTTGTATCAAGATTGGTGCAGGGTTCATCCAATAACACAATGGCGGTATTGGAAAAGATGCATTGCGCCAGTTTCACTCTTTGCTTCATGCCGGATGAATAATAACGGATTTGTTTGTGTGCCGCGTTTTCGAGAGTAAGGGTAGAAATAATTTTTTCAGTAGTAATTCCCGGAATAAAATCCTTGAAATTTTGGTGAAAGGAAAGAAATTCGGCCAAAGTCATTTCTTCTACTAATTCAAGGTAAGGCGCACAGATGGATACTTGTCGATATACATCTTCAATTGATATTTGATTATTGGCAGTTGAGTATAGAATATTTCCTTCACTTACCTGCAGTGAGCCGGAGATAGCCTGTAGCAACGTACTCTTACCCGAACCATTTGGCCCGGTAATCGCATACGAGTTGCCTGCTTCAAAAGTGTAAGTTAAATGGCGGAATATCCAGTCGCGGTTAAAGCGCTTACCCGTATCAGATAGTAAGATCGTCATCATTACTTCCTTTGGTAAAGCGTTTGATAATACCTCTTCCGCTTTCCCGGATAAATGTTACGATTTCGTCCCGCTCATCAGTAGCAGCCATTTCTTCTTCAATAAACTCAACGGCCTGCGTCGTATTCATTCCTTTATTATAGAGTATCCGGTATATATCCAGGATGTCATTAATTCTTTCTACGCTGAATCCCCTTCTTTTCAGTCCAATCGAATTTACGCCTGCATAGCTTAAAGGAGTGCGGCCGGCCTTTATGTAAGGAGGTACATCTTTACCAACCAATGAGCCGCCACCGATATAGGCATGCTGACCGATTTTTACAAACTGGTGTACAGCACACATGCCGGCCAGTATCGCCCAATCACCCATTACCACGTGCCCCGCCATCTGTGTATTGTTGCTCATGATGCAGTTATTGCCCACTATACAGTCGTGGGCAATATGGCTATAGGCCATAATTAGGCAATTCTTACCGATCGTTGTTTTCTCCATATCCTTTGTACCACGATTAATGGTAACAAACTCACGGATGGTGGTATTATCGCCAATTTCAACTGTTGTTCGTTCGTCTTCAAATTTCAGATCCTGCGGTATGGCGGCAATTACGGCACCGGGAAAAATGCGGCAGTTTTTACCAATGCGGGCTCCCTCCATTATGGTTACGTTCGAGCCGATCCAGGTACCCTCACCGACAACAACATCCTGGTGGATAACAGTAAATGGATCAATTTTAACGTTGGTAGCAAGCCTTGCGTTGGGATGAATATAAGTATGTGGATGAATCATGAAAAAGGATTACAAAAAACCCGGTTTTAGCGGGAAGCTGCAAAGTTAACAGTTCAGTGAAATAAAGGAATTTTTTTGTTACAAGTGCTAAAAAGCAGATAATTATGGTTTTATTATCGTTTTTTTGAAAAAAAGGATACCT
>JAFDYH010000174.1:3308-5387 GCA_018267535.1 Bacteroidota bacterium
TAACTTGTATTTGATGATAATATGGAGAAGCCGCTTATTTTCTTAATCCTGCTGTTGGTTATACAGGGCTACTTTGCATACAGGCTCAGGGCCCGGGCTAAAATATCCAGGCTATTATTTCTTTTTTCTGCCACCCTCTTTTTTCTTTTGATCATTGAGTTTGGATATCGCCTTTTTTTCAGGACTAAAAAAATAAACAGTACCATCAACTCCTATTTCAGGTACGATTCACTGATGGGATATAAATTTAAGGATACCGGTAAACTAAAAGCAGTTGAATATTTTTCGGGGGGAGATACTATTTATAATACATTTTATACAGTATTAAACGATACTATTCATAATCAATATAATTACCCGTTCAGGAAAGGATACCGCAATGACAGCAACCGGCGGGAAACTGTCTTTCTGGGCTGTAGTGTTACAATGGGCGAATGCCTGCCCGATGAGGAAACCCTTCCCTGTCAGTATGGTAAACTTTCCGGAATATCTGCTGTGAACCGCGGTTGTAATGGTTTTGGTGTTCACCAGGTTTACCAGCTATTTAAGTTCAAGTATGCCAACCAGGATAATCGCAACAGGGTATTCGTCTATACTTTTCTTTTAGATCATCTTATACGGGCAAACGGGTTATATACCTGGAATATGGCTGGGCCATATTTCGAGGTTTCCGGTGATTCTCTGGTGTTTAAAGGGCCTTCATTTCAATTTCATAAAATAAAAGGGCTTAGCCTTGCTTACTATGCAAGTTTTTTTGGTGCTTTTACTTTTATCAGGAATAATATTGAAAAAATAGCTCTTGACTGGTCGATACGTAAATTATCCGCAAAAGACCTTTCCAGGGAATACCTGATGATTAAAAAAATGGCAGAAAGGATCAATGCAACGGGTGGCCGGTTAGTTATACTTAACTGGGATAGTAATGCTACCAGGAACAAGATATCTGAAGTGCTTAGCCAGGATTCAGTAACAAATTGCATTTCCAATGCTATCAGGCCTTCAGGAGGAAAGGTGCTGCCTGTATCAGCTGTTATTAATTTTTCTGATAAAAAATATTTTGTTCCCAAAGATGGTCACCCCTCGGCACTTGCGTACAGCGTTTTGGCCGATTATCTTGTTAGAAATCTACAGTAGCAGATATGTATAATTTCAGCGTGTCATAGCACCGTAAATTTTTTTCTTCGTTATAGGTATTACTTCATATTCCTTCAGGAGTTGGGGCTCAAATCTTAGATTTGCACCCTGTTTTATTGAAAAAATGCATACCCCGCCTGATATATTGTCATTAGCTTATAAGCAACCCGTTATGCAGGGGCAAATGTTTCTGATGCAGGAGAGGGAAAGCCAGGTACCTGGTTCCATTCAATACAGTATCAGGCGCTATCATCGTCATCCGCAGTGGAATATGGAAGACACCGGCATGATGGTCTATCATTTTAAAAAAACAGAGCCGGAAGAAAATTATCTCGAACTTAAATTTTGTATTTCCGGAAATACATATTGCCGGGAGAAAGATTCGGAGTGCGATGGTTGTAAGATAAATGAGTCGAAAAATTGTTCGGAGAGAGCCGAGAGCGTTGATATCCTCAGCTTTAAATTTTCCCCAGCCGTCCTTTCTCAATTTGTAAAACCAGGAAAAACCAATACTATTCTTTCTGATAATATACTGGCTTTCCGGCATGGGTCCTCGTTTACAAAAATTCTTCCACTATGTGGTAAGACCAGGATTGTAATTGAAGGATTATTGAATAATAATTTTACCGGCAGCCTCGAGAATATTTACATCAATGCGCAAATACAAATACTGTTGTTGTACAGTATGGATTGTATGATCGGGGAAAAGCAGATTGATGTGATCAATTGCAGGTTCCTGGCCAATGAAGCGGATAGGCAAAAAATTATTAATGCCCGTGAAATACTCATCCAGCAAATCGGGGAGCCGATTACCATTAAAGAGCTAAGCCGTAAAGTAGCGATGAATGAATGTTACCTGAAAAAAGGGTTTAAAGAAATGTTTGGTGCTACGATCTTCGACTTCTATCAAAGTCAGCGGATGGAGCACGCCAAATATTTATTGTA
>JAFDYH010000175.1:0-891 GCA_018267535.1 Bacteroidota bacterium
ATCATCAATCCCTTTTTTAAATGGAACGAAATCAAAACTGCTTAACCGTACACCAATTTCCAATCCCGGTACATTTTTCTTAATTCCTTCAACTATACTTCTAAAAAACCTTGTGCGGTTTTCGAAGCTGCCGCCGTATTTTCCTTCACGGTTAAAAGCACTTAAAAATTCATGGCCCAAATACCCATGACAATGTTTGATATCTACAAAATCAAATCCGGCTTTTTGTGCCAACGCTGCTGCCTTGATATATTTTTCAATTAATTCATCAATATCATCATCGGTCAATAGTGGATAAGATTCACCCAAGCCAAATTTTTTATTTAATACCGGATGCTGATATAATATTTTTGATTCAAATTTTTTGCTATCGGTGGGCTTACAAAACCTGCCGGAATGCGTTAATTGCAGGCCAACCAATAAATCATTTGTTTGTCCAAATTTTTCAGCGTGTTTATCAACAATCATTTGATGGAGGTCCGCGAAATCTGTGAAGTTGGCATCATTAATCATCAGTTGACGGGGGTTTGCTCTTCCTTCGGGAGAAACTGCTACTGCTTCACAGCCCCATAAAAGTTTTGCGCCGCTAATGGCAAAATGTTCCCACCTTCTTTTAATAAAATCTGTCGGTTTTCCATCGGCAGTACCGTCCCAGCCTTCCATTGGCAAAATGCAAAGCCGGTTTCCAATTACTCTTCCTGATTTAAGTTTTACTGATTGATTAAATGGCGAAGCCTGCGGAGTCATTAATTCATCATCAAAGCCCAACGCTACGTTTTGTCCGGCCAAATAATTTTTTAAGTCTTCAGCAGTTTTAAGTTGCGCTACTCTTGAATATCTTGGTTTTTCTGCCATACATTATATATTGAAAAAAGTATAGTATGTTTCATT
>JAFDYH010000175.1:940-4175 GCA_018267535.1 Bacteroidota bacterium
TAAATGGAATGAAGTAGCAATCCCTGGTGTTTTGAATCTGTACTTAGATAGGGCTCATCTAAAAGAGTATTCAACACAACAAGGCCTGCCTGCCAATAGCGGTCGCCATCTTTGGTTTCTCCTTTTTGCTGAAGATAATTTCCTAATCTTAATAATCCCTGGGCTGCAATGGCTGCAGCCGAACTATCTACCGGTTCAAAATCATTATAAGGATCGGCGGGCTTATTCAAATAATCACCTAATTTGTCAAGATGGGGTGCACCGGTATCCCAATAAGGAACACCATCGGCCGGCGTATGATTAATATAAAAATCGCAGGTCGCCTTGGCTCCTTTTAGTAAAAATTCAATGATGTTATTCTTCCCCGAAAAGGCTTTCAGTTCTTCTTCATTTGCTTGATCAAACCATTCCAATTGTTCAGCAAATCCGCAGATTGCCCATGCGAGGCCTCTTGTCCATGTAGTGAACCCTGAATATCCCTGTTGAGAGTTTGGGCAACGGTAATTACCATCCTTTGTATTGAATATACTTTCATGTGCTGTACGTCCCCAAACATCATATATGTCTCTTCCCTCATTATAAAAGACAGCATACTTAGCCGTAGCCTTTAGGTGTTCAATGGCACGTTCAAGTAAACTAACTTTTACATCACCTTCCGCCTGCAAAACATGCTTAAGGCTATGTGAAAGAATTAATGCACGAACTGATCGGATTGTATCAACAAAGAGTGAGTGGGGGCCGTTGAAGGAATGAATAAAGCCACCTTCTTTTATTGCAGTCCACCGGCTGGCCTGTATGGCTCCGGATATTTTTATGGCTAATTGGTAAAAGCTTTTTTCCCATTCATTGAAGGGTATTTTGCCTTCGTGTATTAGACGAAGCAGGTTTCCATAGGTGCTTACGTTATTAAATCCATGATCATGTACCCCGGTGTGGCTTATATGCGGAGCCATCATTTCAATGGTATTTTTTCTTCCTGATTCCAAAAATGATTTTTCACCGGTGGCATCGTATTGCAGAATGGCAGAGCCGTATTGAAAGCCCTGTGTCCATTCCGTCCAGCCCCGTGTTGTATATTGGCCCTTGCTGGTAAAAACCGGTGAGCCTTTTGTTCCGTCATATTTTTTTTCGATGAGATAAATTTTTTGTTCTGAGAGACTCCAAAATCTTTTCAGTTTCAAATTGAGTGTTATTGGTCTTAATGTCGAATCAATTCTTAACATCAGTTTTAGGTATTTGTAATTTATTACCGACTTTACTTAGGATTCCTAATTCCAATAATGGCAAATATTAAAAATATTTTAATTAAAAAGTAAGGTTTCGATATTTTATTTAAAATAAAATTAGGAAATAAAAGCAATTTCATTTTTTTTTGCCAAATCGATAAAAAGGTAAATCGTTATTTAAGCTAACTTAAATTCTGGTAATGGCAATGAAAACATTTTAGTTCTGGTTGGTATAAATTTTTATTGTAATTGCTTACGGTTAATTATTTTAGTATTACGACCAAAAAAAATTTATGGAGAAAGGCGAAGGCAAGTCAACAGTCAATCGGCGGATAAAGATACTGGAAGCGCTAAAATCAAACGGCCAGGTTAATGTAAAAGAGCTTAGTGAAAAATTAGGTGTTACAGGAGTTACCATCCGAAATGACCTGATGCAGTTGGAAAAGAAGAGGGTTTTGATAAGGGCAAGAGGGGGCGCTATTCGTATTGAACAAAACCATTCGGAAGAAGATTATCCATTATCTGATAAACAAAAAAAACACCTGACTGAGAAAATTGGAATTGGCAAAAAAGCGGCCGAGTTAATTGCGGAAGGCAATACCATAATTGTTGATTCGGGCTCCACTACTTACGAACTTACCAAGAACCTGTCAAAGTTTAAAGAACTTACAGTGATCACGAACGCCATTAATGTCGCAGCTTTATTAGCTGATTATAGCAATATTAATGTCATTATGCCGGGCGGATTGTTGAGAAAAAATTCATTATCGCTGGTCGGCATACTGGCGGAAAGAGGGTTTAAAGATTATTATTGCGATAAACTATTTCTTGGCGTTGATGGATTTGATCTTGACTTTGGTATCTCTACACCTAACCCGGAGGAAGCGTATTTAAACCAGATTATGATCAGTATTTCAAAGGAAGTTATAGTTGTTGCCGATTCAAGTAAATTTCAAAAACGTGGTTTTGCCTTTATTGCCCCTACCAATAA
Organism: Bacteroidota bacterium; assembly: GCA_018267535.1. Classification (GTDB taxonomy): domain Bacteria; phylum Bacteroidota; class Bacteroidia; order Chitinophagales; family Chitinophagaceae; genus JAFDYH01. The sequence continues at coordinate 3,158 of JAFDYH010000175.1, forward strand.
AATTAACACCGTTGTTACCGATAAAGGTATTCTTCCGGAGCATAAAGCGAAGTTGGAAAGTTTAGGAGTAAAAGTAGTTCTAGCATAAATACTGCTTATTTGGTTTGAGTTAAATGCTATTAAACCATTCTAAGAATTTCGTTTCCTGTCATAAAAGACTTTCTTTTATCGTAAATAGTATGAGTCATTGAAGAAGACTTACTACATTCTGAGATTGATATAGTCTTTGCCTCCCAACCGGTACTTTATTATCCTTTAACTTATAATACTATTTCATATTTTCGTTTCCTTCCAGAGGCAGGTGTCAATCCTAATAATCCCTTCTAAATACCCAGGATTTGAAAAACCAGCTTGTAAAATAGCACTTCAACACATCACTTTAAGCTATTTTTATCACAGAACGAAGGGTGGGTTCTATATTTTTCAATCTAATCTATTAATAGTTAATACTTTAAAACATTTTAAGGGCCTGTTTTAAAAAAGTAAGTTTCGTGCAGGAAATCCGAAATATTTGTTGCCAGATAATAAGCAAAAAAAAATGGCGAATGAAAAATTTGGTAAAATAAATTTTTTGTATTTCAAAACCTTTCTTTTATTTTTAACTTGTTTTTAATTGGCTGCTTATAAAAAAATATACAATGAAAAGAAAAATGCAACTAAAACGACTGCTGCTTAGTTTCTGTTTAATGCTTATTTGTGCACTACAGTTACATGCGCAAACCAAAAAAATTTCCGGTACGGTTATCTCTGATGAAGGAAGTCCTTTATCCAAAGTGAGTGTAACGGTACAAGGAGCATCGTCCGGTACTACAACCGATGAACAAGGTAGATTTACAATCAATGTTCCGCCCGGAAAAACAAAGCTTGTGTTTTCTTATACCGGTTTTATCAGCCAGACTATGAATATTGGTAATAATTCTATTATTGATATTACCCTTGCACGAGACACAAAACAACTTTCTGATGTAGTAGTAACCGCCCTGGGAGTCACCAAACAGAAGAAGTCGTTGGGTTATGC
>JAFDYH010000175.1:4246-5652 GCA_018267535.1 Bacteroidota bacterium
AAAATAGCCGGTGTTCAGGTTTCACTTTCTGCAGGAGGTGTAGGAGGCTCAAGCAAAGTGATCATCAGGGGAGTTAGTTCACTCACCGGTGAAAACCAACCTTTATATGTTGTGGATGGAGTTCCTTTGGACAATACTAAATATGGAGAAGGTAATGTTTATTCGGACGGACGTGACTTCGGCGATGGTATTGGCAACATTAATCCGCAGGATATTGAATCATTAAATGTGTTGAAAGGCCCCAGCGCAACGGCCTTATATGGTTCAAGAGGCAGCAATGGCGTGATTGTAATTACAACAAAATCCGGTAAAGGTGGAAAGGGAGTTGCCGTTGAGGTAAATTCTAACGTCACAATCGATAAATTAAACTTGTTCCCCAAGCTTCAGAATAAGTATATGACAGGATATGAGGATATGAATTTATATGGAGACAAAATTAATATCGGCGGAGTTGAATACGAAACCATACCTACCTGGCATTTTGAAAGTTTAGGGCCTGCCATGAAAGGACAACTTTATGTGAATCCCTTTGTCTTTGATAAGAGTGCGCCACCGACAACTTTTTCTATATTACCCCAACCGGAAAATAATGTCAGAGACTTTTTTGAGACCGGGGTAGTAACCAATAATTCAGTGGCGGTTTCCGGGGGTAATGAGAAATCGTCAGCAAGATTATCTGTTAATAATACTACTATAAAAGGAATTATACCCAATCACAAAGAAAACCAGCAGTCAATTACGTTAAGGGCTGCTACAAATATTACTGATAAGTTATCTATCGAAGGGAAGGTTAATTATATACATAAAAAATCAGACAACCCTCCAGGGCTTGGTGTTTTTTCTTCAAATAATGTGGTTAGAAACCTTGCGGCTATGGGGCGATATGTACCACTGCCGTTTCTCAAGGACTATTACGACAAAACCGGAACAGCCGGTAGTTGGCCTGGTGTATCTGTCAATCCATACTATCTTGTCAATGAGAATAAAAACAATGCGGAGAGGGACCGGATCATTGGCTATGTTTCTGCGAAATATCAATTTACTAACTGGTTAAGCTTGATGGCAAGATCAGGCGTTGATCAATACACAGAGAAGAGGCGATCCATTCGGCCTGTTGGCTTCCCCGGAGCTACTGCCGGCAGACTTGTTGATGAAACATACACAACTAAAGAATTGAATAGTGATGTGCTGCTTACCGCAACTAAAAATAACCTTAAGAATTTTACAGCCTCACTTTCATTAGGAGCCTCATTAAACAAAAGAAACTACCGGCTGCAGGGATGGGAAGGCCTGAACCTGAAAGTGCCGGGCATTTATGATGTTAGTAATGCCCAACAGGTAAATCCTTATTATAGCCTGGAAAGAAGAGAAATGCAATCTGTTTATGCATCAGGTGAAGTAGGGTA
>JAFDYH010000175.1:5792-16715 GCA_018267535.1 Bacteroidota bacterium
TATGCAGAAGCAGGAAATGACGGAGCGGCCTACTTAACCCAATCCGGATATTTCTTAAGCAGCACTTCTTTCAATGGCCAAAGTATAGCTTACCAAAGCAATACTATTGCTTTGTACGATCTAAAAAATGAGTTGAAGAGATCAATAGAGTTTGGAGCCGATTTAAGATTTTTCGGAGGTCGTATAGGGCTCGACGTTACCTACTACAAAAGCAATACGAAGAACCAGATTGTACCGATTTCTATTTCCGCTGGCAGCGGTTATGCAACTAAAATCGTAAATGCAGGTAATATTGAAAACAAAGGAATTGAACTCACTTTGAATGCTACACCTTTTCAACTGAGAAATAGTTTTCGTTGGGATTTGGCATTTAACTATGCAAGAAACTATTCCAAAGTACTCGAGTTGGCACCGGGTGTAGAAACTTTCTTCCTTAGTCCAACAGCTCAGGCTGCTCAGGTTGAAGCCAGAACCGGCCAGCGATTTGGTAATATAGTAGGTTATAAATATAAAAGAGCGCCGGACGGGCAAATAGTTGTGAACCCTGATGGCTCTTATGCAAGAGAAGATAATATAAGTGTATTGGGGAATGTTACACCCAAATGGACGGGGGGATTAAACAATACACTGACTTATAAAGGAATTTCACTAAACTTCTTAATTGATTTTGTACAGGGCAATCAAATTAATTCTGATACCAAGTACCGCATGGAAACTAACGGGACAGCCAAATTTACTGAACGATACAGGGAGCATTCCGAACCGTTGCCAGGCGTAACAGAAGTTAAAGATGCCAGCGGCAACGTGATAAAATATGAACAGAACACAAAACTGGTTGACGGCCAAACCGCATGGGCTTATCGTGGATGGGGTCAAATAAGCGAAGAGTTTGTTTTAAATGGAAGCTTTACCATGTTAAGAGAAGTGGTGTTGGGCTATGCCCTTCAGCCTTCTTTTCTCAGGAAAACACCTTTTAAAGGCCTGAAGGTTTCGCTGGTTGGAAGAAACCTGTGGTACATAGAGGAGCATATGGAAGGTCTTGGCATTTCACCCGAAACCAATCTTAATACAAGAGCTGGTAGCACAGGAGTGGAAGTGTTCAGCATGCCAACAACCAGGAGCTATGGAATTAATCTTAATCTTACTTTCTAATATCATTTCATGAATACAATTAAGTAAATGAAATGGGTCCTAAAAAATTATATGAGTAGAGTATATCAAAAAATAAATTATGAAAGCATATACTAAAATAAAAATGGTTGGCCTGTTGTTTATAAGCATTCTGCTGGCCAACGCATGTACCAAAGATTTTAAAGAACTGAATACAAACCCCACTTTGTTATCGGAAGATTTGGTTAACCCAGACTATCTTTTATCAGGTGTTCAGACTGGTATAGGCGGTGGTTTGGGCGCATCAGATATAGGTGATTATTGTGGTATGACTGTTCGTGGTGATAATGCTCCCTTTGCTGATCACTATGATGATGGGGCATGGAATGCCACCTACACAAATTTTTGTAACAATTTAGCCGCCATCATTCGCAAAACAGAGAAAGATCCTGCTCTTGTAAATAAAAAAGCGATTGCCAGGATATTAAAGGTGTGGGTATATTCACAATGCACCGATATCTATGGTGACATACCTTATTCTGAAGCCAACAAGGCGCCTGATGAAGCTATTGCTTCTCCCAAGTATGATATACAAAAAGATATTTACCTGGACTTCTTTAAGGAATTAAAGGAAGCAGCTGCAGAGTTAGATGCAACAAAAGATAGTTATGGAAGCGCAGACTTCTATTATGGCGGGGATGTCAGTAAATGGAAAAAATTTGCTAATTCATTAAGGTTAAGATTGGCTTTGCGGGTAAGATATGCGGATCAGCAAATGGCAAAAGACAATATGAGCGATATCCAGGAAGCGGACTTAATTACAAGCAGAAGTGATGATGCCATGATATTTACATCAGACGATATTGAAGCACATCAGAATGGGAGTTACAATACCTTGATTAATAATTTTGATAACCCTGCAGACAGGCAGTCTTTTGTAGCACATCAGCTTACAGGCAAAGCATTGCTGGATGCTTTGGTTGGTAGTTCCCCGGCTACCAATCCACTTGACCCGCGTACTAAGGTGATAGCGGATACTGCCGTGTTAGATGGCGCTTCATTAAACCCACCCCATGCTTCATTTGGTTTTCGTGCTCAGCCATTGCTGGGTAGTGTGCCTGTTGAAAATAAGTATCCCTACGGCTCAGGTTCTGTTTCTCAATTTAGCTTATTCTGGTATGTGCCAGTAGTAGAACAACCGATCCTGAGAAGTTCAGAGGTATATTTTGCGCTCGCTGAAGCTGCCCTGTTTGGCTTAAGAACCGGTGATGCCGGTGCCTATTTCAAAAAGGGAATACAGGAAAGTATTACAGAGGTACAGGATTTATATAACAATGGAAAGGATAAGATGGCTGATGTAACAGAACTTGTTTATGGATCAGGCTTTGATATAAATGGATTTTTAGCGTATAAAGAAATGAAGCAAAGTGAAATTGATGCATTTCTCGCTTCTCCGGGAACAACGCTTACCGGTTCAGATGAAGAGAAACTGGAACAGATCATGAACCAAAAAATCATTGCACTTTATCCAAATGTACTAGAAGGCTGGAGTGAGTGGAGAAGAACAGGTTATCCTAGGGTGCTTGTTGCATCGAATGAGCAAAGTACATTTCATGGCGTTGCACCAAGAAGGCAACACTATCCCAATAATGAAAGGCTGATTAACAGCATCAACAATAAAGAGGCTCTTGATAGAATGGGAGGAACAGATGATATGATGAAAAGAATTTGGTGGGATGCTAATGCGGCTGCTCCCCATCCTCACCCGGGCACAGTGGAGTCGAGACCTACGCCATGGAAATAGAACAGGTATAAGGATAAAAGTTTTCCTGGAAACAAGAGTGTTTCTCAAATAAGCAAGCAGTTAGAGTTAGTTTAGGCAAGGGCTATCTTAATGGTGATAGCCCTTTTAAGAAACATAAGCAGGGGTTAGGCTCTCTTTATAAAGTTGATTTATTTTTTCACCAGCAGGTACTACTCTTTTTTTAAGAAGCTCCACTCTGTGTCCCTATGAGCTTTTTTTTAATTTTGAACATATACAGTTTGGTTTCACGGGCTGCCCATTTGGGCGGCCTTATTACTATACAATTAAATTGCATTTGTTTCGAACTATTTAAAATTCATTCGAAGTGCAAAGAACTTATCCGGGAATAAGATTTGCCTGAAAAAGCGGCTAATTATAAAATGATAAACTTATGGATACGAAAAGAAAAATCAACATTGCCTTTTCATTCTTATTGTGGCTGTTTTTTACAGTCTTTTCTATTCATTCAAAGGCACAAAATAAAAAGGGTGTTGAAACTAATAATATCCCTACCGCATTTCAATCCGAATACAATTCTGTTAGGCATTTTGACAGCTCGTATAAATATGCTGAAATGAAGTTTCGGTTTAGTGGAACCGGCAGGAACGCGGTCATTAAATGGCAGCAGGCTTTTTTACCTCACCTGAAACAGGCAATAGGACTTGATAAAATGGAAGGGCAGTTAGCCGGCTATATTCCACGTGCTGAAAAAAAAGAAACGGAAGAAAGAAATGGTTTTGTTCTCGAAAAATGGATTATCTGGACAGAACCAGATATACCGCTGCCAATAGTAGTGCTCATTCCAAAAAATAAAACAGGAAAAATTCCATTGGTCATTACAACCCACGGGCATGGAAAAAATGCTGAGCAATATGACGGCATCTATCCAAGAGTGGTAGATACAATCTCTTCCGCACAACCGGAACTGAGTATTTGTGTACAAGCTGTAAACGAAGGATATATTGCAATTGCACCTACCATGCGGGCCTTTGGCAGTACCCGTACTGAATACGACAAAAATAATGGGAACTCTTTTTCCTGTCATGATCAGTTGATGCATGATTTATTGGTGGGCAGAACTCCGATTGGCGACAGGGTTTGGGATATGTCAAAAATATTAGATTGGGCAATTCGTTACCTGCCGGTTGATACAAAGAGGATTGCTATCACTGGCAATTCAGGAGGCGGAACAGCTTCGTTATTTACAGCAGCCTGTGACCCCCGCATTACTGTCACAGTTCCATCTTCTTCGTTTTGCACATTCGCCGGAAGCATTGGAGTTATAGCTCATTGCGATTGTAATTATATTCCCGGGATATTAGGCCTGAGTGAAATGAGTGATATAGCAGGCTTGATAACCCCCAGGCCTTTATGTCTTATTAATGGAAAAGAGGACCCTATATTCCCAATTGGAGAAACACGTAAAGCATTTGCACATTTAAAGTCTATTTATTCAGCCGCTGCCGCGCCGGATGATGTAGAGCTTTATGAAGGGAGTGGAGGACATAAGTTTTATAAAGAAGGGGCATGGCCGTTTATAAAAAAGCATTTTGAAAAATAAGCCGATTTGTTTTTCAATCTTAATTGATAGCAACGGCATAATGTAATTACTTCGTTATCGTATCAATGTAACTGTACCCTGCTTTGTTATTATTTTATTCTGCGCATCATTTACTTTGACAAGCCACACATAAGTGCCGGTATCCTGCAAACGGCCATTCAGTGTCCCATCCCATCCTTCGCCAGCTTCAGTTGTTGAAAAAACTTTCTGCCCCCAGCGATTGTAAATGCAAAATTCCTTCAGCGAATATTGGCTGCCAAGCAGGGGCTTTAGCATATCGTTAAGGCCATCGTTGTTAGGTGTAAATGCAGAAGGGATATTAATGCCGGTAAGAGTGTTCTTGACATAAAACGTGACCGAATCGGTAGCCTTACATCCTGCATCATCTGTGGCTGTTACCACATAAGTGATGGTGTCCATTGGTTTAGCTATAGGATTTGCAATTGTTGAATTGCTAAGCCAACGAGGTGGCGACCATTGAAAGCTGCTGCCCCCACCGGTTACATAGAGTTGTACAGGCTGACCTGCTTCTAAGGTTTGGTCAGGCGGTGCCTGAATATTGAGTTGCTGCAGGTCTATGTTTTTAACAATTGAATCATCAATACAGGGAGTACCGGTTTTTATTTTCAGTTTTACCAGAAATGTTCCGGAGTATGAGTAGCTGTGAACAGGATTTTTTTCTGTTGAAGTCATTCCATCTCCAAAATTCCAGATATACTGTACGGGTACTGTATCGGGTAAAAAAGTGGAAGTGTTTACAAATCGTACATAACCTGAATCGCAACGGGCAACAAAATCAAAGCCGGGTGTTCTGAAAATGCCGCGGGGAAATATTTGTTTTTTTCGCAGAATGTAACCACAGGTTGCGCTGGAAGTAATGGTGAGCCTTACCTGGTAAGGCTGGTTATAAGGGGTGAAGTTGTGCTGAGGGTTTTGCAGGTTGGAAGTAGTGCCATCTCCAAAATCCCATAGCCATTGAATAGCTCCGGGCATAGCCGTTTGCCCATTGAACTGCACCCTGCCATTGCAACTGTCAATAACAGTAGCGGTGAAATTATTGTAGGGATCAAAAGCGGCGTCATTGATCATATTGGGCAAGCCCAGTCCGCCATCATTTACTATATCTATCTTATCCAATTCAAACATACAGCCGTTGCCTTTTACATTTGGGTAGTTGATTACCGAAAGTTTTGAGCCTTTACGGTTCATGTATATTTTCCCATCCGGCCCGGATTGAAGGCTGGTAAAAAAATTATTCTGGCAGCCGTTACCGGTACAGGTGTTTATTCTTGTCAATGAAGCGATAATTTCTGCTTCAGTGTTAAGATTTGCCTCGAGTTGGTCAATGGTGTAATATGGCGTTTGGCCATTAATTAACAAAGAATGACTGAAAAGATATAAAAGCTTTGAGTCGGGCGAATACTCACACCCATCTTTTTGTTCATCGTTATATGCGATTTTGCGTGGATTTGAGATTTTCCCGGTGGCATTATCAAAATCAAAAAGCTGAAAAAATCTTTTCGGGTCATTATAAGTGGTATAGGTACTGTACTTTTGAATTTGACATAATTGTTTTCCATCGGGGCTTACTTTTAGTTGCCCGTCGTTAGATGGCCAATCTGTAATGATTTCACCAACCGCGGAAACGATGGGGTTAAGCTGCAGGCCATTGCAGTTAATTAACCAGGCACGAAATACGTTGGACAAACGATCGTTGGTAATAAGCCATACACTGGTACCATCTGCATGACGGGCTGCGGTTAATCTTGCACTACTTGGGGATGAAAGAAAAACGTTTTTAGCAGTAACTTTTCCATTTCCATTATCCGCAGCCATATCAACAACCGAATAACGATACTCGGTTGTTGGACCCGATTCATCAAAATTGGTGGTAAATACGTAATAAATATTATCATAAGCCGGATGCTGAACAATAATGCAACCCTGCGGGGAATGGATACTTCCCACTAACCCGTCGCCATTCTGCATCACTTTATGATTCCGGTTATATACCGTTATCCCGTTGGTATAGAACAGAAGGTTACCCGCAGTATCACTGATGCTGCTGCATGCAAATCTTGTATCCATTGCGCTGTTAGTAATTGGAATAGGCAGACCCCCTGGATTGTTAAAACTCAATGCGGCTTTTTTCCCAAAATACCAGTTATTATATTGCTGGCCTGCACAGTTATTGACAGCTGAAAAAAGAATGCATGAGAATATGAATTTTCTCAGGTACATAAAGTGTTCCTGTTACTCCTGTTGAAGAATTGACATTCCAAATTTTTCCTTTCTGTTTTTCTTTTTGTGTTAGAAGATAGAAAGGATTTTTATCAAATCATTTCAAAAGCCTGCTTTCTTCAATTGGGCTTATGTTGCCCGGTACTTGATTTCTTAATGTCCTGTCTCGAACCCGGAAATATCCCATTCACTCATATTATTTTAAGATTGCAGGCGCCTGATTATTTTCAGGTTTTCCTATTGTGATAGTAAATGTTCCCCAAGTTACATTTCGCTTGATAGTCTTCCATTCTTTGATTTCGTAACAGGCAAGAAAGCGAATTTTATGCCCCACCGGACAATCTTTAGAAATGTGAATCAATGATGAGAGCGCATAACCATCTCCCCATTTGTCGGGTTGCAATTCATCGTACAGCCTTTCATTATCAATATAAGGATCGTCATAATACAATCTTGTCCGATGGCTATCCTGGTAAATCATAATTGTTTCTCCCGGGTCTGCAATATTATCTCCATTACCACTGCCGTATATCTCGCTATCGCCATCATCAATACCGATGTTTGTAAATTCAGGAACATCATAATATACCGGCGCATCAAACTCATCTTTCCATGAATTGCCCTTGTTGTCTGTGATGGAAAGATTAAATCTTATCTTAAAAGGAGAGCCGTCTGTAGTTGGTTTGTTGGAGGCGGTTACTTTAAAATCTGCCGGCAGCCATATATCTTCTCCCGCCAGTAATTTTTCAAAAGTAATGGTAGGGTTAGCGATAAAAATACCTTCGGCTGATGAGCTAAGTGTAATTTTAATTTTATCAGCAGCTATTCCTCCACGGTTTAGCAATCGTAACCTGAGATTGCATTCCTTTTTGTGATCCAAAAAAATATCCCTTCCATTTACTTTGTGCTGAATAAAAACAATTTCAGCTGGCCCATTCTTTTCATAAAGGCCTACCTGGTGGTTTTGATAGTTTACGGAGAAATTTATCCGTCCTGTAGCATCACTGATTATGGACGAATTCTTTTTTGTTCCATCTGTTTCATTAAAATCAAAAAAGGTATAAGCTCTGTTGGGTTTATAAAGAGGGGCCGTTTTTACATTTATCTCAACGCCAGGAATCAATGGACCATCCGGTTGCCATTTACGGGTACGTATATTCATTCCACCTTTTGTCACTCCTTTCAGATCTATATACCCCGGTTGATGCAGGTTGCTTTTTATTTGATAACCCCACACTTCAAAATCAGGGTAAAGGTCGGCATGGTGCCACCGGACGGGATCCGACGGAGGATTATGAAATGAGGAAACAACAAAATCAAAGGCATCTTTAAATGCAGCAGCCGTCATGCCATGGCCGCCTTCATAAGCCTGGTAGCTATAAGCCAAACCGTATTCCCGTTTAGCGCCTTGGTTTACTTCATTATTCAGGTTATGCAATTCTTCTCCTTCCGTACCATTATGAAAACGCACATTTACACCATACAAATTTTTAAACATATACCTGGTGTTGTAAACAGTGTGATTTTGCGGATAGCCAACAAAAAATTCAGGCGACCCCATTGAACTTACAGCAGCGCCAACCATCTGCGGATATTTTCCCGCCAGGTAAAATGACATAAACCCTCCCATGCTATGCCCGATTAAAGCCCGGTGAGCACGATCATTGATTGTACGGTAAGTACTGTCAATATGATGAACAAACTCCAGAAAATAATCTTTAAACTGAAAGGGGTATTTGATATTGGAGTGATAACCCACATTATAAGGTCGCATGTCAGTGGGTTCAGACCTTCCATTCCAGGCAACAAGAATTACTTCATTGCTATTTACTAATTGCTGTGCTCCTTCCATCTCCAATTTCTCAGTACCCTGGTTGCCATGAAAAAAATATATTACAGGGTATCTTTTTTCAGAGCCATAGTAATCGGCAGGAAGAAAAATCCGGTAGGGTTTATATCTGTTAAATATGGAGCTGTAATGTACGGTATCAGTCTGCGCAGAAATATCTCCCCTGGTGGCCAATAGGATAGCCACAATTACAAAACTCCTGTATAGAGAATTTGTCATCATGTATTAAAAGTATTTAAGCAAAATGTGGCGGCATTTTGTAAAGGTCACATTTTTTCTTTTTTATCTACTGTAAGAATGGGAACACTAAAATAACGTTTTGTAAATAAATATTTTCATATTTATTTTATTTTGTTAAAAAAGGAAAGGTAATGTAAATTTGTTTTTTGCAATATTAAATCCCGAAGCGGACAATATTATATCAGTCTGGCTTACAAAATAAAGATCAGGCTTAACGCTTCATACGGGAGCAGGAGGTAATCACAGCTAAGAGTTGATACCAAAACAGGCGTTTAAAATTTAAAGCATATCCTTTATTATGTGTAGATCATGCAGGCAATTAATAGGAGCCGTTTTCTTTTTTACAGCTATTTCAGGAAGCGGTAATATATATGCAAAAACAGGCAGTGATTCAACCTCCATTCATAAGCCCCAAACAAACCGGACTTTTATTATCAGAACTGCTATCACCGATTTGAATGAATTTAAAAAACTTGTTAAGCAGGCTGAAGTCTTAAAGCCATACGGCACCGTACAGATAAATATTGCCACACTGATGGATAAAAGTTTTTATGAAATACCAAAGGGCGGCAATCCCTGGAATGAATATGCCAGCAATAACACACCGTTATACAAATTTTTTCCCGATGTTAAGATGAAGCCATTTGTTCCCGCGGACTTTATTAAACGGAATCAGCAACTGCTTATCAGCAAAGCCAAAATTTTGAAAGATAATGGAATGGAAGCGGCATTTTTTGCTAATGAACCGGGCTTTCTTCCTTCCGCTTTTTTTGATACTTACCCGCAATTGAGAGGGCCCCGTGTGGATCATCCGCGAAGAAGCAATGTTGCTTTTTTTTCTCCTTGTGTAAGTGTAAAAGAAACCCAGGAAATGTATATAAACATGATGGCTGAATTGCTAAGGACAGTTCCTGAAATAAAAACATTTTTTTTCAAGACCAATGATGCGGGCGGTGGTTTTTGCTGGTCCGATTGGTTATACTCAGGCCCAAACGGTCCCTCCTGGTGCAAAAATGAAAGTACAGGCGAAAGAGTTAAAACATTAATGACCGCTTTACAGGACGGTGCTAAGAAAGCGGGAAAAAATATTACTGTTTATCTCACCCGTGATGATGGTACTAATTTTTCTGAAGAGGAAAAAAAAGATATAGACAATAACCTTCCACCCGATTGTTATTTTATCGGTCGTTCCTCCCCGGGTATTGCCAGGGTTGAAAATTTTTTGGGTTCATACTACCCGGTTAAAGGAATTATTGATCCTGTTTCTGTTTTACAAAACATACAATCCATCAATGAAAAATCAGCGCAAACGATTTTCATCGGGTTCGATGCAGCCTATCACAGAGCCAATGAAAGTGCAGATAACGCAGGTTTGATCCTTGCTATGCTTGCAAGAGAACTAAAGCGGGCAACTGCAAATGAAAAAATATCAATACAACAAGCGCTGATGCAATATTGCGAAGAATGGGCAGGCAAAAATTCTGCAGAGCAATTGTTCCATGCATTGAATGAACTGGAAGCGGCACAGCAATACAAGGGCGATTCATTATCTCGTATTACTGGTATCTATTGGGGTGTATCAACCCGGTTGATTAACCGGCCGCTGGTAATAGCGCCACAGCGACTTAAAGAAAATGAGGAATCTTATTTTCTCCCTTATGTTTTTAATGTCTCAAAGCAAGAGGCGCAAATGGATTACACAGATATTCATGGTGCCCACAATGCTATACCAGATGGGGTTGTCGAAAAATATGTGACAAAACTAATACAGGTTAGCCAACTGCTTGAAAAGATAGAGGCTTCAGCGCCGCAAAGGCAATTAATAAAAAATATGGCCATAGCGCTTCGGATCTACGCCAGTGTGATGCGGAGCTGCGGGAACTTTGCAGAAGCACAAGCCATCAGGGACAGGAATGCGACAAAGCTGAATGGCCCCGTTCACAGACCCAATAAAGATGTTACATGGACAGGCGACCCAGATTTTATTCGTTTCAATGAAGTCATGCGGGATGAACTGGATAATGCACAGGAACTAATTGAACTTTTACAAAACGGCGGGATGAATCTCGTTTGTCACGCAAAAGATTCACTGCACGAAGACACATTTTTATTAGGACC
>JAFDYH010000176.1 GCA_018267535.1 Bacteroidota bacterium
CAGATGATTATGAAACCGGCGCAAAAACAACTGGAGTCGAAAAGTTTTTCAGGAATGTTTAAAGAGCGATGAAAATAGAGCAGAGTTTTATATTGAAACAGCCCGGAAATCCCGGGCTGTTTTTTTAGATTTTTCAGAATTCAACACTGCTTCCTAACCATGCCATCATGCCTATCCCGATTTCAATTGCATTTTCATCAATATTAAAAGTAGGCGTATGTACACCCGCAGTAATTCCTTTTTCTTTGTTCATTACACCCAACCGGTAAAAGCAACCCGCAATCAATTGTGAATAATATCCGAAGTCTTCCGCGCCCATTCTCTTTTCTGTTTCTTCCACATTGTCCTTACCCAGGTATTTCTCTGCTTGCTGCCTTGCAATGCTGTTTAATTTTTCATTATTGTACACCGAGGGATACCCAATGTCAATATGCAAATCAATTTCACCTCCCATACTTTCTACTAGGTCTGTCGCGATTCTCCGGATCAGCTCATGCCCCTTAAGCCGCCATTCTTCATCCATGGCCCGGAATGTTCCTTTTAGCTTTATCTCATTTGGAATAACATTTGTCGTCGTTCCTCCCTGGAATGATGTGATAGACAAAACAGTTGGGTTGTAAGGATTATTGTTCCGGCTTACCACCTGCTGTAATGCAATAATGAGATGTGAAGCGATCAGTATGGGATCAATACATAAATGAGGCGAGGCCGCATGACCTCCTTTGCCTTTTACAGTAATATATAGTTCGTCGGCACTGGCCATTACTTTTCCTTCTCGAAAGCTTGTTTTACCTGTTGGCAGGCCAGGATGAACATGTAAGCCAAAAATGGCGGATGGTTTGGGATTTTCCAATACACCATCCTTGATCATCAGGCTTGCCCCGCCGGGGTTTTTCTCTTCACCAGGTTGGAAAATCAGTTTTATAGTTCCTTCCCATTTATCTTTTAGTTCATTGAGAATTTTTGCAGCCCCCAGTAAACAGGTTGTATGTACGTCATGGCCGCAGGCATGCATTAATCCGGGTTTGCCTGATTTATAAGGAATATCGTTTTCTTCTGTGATGGGCAGCGCATCTATATCGGCCCGCAGGGCGATGATTTTTTTATCAGCATTTATTCCTTTTATTATGCCTACAACACCGGTCGTTGCTTTTATTTCAAATGGAATCCCGAATTCTTTCAGTTTGCTTTGAATAAACTTAGACGTTTCATATTCTTCATAACTTAATTCAGGGTTTGCATGCAGGTAATGTCTTACTTCGATGAATTCCTGAGCGTATTGTTTTGCCAGCCTTTTTATTTCTTCTTTCAGCATAAAGATTGAATCTTCATCAAAAATAGACAATCCCTGCTGACGACCGGGATTTTTAAGAATGCCTAACTTTCTTTGCCGGGTATATTGCAGGCAGATATGCGAAACCTGCCACTCATTTAATAAACTATAAATTACTATCCGGGGGATCTGTATCCAGTTTTACTTCAATTATATCGTTTACAATAAAAACTCCTTTAGGAAAATAAGCGTTTAATCGTAGCTGGTAAGCCTCCGCGTCTTTTCTTTCTTTGAAGTTGCCTACTTTGAGCCTGTAATACGGAGACTGGTAAATGAGATAGGGTTTCAACTCAGGGAAAAAGGTATATACTTTTGTCTTTGCGGCTATAGCGTCTTCTCTTTTGTTTGTATTTACAACCAGTAAGCGGAACCCTTTGGCAATACGACGTGCATCCCGGCTTGTTTCTTCATTAATTTCAATCTGCTTTCGGATCAGCATATCCAGGCGCTGATCTTTATGAACGATTACAGAGGAACTATCCTGTGCGGGAGCAGGGGTTGTCAACTGTGAAAACACTGAACCTGTAATCAGTACGGAAAGAAATACAAAAAAAAGCCGCATAATTTTTTTAATTTATTACTTCAAATATGGTTCCGCTTTTTGTTAATAGTTGTCAATTCCACTTTCACCCTTTACGATAGCTACACTGGCACTGCATCCAAGCCTGTCAGCGCCTGCCTCAATGAGCTTTTTTGCAAATTCGTAAGTACGGATGCCTCCTGATGCTTTTATTTTTATGTTAAGAGGTAAATGTTTTCGCATTAGTTGCACCGCTTCCACTGAAGCCCCTTTTTCAGCATACCCTGTAGATGTTTTCATAAAGTCTATCCCGAGCGGAGCGAATAAACGGCAGCAGGTTGTAATTTCATCGTCACTTAATATGCCACTTTCAATGATCACTTTAATCAGTTTATTTTTTTGATGAACTGTATTTGTAAGAAGGCTTACTTCGTTTTGGAGATAGGCTTCATCATGCATACGGAGTGCAACCAGGTTAATCACCATATCAATTTCATCAGCTCCATCTACCAGGGCCAGTATTGTTTCGGCCAGTTTGCTTTCAGTAGCCGAATAGCCAAAGGGAAATCCTATTACGGTAGCGACCTTTACGCTTGTCGGTTCGAGTAAGACTTTGCATCTTTTTACAAAAGGAGGTGGTACACAAACGGCAGCAAAGTTATACTCGGCTGCTTCAAGGCAGAGTTTTTCTATATCGGCATTTGTTGTAACCGGTTTTAAAATGGTATGGTCAATAAATGTGCTTATCTGCATGCATGTTTTTTTTACATTTGGCGTCTTAAGGCTTAAAGTACCAACATTTATTTTACCGGCAATCAGAGGTACGCAAATTAAATCAAAACTATCTCACATGCGAAATCTAAAACTAACCACGTGGATTGGGTTTTTTCTTTTCCCCATCCTCGTTCATTCACAGATTACCTTTCCTGTGAATGGCGTTGCTGATCCGAGGGAAGGTTATTTTGCTTTCACCAATGCAACAATCGTAAAAGATGCACAAACAACTCTCAAAAATGCAACACTGATTATTTACAAAGGAAAAATTGTGAGTGCAGGTACAAATATAATTGTGCCGAAAGAAGCAGTTGTAGTGAATTGCAGTGGAAAATTTATTTACCCTTCACTGATTGATATTTACAGTGATTATGGAATCGCCATTCCACAAAGACAACAGGGTGGTGGCGGAGGGTTCTTTGGCCCGCAGCAGTTTTTATCTAATACAAAAGGAGCATATGGCTGGAACCAGGCAATACGGAGCGAAGTAAATGGCGCCTCCTTATTTGTTTCAGATGAGGCAAAGGCTAAGCCCCTGCGTGATATTGGTTTTGGTTCTGTATTAACGCACCAGAAAGATGGTATTGCAAGAGGTACAGGCACTTTTGTGGCATTAGCGGGCAAAAAGGAAAACCTTGTCATTATAAAAGAAAAAGCATCTGCGAACTATTCTTTCAGCAAAGGGATATCTACTCAAAGCTATCCGAGTTCGATAATGGGAAGCGTTGCCTTGCTGCGCCAGACTTATCTTGATGCGCAGTGGTATAAAAGCAAGCCTGCCGGCGAAGGCGTAAATATGAGCCTGCAGGCCTGGATTGATAATCAAAACCTGCCACAGATATTTGAGTCGGGTGATAAATGGAGCGACATAAGGGCCGATAGGGTCGGTGACGAATTTGGCGTACAATATATTATTAAAGGAGGCGGTGACGAATACCAGCGGATCAATGATATTGCAGCAACAAAGGCACCCTATATTCTTTCGCTGAATTTTCCGCAGGCGCCTGAAGTTGAAGACCCGAATGATGCAAGATTTGTTTCCCTGGAAGATATGAAGAACTGGGAACTGGCACCGACGAACCCTGCTGCTTTTGAAAAGGCGAATATCCCTTTCTGCCTGACAGCTGCTGATTTAAAAGACTTAAAACAGTTCTGGACAAATTTGCATAAAGCGATTGAATATGGCCTGAGCGAAAACAAGGCTTTTGAAGCATTAACCAAAACTCCTGCTATGTTATTGGGTGTTTATGATAAAGTGGGAAGCATTGATGAAGGAAAGCTGGCTAATTTTTTAATTACAAACGGCCCTTTGTTTGGCGAAAAGACAACTATCCTTCAGAATTGGGTTCAGGGTGATGAATACGATGTGAAGCAGGATGCATGGATTAATATTGCGGGCACTTACAATTTAACTTTGAATAATGCGGGAGGCACATCATCAGGTTATACATTGGAGATAAAGAATGCAAGCGAAGCAAATGTTATTGGCAAGGATACATTAAAAGGAAAGTTGAATTACGATGGTAACCTGATAAAACTAAGTTTTCCTTTAACAGCTACTAAAAAAACTGAAGGTGGTAAAGGAGGTAAAGCAGAAGGCCCTGTTATTCGTCTAAGCGGCGTAAATAACGGCGCTCTGTGGCAGGGGACAGGCTCTGATACATCCGGCAATGCTGTTTCTTGGACTGCGACTTTGATAAAATCAAATGAAACAACAGATAGTGTTCAGAAGAAAAAGCCATTGCAATTGGGTAAAATAGTATATCCATTTGGTGCTTATGGTTCTGAAGAAATTGCTAAACAGGAAAACCTGTTAATTAAAAATGCGACTGTATGGACAAATGAAAAAGAAGGAAGATTAGAAAATACAGATGTATTGGTAAAAGGAGGAAAGATCGTACAGGTGGGAAAAAATTTGGCGGATGCTTCAGCGAAAACAATAGATGGAACAGGTAAATTTTTAACGCCGGGTATTATTGATGAACATTCTCATATCGCGGCCTTTTCGATTAATGAAGGAGCGCAATCTGTAACCTCAGAAGTCCGCATCCAGGATAACCTTAACCCGGAGGATATTAATATCTACAGGTGCTTAAGCGGGGGAGTTACTTCTTCCCATATTTTGCATGGTTCTGCGAATACAATAGGCGGACAAACGCAATTAATCAAATTACGGTGGGGGGTAGACGATGAAGGGTTAAAATTCAAAGGCGCTGCCCCGTTTATCAAATTTGCATTAGGGGAAAATGTAAAAAGAACCGCACTCCCGATGGGCAATAGCCGTTTCCCTGATACAAGAATGGGGGTGGAGGAAGTATTGATGGACGCATTTACCAGGGCAAGCGATTACCAGAAAAAAATAAAAGAAGCTGAAGAGAACAATAAGAAGAAAGGAGCGACCCCAACAGTCGTAAGAAGAGATCTTGAACTGGATGCGCTCGTTGAAATAATGAATAAAAAGCGATTTATTACCTGCCATTCCTATGTGCAACCTGAAATTATATATACAATGCGGGTAGCAGAGAAGTTTGGTTTTAAGGTCAATACATTTACGCATATACTGGAGGGCTATAAAGTGGCAGATAAAATGAAAGCGCATGGGGCCAACGCATCCACTTTCTCTGATTGGTGGGCTTACAAATTGGAAGTGCAGGATGCTATCCCGCAGAACGCGACTATTATGCAGCGGGTTGGCTTGAATGTTTGCATTAACTCGGATGATGCTGAGATGGCAAGGCGCTTAAACCAGGAAGCTGCAAAAAGTGTAAAATATGGCGGTATGAGTGAAGACGATGCATTTAAAATGGTAACCTTAAATCCGGCAAAGGCATTACATGTGGATGATAAGGTAGGAAGCATTAAAGTGGGGAAAGATGCTGACCTTGTTTTATGGAGCAATAATCCTTTAAGTATTTATGCAAAAGCATTATATACAATTGTGGACGGAACCATTTATTTCGATTGGGAAAAAGACAAAGAAATGCGAAAACAGATTGCTGAAGAAAGAAACAGGCTGGTAAAGAAAATAATCAGTGAAGGAAAGTCAGCAACCGGTGGCGGCCCGGCAAGGCCGAGTATGCATGTCCTCTTAACCTGTGGCGATCATGATCACAAACGGGGACTACTCGAAACAGAGAGTGGTGACGAAACAAATTCCGGTAACTAAAAACTATTTCCGATGAAACAAGCTATTTTATTATTCTTATTTATACTAAACAGTGCAATTTTATTAGCACAGGATGACGTATACCCTGCAAAGGAATACAAAGGGTTACTTTTTATAAAGAATGGCACCATCCATATTGGCAATGGCCAGGTAATTGAAAATGGAACAATACAGGTTAATAATGGAAAGATTGAAAAAGTAGGAACAGATATCGCTATTCCGGCCGACGATGTAAAAGTAATTGATGCGAAGGGTAAACAGGTATACCCGGGTTTGATATTAACATCAACGCAGTTAGGATTAAAAGAAATAGGGGGTAATGCAGTACGTGGCAGTAACGATTATAATGAATTGGGCGATTATAATCCGAATATCCGTTCCATTGTTGCTTATAACGCAGATTCTAAAATAATAGGAACTCTTCGTGCCAATGGTATTTTACTGGCAGACACTTATCCGCAGGGGGGCCTATTGCCTGGTTCTTCATCTGTAGTGCAACTGGATGCATGGAACTATGAAGACGCGGCCTATAAAATGGATATTGCGATTCACTTCAATATGCCCGAATTGATGAACAGACCGCGTGGCTTTTTTGGCCGCCCGGCGACAGGAGACCCTGTGAAGGAAGGACTTGATAAAATAGAAGAAGTAAAAAATTTCTTTCGGCAGGCAAAAGCCTATTTACAGGAGGGCTTGCATACAGAAACAAATCTAAAATTTGAAGCGGTACGTGGTTTATTTGAAAGGAAACAAAAATTCTTTGTGCACTGCGATATTGTACGGCAAATGTTGCTGGCAATAGATTTCGCAAAAGAGTTCGGGTTTGACGTTGTATTGGTTGGCGCTTCAGAAAGTTATCGTATTGCAGATTTACTAAAGAAAAATAACATCTCCGTTATTCTTGGCCAGGAACATAGTTTACCAACACTGGCTGATGACGATGTAGATCAACCATACAAGACCCCCTTTATGCTGAAACAGGCAGGTGTATCCTTTGCATTGAATGACGAAGATGAAAGTACAAGGTATCGTAATCTTGCATTTAATGCAGGCACAGCTGTTGCTTATGGACTAACGAAAGAAGAAGCTTTGGCCGCCATAACCTTAAATGCAGCTAAAATATTGGGTATTGATGACCGTACCGGTTCTATTGAAGCTGGTAAAGACGCAAACATAGTCATCAGTGAAGGAGATATATTGGATATGCGTACCAGTATAATAACTGCTGCATTTATACAAGGCCGGCAGGTAAGCCTTGAAAATAAGCAAACTCAACTCTATCAGCGATATAAATATAAGTATTCATTAAAATAGTTTTTTGCTTAAATATTAAAAAAGTAGCAAAGCTATTTTTGGTTAAGTTTCATACAAAAGATTTATTTTGATTAAGGATAAAATAATTAAACTTTTAGTATGAAACTTTCTCTTTTTGTAGTTGTTCTGTTTTCTTTCAACATAGGTTCTTACGGCCAAAGTTCAAAAGAAAAGCATGGCCAGGTGATTTTAAAAGATGGCACTCTGCTGGAAGGAACTTTCCGGCTGAAAGCCTCCCGCAATACACCTCAGCAGTTTGAGTTCACAAGGGATAATACCAATAGTCCGGTCGTCCTGACTCCTAATAATACAAAGTCAGTAAATATCAATGACTCTATTTTTTATGTTTCTGAAAACCTTCGCCTTTATACGAATACAACGGCAACTGATCTGATCAGCAATGATACAGCCCAGGCAATAAAAGAGGGTGTGTTTTTTTGTGAGAGAGCCGTAAAAGGGGATAAACTTTCCTTATTCTTATTGACAGACGAAGAGAAAAACCATTTTATTATTGAGGATACCACCGGCTCCTTTCAGGCTCTCCAGTATGTACGATATATAGACAATACGAATGGTATCAACAATGTTCGTGATCTTGCCTTGTATAAAAAGCAATTACTTCAATATGCGGAGGGCAGGGAAAATGTGCTGAAGAAAATTATGGATGCAAAGTTTGAATTGGATGATTTATTGAGTGTTGTTGTCGCAATTAATACAAATAATACTATCGGAAAAAAGGCAGCTGAGGAAACAAAAAGGAGAAAACTGATTTATGTCTACGCAGAGGTTGCATTAATGAGTGTCTCTATAGACTATTCAGGGATTCCGAAAAGTTTGAGTGCAATGAATTTTTCGGGTGAAGTGTATCCTAAACTGGCTATTGGCGGAGAAATGCATCTTGGACGTCAGGAAAAACTGCTGATCAGTTTGTCTGCAGGTTTGTATCCATTCAAGATCAATGGTACTGAACATGAAAATAATGGCACAGGTACTCCGATTGAAAAGTATTATAGGGCCTCAGGCATTTCCATCATTTTCCAAAGCCTTTATGAGTATGCTTTTTTCCGTTTCAAAAAATCACAGATAGCTTTAGGGATTGGTTATGGTTTGAATATTAATAGATACAGTAAAAATAGTTATACATCAACTGATAAAAACCCTGACGGCAGTAATGTTATATTAGATCAGCTGCGATTGGGAGGTTTTTGGGGTCAGTATTCATTATTGGCAGATTATTTTCTCAATCATAAACTAAGCCTTTATGTGGGTTTTGCACCTGCCCAGGATTTTTCAAACATGCTGGGCTCAAAATTTACCCAGTCGCATTTGGGTATTGGCGCCAAATTCAGATTTTAAAATTTATATCTTATTACTGTTTTACTATTTTCTGTGCAGAAATAACTTTCATTTCTTCCGAAATTTCGACTACATAAATACCCTTTGGAAATTGTGCAGCTTCCGTTATTGTGAATTGATTGAATCCCGCAGCAGCATTCACTGTTTTTGAAACAGTCATTTGCCCCATGTTATTATAGATACGGATCGTTAACGAAGATTTTGCTATTGTTTCATAATTGATGGAAAACCGGCTTGTAAAAGGGTTTGGCGATACAACCACTGAACCGTTATTACTATTGGCTCTTTTTATAACTCTTATTGCGGTAAACTTCTCTTCACCGGTTGGTTCAATACCTTTGATGCGATAATAAATAACCTGTTTCCTGTTGTCTGCCTTTGTATCCTCATATTTATAAATCGTTTTGTTTGTTTCGGCAGCAATAGTAGCGACAGAGACAAAGTTGGTATTATCATAGCTGCGTTGTACTTCATAATAGGTACCCGGGTCGAATTGAGCCGACCAATCTAAAACGGGTATCTCGTTTATAAGGTTTGCATAAAAATAATTCCAGGTAATAGGCAAAATGGAAATACCGCTCAAAGATGAAGCATATTGTGAAGAGCAGCTTGCCAGTATGGAATTGGTTGTGTCAGGCGCAGCGAATACAGCGTATTTAACATTGGGGCGGACGGTACCCCATTGGTTATCGAAAATTGTAGAAGGGTTGCTTCTTGTTACATCATATACACGGATAGTATCTGTTGTTATACCGGCAACCCCAAAACTGCCGCTACCGGTTGTTACTCCCGTGAAATATAAATAACCGCTGCCGGTAAAAGTACCGTAGTTGGTGAATGTTACGCTTTTCATTTTTGCGTTGGCACCATTAATTATTGTACCGCTATTGGTAATAAAAGAATTATTAGCGCTGTTGGTGGCCCATATAAACCCGGTATTGTATACTGTCGTGCTGTTATTATCAACTACAAACCCATTATCTGTGATGGTACGACAGGTATTGGTAAAAGAAGTAGAACCACTTAAGGTAATACCTTTTTTAGAGTAGAAACGACCGCTATTATTTACTGTTCCTTTGCTTGTTTTAAAA
The DNA here is from genome assembly GCA_018267535.1 of Bacteroidota bacterium. Classification (GTDB taxonomy): domain Bacteria; phylum Bacteroidota; class Bacteroidia; order Chitinophagales; family Chitinophagaceae; genus JAFDYH01. Next base: position 9,555 of record JAFDYH010000176.1, read on the forward strand.
TTACCGGAGAATGTAATTGTATTTGTATTTATGAGAGATGAATTCGAGTATAAATAAAAATCATCGTTGGAGTTTACAGTGCCGTTATTGATAAAGCTGCTTCCATCTTTGTTGATAGCCATACTTTCTTTGAATGTAATAGTTGCACCATAATTGTTTGTCCATGTTTGTGCGCCTCCGTTCATTGCAGCATCGCCGGTCACGGTAATTGTACCATAGTTCGTTAATCCAAATCCTGAGTTAGTGTTTAATGAAGGCAGAACAGCGATACCATATACAATTACTTTCGAACGGTTTCCGCTGAACGAAGAGGGTTTAAAGGAAGCATTCTGTGCTACGGTAATTTTTGAACCGGATGTCCAGGTATTGATAATTCCTGTAAACGTACCACTGCGGATATAAAGACTATCGCCATTGCCTAATGTATACGTATTTGATGTACCGTTATCAATATAGGTAGTTTGGCTGCTGGCAGGAAAGACGAAGAAGATTACTGCGATGATTGCTGCAAGGATACTGGCGGTTTTTATTGTTTTCATTTTCGGGCATTTCGGTTATTATTCAGATTTACGTGTATTTTCCTTTTCTGCGTATCTATTTTACGATTTGTTCAGGAAGTGATACTTCGTAAATACAACACAAAACTATTGTTGAAACTACGTGTTTACAATAGTAAACATCCCAGTTCAGGAATAATTATATTGATAAAAAATAAATCGCGGGATAATTAATTTGTTTACAAATAGAAAAGAAGCCAACGATGGCCTTACGGTACATGCGAAAGAAAAGAATATAAGAGTATCTGCTTATTATTTTACTATGTGAATTCATCTACCGGTTACGAATAAGTGCATTTTTTTGTTCTTGCGAAAAGGAAAACTTACGTGACGAATTACGATAAAAATGAAAAAGCATTCACGGAGGTGAATGCTTTTGAAAAAAACCGGTAATAGAGTTTATACATCCTTTCCGTGGCAATGCTTATATTTTTTACCACTGCCACAAGGGCAAGGATCATTACGTCCCACTTTTGGTCCAACTTTAATAGGCTCCTGCTTCACTGCAGTGCCTCCGTTGGATGGATCGTAATAATCTTTTTCGTTCGCGGCATAATCATCACCTGCAGCTTCTACTTCTTCTTTATTGGCCCGCATGCGGCTCATATCCGTTTTTTGCTGGCGACCTTCCCGTAGGGGGGCGTTTTCCTGTTGTACCGGTAACGAAGAATGACAAAGGAAGGAAACGATATCTTTATTCAGCTCGCTATCCATTTGCTTGAAGAGATTAAACGCTTCCACTTTATAAATCACCAACGGATCTTTTTGTTCGAGATAGGCAGTCTGTACACTTTGCTTCAGGTCGTCCATTGCCCGCAAATGTTCTTTCCAGGCATCGTCTATTTCAGCCAATGTAATTGTTCTTTCCAATGCACCTGCCAGTTCACTGCCATTCGTATTGATAGTTTTATCCAGGTTAGTTAAAACATTCAGGCCTTTTCGTCCATCTGTAATGGGCACTACTACATTTTCTATATGTGCGCCCTGCGTTGCCCTTATATTTTTAAAAACAGGTAGTGATTGTTTCTTTAATTCATCAGAATGCTGCTGGTATTTGGCCGTTGCTTCATTATATAATTTATCGATTAAAGAATTAATCTCACCCCGTTTAAATTCATCTTCGCTGATTTTTGTATCCAAGCCATAATTAACAATACAAGCCAGCTTGAAACCTTCATAGTCTTCCTGTTCGCGGAAACCATTCACAAGGCTTTCGGCAACTACAGAAAATGCATTATCAATATCCAATGCAAGGCGTTCACCAAATAATGCGTGATTACGCTTATCGTAGACAACATTACGTTGTTTGTTCATTACGTCATCGTATTCCAGCAAGCGCTTACGGATACCGAAGTTGTTTTCTTCTACTTTCTTTTGCGCCCTTTCAATACTTTTTGTAATCATGCTATGCTGGATCACATCCCCTTCTTTGTAACCCAGTTTATCCATCAACCCGGCAATACGTTCGCTGCCGAACATACGCATCAGGTCATCTTCCAATGAAACATAGAATTGAGACGTACCCGGATCACCTTGGCGACCGGCGCGACCACGTAATTGCCTGTCCACACGACGGCTTTCATGACGCTCGGTACCAATAATGGCTAAGCCACCGGCTTCTTTAACCCCTGGCCCAAGTTTAATATCGGTACCACGGCCAGCCATGTTCGTGGCAATGGTTACTGCACCGGTTAACCCTGCTTCCGCTACTACCTGCGCTTCACGGGCATGCTGTTTTGCGTTTAATACATTGTGTGGGATTTTTTTACCGCTCAGCATCTTGCCCAGCAATTCACTTACTTCCACTGAAGTTGTACCTACCAGCACCGGTCTTCCGGCATTGCGCAGCTTTTCTATTTCGTCAATAACAGCTTTGTACTTTTCTCTTTTGGTTTTATATACCAGGTCTTGCTGATCTTTTCTTGTAATGGGAAGATTGGTTGGAATGGTAACAACATCCAGTTTATAGATACTCCATAACTCTGCTGCTTCTGTTTCTGCTGTACCCGTCATACCCGCCAGCTTATGATACATGCGGAAATAATTCTGCAATGTAACTGTAGCATAGGTTTGTGTAGCCGCTTCAATTTTTACGTTTTCCTTGGCTTCAATTGCCTGGTGTAAACCATCACTATACCGACGGCCATCAAGAATACGGCCGGTTTGTTCGTCCACAATTTTGATGGCTCCATCCATTACCACATATTCAACGTCCTTATCAAAAAGGGTATAGGCTTTTAATAATTGCTGAACCGTATGGATACGGTCTGCTTTTTGCGCATAGTCATTTAATATAACTTCTTTCTGGTGCAGTTTATCGTCGGTGTTTATTTCACTTTTTTCAATCTCTGCGAGCTTTACACCAATATCCGGTAGAATAAAGAAATCAGGATCTTCACCCGATTTGGTAATCATTGCAATCCCCTTATCTGTTAATTCAACGGAGTTATTCTTTTCGTCAATATGAAACAGCAAATCTTCATCAATGATATGCATGTTGCGTTGCTGGTCCTGCAGGTAATAATTTTCTGCCTTTTGCATTTTTACCTTAATGCCGGGCTCGCTCAAAAATTTAATAACAGGGCTATATTTGGGTAAGCCGCGATGCGCACGAAACAAATACAGGCCACCGCCTTTAGGGTCATCGTCTCCTTCTGCAATGCGTTTCTTTGCTTCATTCAAACAACTGCGTATAATACGTTCCTGCGCTTCAACCAATTGCTGAATTCTTGGCTTATGTATATGGAATTGCTGATCTTCTCCTTTGGGTACAGGACCGGAAATAATCAATGGGGTTCTGGCATCATCAATCAATACAGAGTCCACTTCATCCACCATGGCGAAATGATGTTTGCGCTGCACCATTTCATCCGGTGAATGAACCATGTTATCACGCAGGTAATCGAAGCCAAATTCATTGTTGGTTCCATAAGTTATATCGGCCTGGTAAGCTTTTCTTCTTTCTTCACTATTGGGTTGGTGCTTATCAATACAATCAACGGTTACACCCAGCCATTCGAAAATAGGACCGTTCCATTCCTGGTCACGACGGGCCAGGTAATCGTTTACCGTTACAATGTGAACACCTTCTCCAGCCAACGCATTCAGATAAGCAGGCAAGGTAGATACCAGTGTTTTACCTTCCCCGGTCGCCATTTCTGAAATCTTTCCTTCGTGCAATACCATACCGCCAATCAGCTGCACATCGTAGTGCACCATGTTCCATGTTACCTGCCCACCGGCTGCTGACCAGCTGTTTTTATAAACAGCTTTATCTCCATCAATCCTGATGTAATCTTTTTTGACACTCAGGTCACGGTCAAGCGTAGTCGCCGATGAGACGATCTCTGTATTTTCCTTAAAACGTTTTGCAGTTTCTTTTACTACTGCAAATGCTTCCGGGAGAATTTCCTTCAGTATCTCTTCAATTTTTTTATCGCGGTCTTTTTTCAGCTTATCCACTTCCTGGTAAATGGCGTCTTTACCCATGAGATCATTGAAAGGAAGTTCTTCTGCTTCTTTGTTCTTTGCAGCAATTTCGTCATCGGTATTTTTCAGATAGTCTTTGATGCGTCCGCGAAACTCCTGTGATTTGTTTCTCAGTTGATCATTACTGAGGGATTGATACGACGCGAAGAATTTATTGATTTGTGCAACGATGGGCTCAATCCGCTTTACATCCTTTTCCGATTTACTGCCACCAAACAATTTTGCAAAAAAACCAGCCATGATATTTGAAGTCTTTAATTTATTATTTCAAAAAAAGTCAGTCGGTCAAACAGGCCCTATAAACCATAGAATACTTATATGACCTAAAGGCTTTCAATTTTTGTCAAAAACGGTGCTACAGCTACCTGTAAGCCAATTTGACAGAGGGGAGCAAAGATAAGCGAAATAACCGGTAGAAATCAGTTAAAGCTGACAGTCAAACTCCTTCTAAATCAGCTAAATTTTGCCGTACAATGACGGGAGAAAACGGTTTGATAAAATTTTTCGAAAAGGTCAGGGCTTCTGATAGCTCAGGTATTATCCTTAATTTCATTTTTCATGAATCGGCTTGCGGCTTTATTTGTCTTATTATCCCTCCTTACTACTTCCTGCAATAACAGGGAAGAAAAGACTGTGAAATTCGTAAGCGCCGATGCGGTTTATTTTGATTATCAGGTATGGGGTGATGATGAAAAGGGAATGATAACAGTAATGCTGCAATACCGCGAAGGAGATGCTGATGGTAAACCAGTTTCTTTAAAACCTCCTTCCAAAGCTGAATTGGATGGAAGACTTTTGGATACGGGAAGTACAAAATCATCAGGCGCCTATTATGAGTATTCAACAACTATTGATTCATTCGCGGGAAAGCATTCTATTGTTTTTACAGATAAAACAGGCAGGCAATACGAGGAAAAGTTTGAGTTTAAACCCTTCCGGTTTGCATCCGCATGGCCGGAGATAATTTCCCGGCAGGATCTTGAGCTTGAACTCGAAGGCATGAACAAAAAAGACTACATCCGGGTTATAGCATTGGATACCGTATTCCGCAGCCGCGGCATTAATGAAACAGATACCGTTAAAAATGGCAAATTGATTATAACCAAAGGGCAATTAAAAAACCTCGCCAATGGCCCGATACGACTGGAGCTTTATAAAGAAGAGGAAATACCTGTCAAGAATGGTACTTCAGCAGGTGGTTACCTACTGATAACCTACGGATTAAAAAGGAATTTTGAACTGACAGATTGATCAGAAGGGTTGCAAAACAGATTGCCATATCTTCCTTTTTCTATTGATACAATCACGTTGCAGATAGGGAATATCTATGTCCGGCTTACGCTGATTCACAATTTTTCCCGGAAATTCAAACAGCTATTGAAATTCACTTTTAACCCTGTACTTTTGCGGCCGGAAAAACAGGTTTAAAAAGTTTAAAGTCTGAAAGACGATAAACTAAAAACCATAAACCCGAAATAAGAATATGGCCGGCCAGTTAAAAGAAGTACGCAACCGAATCAAGTCTACTCAAAGCACACAGCAGATTACAAAAGCAATGAAGATGGTGAGCGCCGCTAAATTGCGCCGTGCGCAGGATGCTATTGTACAGATGCGCCCTTATGCGAAGAAACTCCAGGAAATGCTGAGCAATATTGTGAGCAATGCAGAAGGTGGCGCAGGTATGAAGCTGGCCGAAGAACGTGTTGTTGAAAAAGTATTATTGATTGTCATTACGAGCGACCGTGGATTGGCAGGAGCCTATAACACGAATGTTATTAAAGCAACGAAAGCGTTGATTGCTGAGAAATACAGCACACAGCACCAGAAAGGAAATGTAACGATATGGAATATTGGAAAAAAAGGCTATGAGCATTTTTTGAAAAACCGTTATAAAGCAGATGCGGCTTATAAAGATATTTTCCTGAACCTTACTTTTGAAGCCGTACAAAAAGCATCAGCCGCGGCAATGAAGACTTTTGAGAATAAAGAATTCGATGCTGTTGAAATTGTGTACAGTGAATTCAAAAATGCGGCGACACAGCGTTTTGTTACCGAGCGGTTCTTACCGATTCCCAAAACAGAAAAGAAAGAAGGCGCGACAAAAGCGGATTTTATTTTTGATCCTTCTAAAGAAGAGCTGATTGCTGAACTGATGCCAAAGATTCTCAACACACAATTATACAAGGCCGTACTGGATGCCAATGCTTCTGAGCATGGCGCCCGTATGACCGCCATGGACAAGGCCAGCGAAAACGCGAATGAACTTCTCCGTTCATTGAAGATCTCTTATAACCGGGCAAGGCAGGCTGCTATTACCACTGAATTGACAGAGATTGTAAGTGGTGCAGCAGCTCTTCAAGGGTAAGCAATCTTTCAACAAATAAGAACTGTGAATACCTCACAGTTTATTCTCTCTTATTTATAGGGGTAGAATGTTAATAAGTGTGTTTTTGTCTTCCTGTATGTAATCCTAATTTCGTTCAAACAGTTTGATAATAAGTATGGAGATAACGAATCTGATACCACATATTGAGGCTTTAATATTTGCCAGTGATAAACCGTTAACTACATTGGAACTTACAGAGTTGGTGAATAATGCACTTGGTTTCATGGAAGATAAAATCACGTTAGACCAGGTGGAATCTTCATTGGAAGGTATCGTTGAAAAGTATAATTCAGAATTTTATCCGTTTGAAGTAAGAATGAGTGGCGGCGGATGGCAGTTTTTGACCAAGAAGGAATATCATAAGACAGTCGCCCAAATAAACGGTGAGAAGTTTTTAAAACGCCTTTCTTCAGCGGCATTGGAGACCCTGGCCATCATTGCATATAAACAACCGGTGACAAAAGGCGAAATTGAAGCGATCCGCGGTGTAAGCTCAGATTATGCAGTGCAAAAATTGCTGGAAAAAGATCTGATCATTATCAGTGGCCGTAATGAAAAACTACCTGGCCATCCATTGGTGTATTCTACTTCCAAAACATTCATGGATTATTTCGGGATCAACTCTGCTGAAGATTTGCCGAAGATAAAAGAAGTTCTTGCTGAGCAGTTGGTAGTGCCTACGGTAATTAAAGATGCTTTGCCGGCGCAAGATGACGAAGATAAATCACAGGCGACTGAAGACGGGGACGCCTTACTTTCGGTTACCGAAAATGGCGAGTTGATTGAGAAATCAGAAGAAGAAGGAGAGAATAACTCCTGAATAATAAAGTTTTTCAGAACAGAGGCGGTCAACTTTAAAAGTTGACCGCCTCTGTTTTACCCTTTAATAATTCGTTGCTTGCGCCTCAACATCTCTTTCGGATTTTTTATCTTCGCCAACTATGCCGCAATCGTTATCCCCTGAGCAGTTAAGAGCTATAGCAGATGAATTCGGAACGCCTGTTTATGTTTACCATGCTGAAAAAATAAAAGAACAATACGAAAAATTAGTGTCGGCTTTTGCCAATACCAATACAATTTTCTTTTATGCCTGTAAAGCGCTGACAAACGTAAATATCCTGCGCTACATCAAATCGATAGGAGCCAATGTCGATTGCAGTTCCATTAATGAGGTAAAACTGGCCTTGTATGCCGGTTTTCCACCGGAAAGAATTTTATACACATCCAACGGAATCGGTTTTGACGAAATTGTGGAAGCAAAAGAACTGGGCGTAATCATCAATATCGACAGCTTATCCAACCTTGAAAAATTTGGCAAAAAATTCGGCCATTCGTATCCGGTAGGCATACGATTAAGGCCAAACATTATGGCTGGCGGTAACCTTAAGATCTCTACAGGGCATGATAAAAGTAAATTTGGTATCCCTGTTGACCAGATAGATAAAATACTCGCGGTTGTTCAGCAGTATAATCTTTTTATTAAGGATCTGCACATTCACACCGGTAGTGAAATAAAAGATGTTGATATATTTATAAGGGGTATCGAAGTTTTATTTGAAATTGTTCCACATTTTGCTGAGCTGGAATTTATAGACCTGGGAGGTGGTTTCAAAGTGCCTTATGAAACAGGCGATAGCGAAACGGATATGAACCTGCTGGCTCAAAAAGTAAAAGAAGATTTTGATCGTCATGCCCAGACCCGTGGTAAAAATTTACAGATATGGTTTGAGCCTGGTAAGTTTTTAGTCAGTGAGTGTGGTTATTTCATCACCAAAGTAAACGTGATGAAAGAAACAGCATCGGCGAACTTCGTCAGTGTGAACAGCGGGTTCAATCATTTAATCCGCCCCATGTTTTATGACGCGTATCATCGTATAGAAAACATCAGTAACTTAAAGGGAGACGGCAAAGTATATTCTGTGGTGGGTAATATTTGCGAGACAGATACTTTTGCCTGGAACCGGATACTGAATGAAGTAAAAGAAGGTGATTATCTTGTTTTTTACAATGCCGGTGCTTACGGTTTTGAAATGTCTTCCAATTTTAATTCAAGGTATAAGCCAGCCGAAGTATTGGTGATAAATGGGAAAGCACATCTTATCAGACGAAGGGATAAATTCGAAGATTTATTACGGAATATTGTAGAAGTAAAAATTGAAAAATAAAGTACATCATCAATTATTGGATATTTACTTTTCCTGTATCTTCAATTAACGTTAAGCAGATCAAAATAGTTTATAAGAAATAATTGTTTAACGTTCAGTTTTTTTCTAATTTCTTATTGAAAAATATCTGCAACCCTTAGCTGGCTTTAAGCATCATTTTTTGTCGATATTCTATATTTAATTAAAGCTTTATACCATAACCAAAATTTTTTATTATGCCTATAAGAATGACAGATGACCCGCAGGATCCTGATCAATATAATGATGATTCCGGTGGGGGCGGTGGCCGTTCCAATTTTCCGGGGGGTGGCGGAGGCGGTGGATTGTTTAATCTCCTGCCATTATTATTTGGTTTATTTCGTGGTAAAGGGATAATCCTATTATTGGTAATAGTTGTTGGAGGTTATTTTTTTATGCGCAGCAGTGGCGGTGGATGTAACCTGCAGCAAATTGCTCAATTGGCGACTGGTGGTATGCTCGATCCTGCGCAATTCAGAAAAGCAGCAGTATATGAACCAGTATCCGAAGAAGATCCCAATAATCCTGCATTGCCTGAAAGCGCTAATCTGCAACGATATGCACCTGCTGTTGGTAACCAGGGACAACAAGGAAGTTGTGTGGCATGGAGCAGTGCTTATGCAGCAAGGTCTATCCTTGAATCCGCCAGAACTGGCCAGCCCGGCGACCAGGTAAAGTTTAGCCCCTCTTTTTTATATAACCAGATTGGTATGGATGGATGCCAGGGCTCTTATATCGTCAAGGCGATGGAATTTATGACCAATCGTGGTTCAGTACCTTACGACCAGTTTGCATATACAGACCAGGACTGCAGCCGTCAGCCGAATCAAAGCTTGCAGCAGATGGCGCAGCAATACAAGATGCGGGGTTTTAACCGTCTGACAAAAGGAGACAATACAGAAGTACTCGATTTATACGCGATAAGGCAAAACCTTGCTGCCGGTGCACC
>JAFDYH010000177.1:0-24581 GCA_018267535.1 Bacteroidota bacterium
GGAAAGAAATTAGTTGTTGGTTATATTCTTCGTCATCATCCGAGTTGGGAGAAATTTATTGAACTGGCACAAACGCTTGGCAAACCATTGGTGATGCGTATGAACCTGAATCAGCAAAGTCATGGATACATGTGGACGGTGCACCGCAACCTGATGAAAAGCCTGAGCCCGATTGTTGATTGTGGTGTTCATTATATTGATGTAATGTGCCAGATGGTTCGTTCAAAACCTGTGCAGGTAAATGCGATCGGCGCAAGATTGACAGAAGAAATACCTGCGGGTAATTATAATTACGGTCAGCTGCAAATTCGTTTTGCTGACGGTTCGGTAGGATGGTATGAGGCAGGCTGGGGACCGATGATAAGTGAAACGGCATTTTTTGTGAAAGATGTAATTGGCCCGAAAGGTTGCGTATCCATCGTAGCAAAAGATGCTGGTGGAAAAGGCAAATCTGATTCGGTAGAAGCGCATACTAAAACAGAATCTATTCGCTTGCACCATGCGGATCTGAATAAAGAAGATCAGTTTGTAAAACCGGATGAATGGATTGATATGCAGGATGAACCCGATCACCAGGAATTGTGCAATCGTGAACAACGGTATTTCCTGAAATCTATCAATGAAAATATTGACCTCACCGATCACATGGACGATGCGGTGAATAGTTTGCGTGTCGCTTTCGCCTGTGATGAATCTGTCCGTACTGGAAATGTAGTTTTATTGTAAATAACCGCAAATATGATTACCGGATCGCTTTCTCAACTATACTTGTATAAAACAATTCACCCCAATCTTGCAAAGGCGATTGAATACATACTGAAAGCAGATTTTAATAATATGCCTACAGGTAAGTATGAAATAGATGGTGAAGAAATTTTTTACATGGTGAATGAATACAATACCAAAGCTCCTGCGGAATGCGAACCGGAGCGTCACCGTAAGTACACGGATATTCAAATCATGATTGAAGGAGAAGAAAAATTCGGATATACAGCATTCAGGCAACAGCAGCCAGCAACTGATTTTTTACCCGATAATGATGTGGCTTTTTTTTCTATTCCGGAGTTGCAATTAAACTATATTACCCTTTCATCCGGGCAGTTTATAATCTTTTTCCCGGATGATATTCATCAGCCCGAGGTTTACAGTAACACTCCTTCGCCCGTAAAGAAAGTAGTAATGAAAGTTCATCTGACAGGGTTGTAATAGTTTTTCAGGGAAGTACTTTTAATTCAGCACTTATTTTATTCAGGTCAACGGCGATAGAAGAAATGAGGTTAAACTGATCAACAACCGGTTTTAGTTCACCAAGCGATTGGCGTGTTGCTGTATCAAATATTTTTTCATTCAGTTCATTCTTACGTTTCGATAACAGCTCATTCAATCGTTCATTTATCTTATGGGTGTCAACAGCCTCATTTATTTTACTCTCCGGTTCACCACCTTTTAATATATCGCTTGCTGACTGCAATTTTGCCGTATCTGCATTAATTATTGAACTAAAGTCTTCAGAAGCCTGTTTCGATGCATGTGTAAGTACATAATGTGACAGCGTAGCAATATGTGAAGTAAGCGTATGATTTAATACAACAAAACGATGAACCTGTTCGCTGTTATACTGCCTGAATTTCGGTTCACTCAGCATACGGGTAAATGCATCTGATAAATTTGCCAATGCCACAAAGGCATCCTGCCTGCTTTTTTTATAACCTGATATAATAACTGGTTTCCCTGAAAAAGCTGCTGCTACATCTTTAAAGTAAGCAGTATTTTTTTCCAATGCCGCCAGCATGTAGTCTTTGATTTTCTCTTTTTCCCATGCCGGTACAATCAGGAAATTAGCTATAAATGCAATCAGTGAACCAATGGCTGTATCAATCAACCTGTCTGTAAATATGGTTTTTAAATTGGTGCCATATACCAGGTGAAAAAGAACCAGTATATACGCTGTGGTAAAAATGACACCTAACAAATAATTGCTCCGCAAAAAACTATAAGTGCCAACCATCAGGATTAGCATACAGGCAAACAGCGCTGTTTTATTTTCTATAAAAAATAATAAACCAAGTGCAATCAAAGCGCCTATTGCGGTACCGAGAAGTCGCTGGTAATTTCTTTTTTGTGTAAGGCTATAGGTAGGCTTCAATATAACTATAATAGTAAGGAGTATCCAATAGCTGTGGCCAACAGAAAGATAGCGCGATATGATATATCCAGCCAGTGTCGCAATACTTACACGAACAGCATGGCGAAAAGTGTTTGAGTCAAAAGTGAGATTATCTTTCAGTAGCTGCCAGCTTATATTCTGTGTATTGATAAGACCGGAATAGTCTGCGATATCTGTATCGGTTTTTATCTTTTTTTTATCGTAGGTAGTATAAAGCTGTAATGTGTTCAGCCTGGAAACAATATCTTCTATGCTTTGTAAAATTTGTCGCAGGTTAATAAGTCCTTCGAGATTTTCTGCCGTATGCCTTGCATTGCGAAAGTCTTCAAAATATTTTTTTAACTGCTGTACACTATCCTGCAATTTTTCATTTGCTGTTGCCGGGTAACCGCTTTGTACAGCAATGCCGATTTCATCTAACTCGTCAGCCATTTGATAAATAACTTCCTGGTATTTTTGCAAAATATCGCTGTTATCAAAATAACTATGCAGTAATTTATAATCCTGGAAAGAAGTAATTGTTTTTTCAAAAAGATCCAGGACATCAAGGTGTATCATCATCAGGATACGACCGGTAGGGATTGATTCTTTGATTACTGTCCTGTTTTTAAATAATAATTCATTTACAAGGTTCTGGCTTTGTTCCACCTTTACCTGTTGCTCGAGCATTTGCTGGTATACTTCATCATAGTTTACATCGTTGCTGTAAAACAATGCCCTTATCCGCAGGTATGCAGAGGTGTTCAATATGTTTTCACCAAGGGCTTGTTGTGCTAATTTATAAGGGCGTATACTGTATAAAGCAAGGCTAAGAACCATATACCATAAGCCACCTGCTGTCAGGTAGAGAAGATGAAGTAACAGTTCTGAACCTGGTAAAGGCCTGTCGATACTCAATACCATAATCAATAGTGCAGCTACACCGATTGAGTTCGATCTTGCACCATACACACCAATCATACAGAATACGAAACAGAAGACCGCAATCAAGCTTCCCATCCATAAGGGATGTGTCGATGCAATTGTAGTAAGTAAAGCAACGAGAATAACCGCGATAACACAGATCATCATTCCATTACGACGGTGATGAATTGGCCCGGGAATGTCGGTGGTGCTGGCGCACATCGCACCCAGGGATATTGCAATTCCTTCGGACAATAAGTTAAAATAACTGAGCAGTATCGCCGGTAAAGCAATGCCGACTGTGATGCGTACGCCATCACTTAAATAATGACTGGTAATAAAGCGGCGGTATTCTTTGCGGTAATCCATGAAAGGGCAAAGATAAAAGGGATACTTACCCAAGTATCATCATAAGTTGCAAAGAATCCTGTAACAGACGAATTTTGTATATTTCAGACTTATGAGAACATTAGTCATCGGTGACATACACGGTGGTTTGCGGGCATTGAAGCAGGTAATGGAAAAAGCAACTGTTTCGCCAGATTATTTATTGATATTTCTTGGCGATTATGTAGATGGCTGGAGTGAGTCGGCACAGACAATTGAATTTTTAATTCAGCTTTCGCAAAAGCAATCCTGCATTTTTATCAAAGGCAATCACGATGAATGGTGCGAGGAGTGGCTGCGTAGCGGCAGGGGCGATAATGTATGGTTGTTTCATGGTGGAAGAGAAACACTGAAAAGTTATGAATCAGTTGATGATGAAATGAAACAAAATCACCTCCATTTTTTTGAGGCCATGAAGGGATACCATACAGACGAACAAAATCGTTTGTTTATTCATGCCGGTTTTACATCCATGCATGGGCCTGCAAAAGAAACCTATCCATCCAATTTCGCCTGGGACCGTACTTTGTGGGAAGTTGCGATTACTACCAGTAAACGATTGAAGATAACATCGCTTTTTTACCCCAAGCGGTTAAAACTTTTTAATGAAATTTATATCGGTCACACGCCAACGCTTTATTACGATTCAACTGTTCCTATGCAGGGGTGCAATGTATGGGATGTAGATACCGGCGCCGCATTTACCGGTCCGTTGACTATTATGGATATTGATACAAAAGAATTTTGGCAAAGTGAACCAGTCATGGATTTATATCCCGGTGAAAAAGGGAGAAATAAAGATTGAATACAACAAAGCAGTTTTAAATTGCAATTTAAAATACATCATTGAATTCATTTGCAAACGATATTATCCATTTCTATAAATCTATTCAACCTCCCGCCAAACTTCCAAAAGCTGTTGGCGTCCTTTATCCGCAACAGGATAAGGGAGTAATAAAAATCGTTGAACAGTTTTATAAAAAATTTTATTCTGATAACCATCAGCGCACACTCATCTTCGGTATCAATCCAGGCAGGTTTGGCGCTGGTGTTACAGGTATCAACTTTACAGGGCCGAAACAGTTAAAGGAGAATTGTGGAATTGAACATTCGCTGAAAATGCATTCAGAATTGTCGGCAGAGTTTATTTATGAAGCGATTGAGAAGTATGGCGGTGTGAAGAAATTCTATAATGATTTTTTTATTACTGCCGTTAGCCCGCTTGGTTATATAAAAGATGGTATCAACCTGAATTATTATGATGATAAGAAACTGCAGGAAGCTGTTACTCCATTCGTGGTTGATTGTGTTGAAAAGCAATTAAAATGGAATGTAAACAGGGCGAAATGTATTTGTATTGGCGGAGAAAAGAATTATAAATATTTTCTAAAGCTAAACGAAAAATACAACTGGTTTGGCCAAATATTTCCCCTTCCGCATCCACGTTTCATTATGCAATACAGGCGAAAGACTAAAGAAAATTACCTTTCTGAATATCTTGATACGTTTGACAAAGTATAAACTCCTATCTTTATGGCCTGCAAATTTTGAATTATGAAAATCATTGCAGCCCCGCTCACTGTAGTCATGGGCTAATTTCTTCAGAAAGTTTTCTTTAAGATGGCATTGCCATCAGTATACATTTTATATCTATTTTCAATTTTCATTTTTTATGTCTCAACCAACTACTTATACAAATAAGGCATCTTATTACCTGTCATTATTAAAACAAGCCATCCGGGGTGAAGAGATGGACTATACAACTGGCAGTATACGAAAGTCCGTCTTAATGCTGGCTATTCCTATGATTCTGGAAATGATGATGGAGTCTGTTTTTGCTTTGGTTGACCTTTATTTTGTAGGGCACCTTAACAATAGCAGCCACGCAATACAAACAGTAGCCTTAACGGAATCGGTATTAACTATCATTTATTCATTGGCAATAGGCATGAGCATGGCCGCAACTGCAGTCGTGGCAAGGCGTGTAGGAGAAAAAAATCCTGATGGGGCTGCGCATGCAGGTATACAATCCATGTTGGTTGCTTCAGTCATTACAATTGTATTAGGTATCACCGGGTTTGCATTTGCAGGCGATATACTTCGCTTCATGGGCGCCAGTGAAGAAACTGTGAGGCAGGGCATTCCCTTTGTTCGCATAATGATGGGCGGTAGTTTGGTGATCATGCTTCTTTTCCTGATAAATGGAATCTTTCGCGGCGCTGGCAATCCGGCTATAGCTATGCGGAGCCTGTGGTTGGCAAACATCTGTAACATTATTTTTTGTCCTTTATTGATTAATGGATGGGGGCCAATACCCGCATTCGGGCTAACCGGTGCTGCTATGGCAACTACAGCAGGTCGCAGTATCGGGGTAGTTTACCAGTTATGGCATTTATTAAAAGGCAATGGTATTATTAAGATAAAAACACATCATTGGAAAATTGATCTGCCTGTAATAAAATCATTGGTCAGTATTGCGATACCTGGAATATTGCAGTTTGTAATAGGCTCCTGCAGCTGGATATTTTTAGCACAACTGGTAGCAAAGACCGGCGGTGACCAGGGATCTGCAGGTTACCAGACAGCATTACGCCTGATGATGTTTTTCTTTTTACCAGCATGGGGGCTAAGTAATGCAGCAGCAACATTAGTTGGTCAGAACCTGGGTGCACAGCAAATAAAACGTGCGGAAGAATCGGTATTAAAAACAACCTGGTATAATGTCATCTTTATGCTGATTGTTACTGTTTTATTCTTATCCTGCGGTCAGTATTTTGTTTCTTTTTTTACTACTGATGAACAGGTAAGGCTGGTAGCGATAAAAGCATTGCGCATTATCAGCACCGGCTTTATCTTTTATGGAGTAGGCATGGTTATGGTAAATGCTTTTAATGGAGCGGGTGATACATGGACACCTACATGGATCAATCTTTTTGGATTCTGGTTTTTCCAGATTCCTTTGGCTTACCTGCTTGCTAAGTATTTTACATGGGGGCCAACCGGTGTATTTGCAGCGATCCCAATCTCAGAAACATCAATTACCATCGCTTCATTTATTTTATTTAAAAGGGGCAAATGGAAGACCAAAAAAGTGTAGGGCGAAGATAAACGGTCAGCCTCTATTTTAGAGACTGACCGTTTCTGATCTTTATTGACACCAATTATCAATAATAGCAAGTAAAGGCAGCGGCATTTAATCACACGGCAGGAAAATTGATACAACGCATCGATCCTGTATATTTCTTCCGAAAAATTACTGGCTCCAAAATCGTAGTTCTGCTTTCCTTTCAGAAAAGTACTTTATATTCCTTGCAATTACACGATACTGATAATAATTTCGTAATGAATTACGTTTGAATACACTGAATATCCGATAATCCGAAAAACCGTACCTGTAGTGAGAAAACTGAAATTGCCCTTTGCTATAATCCTTCTTTTATTTCTCTTCCTTCTGTCTTTAAAAGGACATGCAAACAACTCTCCATCAGCTATACCGGTTGTAGTTAATTCAATGAAGAAGGATACAAAATTCAATGCTGAAAAATTATATGATAGCCTCGGGCTTGAAAACTATGGCTTGTCAAAAAAAGCATGGCAATATGCATTGAAAGGATACCAGAAATTATTAACAAGGGGGAGAATTGAAAATACCGATGTCATAACGATATGTGACTTCAGTTTATCTTCCCGGCAGAAAAGATTATTCGTTATTGATCTAAAAAATTGTGAATTATTATTAAATACCTATGTGGCACATGGCCGCAAATCGGGAATGGAATACGCAAAAAACTTCTCCAATAAAGCAAACTCACACCAGAGCAGTCTTGGCTTTTACATCACCCGAAATCAATATTATGGTGAAAATGGTCTATCGCTTCGCCTGGATGGCATTGAAAAAGGGTTTAATGACAAGGCATTGAAAAGAAATATTGTTGTACATGGCTCTGAATATGCCAGCGATGATTTCTTAAACTCAAATAGCTTTTTGGGTCGCAGCTATGGCTGCCCGGCTGTTCCTGAAGCGGACATTGAAGCAATAGTCAATACTATAAAAGAAGGATCGTGTTTCTTTATTTATTACCCTGCAAAAAAATACCTCACTTCTTCAAAGATACTCAACGGCTGATTGGACATAGAACAAGGATGGATGATTCAACATTAAGCTCAATCGTACCCTATGGTTGAGCTTTTGTTTTATCAAAAATATTATCCAAACAAATAGATGGCAATTCGTGAATATGCAAAAGCCTGGGAAATAATACCTATAAAAAGACCCATATAAATTTCCTGTGGGGTATGGTCAGATACGATCAAACGTGAAGTGCATACAAGGCCGGTAATTAATAAACCTATTGAAATATAAACTGAAAAATTTACATCCTGTGAAAAGCCCATCATTATAAGAAATGTGGCCGCTACACCAACAGACATCGCATGCATGCTTACCTTCATAATTATATTTGCCATCAGGCCCAGAATTGATGCAATAAAAATGGCAAGCGCTAATTTTACTATATCGCCGGCAAATTCCGGTTGATTATGTAATACATACCACATCCACCAGTAATATACCATGCATATAATGTAGGGTATTACTCTTTCCTGTTGGGTCTGTAAATAAACAGACTTAACAAACTTCAATGCCTTTAACAGAAGAATTGTAAACAGAGGGAAGAATGTATACATCACGCCAAAGCGGATAATCAGAAAGTTTCGCTCCTGTGGTGTAAAGCCTGAAAATAAATGAGGCTGGCTTTTAACATAAAACCAGATAAGATAGACAGGAATAAATAAAGGATGAAAAATGTAAGAAATTATTTTTGCCAATACTCTTAAAGCCGCAGGTTGAGCCGGTCGTCCCGTCATTCTCTTCTCCTGCAGTTCATTTTGATCATCCACAACCAGGTTTGTAGTCATAAGTTATAGCTCCTTTCTCAACCTTGCGACAGGGATATTTAATTGCTCCCGGTATTTAGCCACTGTGCGGCGTGCAATATTATATCCTTTTTCCTGTAATAGTTCAGTCAGGCGTTCATCGCTCAATGGTTTTTTCTTGCTTTCGCCTTCTATAAAATCACTGAGTATTTTCTTTACTTCTCTTGTTGAAACTTCTTCGCCGCTTTCAGTACTTAATGATTCGCTGAAAAAGAATTTAAGGCGATAAGTACCAAATTCCGTTTGTACGAATTTACTGTTTGCCACCCGGCTCACTGTTGAAATATCCAATCCGGTTTTCTCTGCAATATCCTTCAGGATCATTGGCTTCAGTGTCGTTTCATCCCCGGTTAAAAAGAAATCGTGCTGATGGTTCATAATCGCTGTCATTGTGCTCAGCAGTGTATGCTGTCTTTGCTTGATGGCATCAATAAACCATTTTGCAGAGTCTATTTTTTGTTTGATAAATAAAACAGCTTCTTTTTGTCGCTTATCTTTTTTAGAACCACGATCATACTCTTTCAGCATTTCACGATAACCTTCGCTGATACGCAATTCAGGTGCATTGCGTGAGTTCAGTGTTAATTCCAGTTTTCCGGCATTATTAAAAATGAAAAAATCCGGTACTACATAGCTTTCCGCTTTATTGATATTCCCTACATTACCTCCCGGTTTGGGGTTGAGCTTTACAATCTGCTGCATTACATCTTTCAGCTGCTCATCATCCAGGTCAAGACCACGTTGTATTTTATCATAATGCTTCTTGGTGAACTCGTCGAAGTATTTTTTAATCGCAACAATTGCGATATTTACATTCTTCCCTTCCTCTTTTTGCCGTTGCAATTGCAATAACAAACATTCCTGCAGGTCTCTTGCCCCTACGCCGGGGGGATCAAATCTCTGAATACGTGCAATCAATCCTTCCACTTCTTCTTCAGTAGCAGATATATTTTGGCGGAAAGCGAGATCATCAACAATGGCAGAAGTTTCGCGGCGCAGGTAACCGTCTTCATCAATGCTGCCAACCAGTTGTTCCGCTATCTTAAAATCTCTCTCATTTAGCTTCAATAAACCCAGCTGGTCCATCAGCATTTCATGAAAACTGGTTTCTGTTTTGAAAGGCACAGTTCTTCTTTCTTCATCATCATCGCCATAGTTATCATCACGGAGTTTATAATCCGCTATATCATCATCCCCCTCTTTTACGTAATCACTAATGTCGATGTTATCATAATCTTCCTGGCTGCCGTCATTTTCCTCATACTCATCCTGGCTATTCTCTGCAAATTCATCTTTAAGGTCATCATGAGCGTCTTCCCCATTCGCATCTTCCAGTTCCAGGGCAGGATTTTCTTCCAGTTCTTCTTTAATCCTTTCTTCAAGATTTTGCGTAGGTACCTGCAGCAGCTTCATCAACTGAATCTGCTGAGGAGATAATTTTTGTAAGAGTTTTTGCTGTAGTGATTGACTTAGAGCCATTTATATCCTTTACCGTTAAAACCTATACTCAAAAATTTAAAAAAACGCGCCTAACATCAAAAATCAGGCCGTAAATTTACAGACAAATGAAATACGAATGCTGCAACGTCTTTGGTATTTTGTTGTTGTGTTTCTGTTAATGTTAAACTTTAATGCGCTATCTCAGGAAAAGGCTGTTGATAAAAGAGTCGTTATTTCAATCAAATCATCTCCTGTTATTTCACGCTGTGATTCTCTGCACATTGCTAAAGTGCCAGCTGGTTTTAATACAAGCAATCTTTCCTTTTTTTGTAAGAAGGAGTTACAAATAGAAAAGGCAACTTCTATTCCCCTAAGGTTCAGGCTGGGTCCATTGGATTATGTGAATCATTTGGAAAACAAATATTGAACTGATTGGAAGGATTTTCATAGTTCTTTTCGTTTAACTTATAAAAGCCGTTCACTCCTATATTGTGATAATGCCTGTTTATCCGTCATCAAGCTTTGATTTCCGTCTAGATTTTGCAAAATTGATATTCGTTAGTTATTTTTAACGCTAAATTTTCTGCCGAAATGCTCTTCAATTCCGTACATTTTTTCTTTTTCTTTTTAATTGTTACATCATTCTATTTTATTTCTCCTCATAAATACAGGTGGTTTATTTTACTATTAGCCAGTTGTTATTTTTATATGGCCTTTGTGCCTATGTACATTCTTATTCTTGCTTTTACAATTGTGGTGGACTATTTTGCCGGTATCTTCCTTGAAAAAGCTGGTAGCAAGAAGAAAAAATTTTTGATCCTAAGCCTTGTCGTCAATATTGGAATTCTTGCAGTTTTTAAATACTATAATTTCATCAATGAAAATATTTCACTTTTACTCAGCAATTTTGGGGTTAACAACCCAATCCCTTATTTAAAAATATTGTTGCCTATAGGTCTTTCCTTTCATACTTTCCAGGCTATGAGTTACACGATTGAAGTTTATCGTGGAAACCAAAAAGCAGAACGAAATTTTGGTATTTATGCTTTATATGTAATGTTTTATCCGCAATTAGTTGCCGGTCCTATTGAGCGGCCGCAAAATATATTGCATCAGTTTTATGAAAAGAAAACACTTAATTATGAAGATGTTGCTGCAGGATTGAAATTGATGCTTTGGGGGTTTTTTCAAAAATTGGTAATCGCTGACAGACTATCAATTTATGTGGATGCTGCGTATAATAACCCTCAAAATCATTCAGGCATTACTTTACTGCTTGCCTCTGTATTTTTTGCTTTTCAAATCTACTGTGATTTTGCCGGCTATTCCAATATAGCCCTGGGTGTGGCAAGAGTAATGGGTTTTAGATTAATGGTAAATTTCAAAAGGCCCTATTTCGCAACTTCCATATCTGAGTTCTGGAGAAGATGGCATATTTCTTTATCCTCATGGTTTACTGACTATTTGTATATTCCATTGGGGGGCAACCGGGTGTCTGTGCCAAGATGGTATTTTAATTTATTTTTTGTCTTCCTTGTAAGTGGCTTATGGCATGGAGCAAACTGGACATTCATTATATGGGGAGCAATTAATGGGTTATACCTTATTTTCAGTATTATTTTCAAAAAACCTATTGCACGCATCAGCTCAATATTGCAGCTCAATAAATTTCCCAAACTTCTAACGGTGATACAAATCTTTATAACTTTTTTTCTTGCCGTTTTTGCATGGACTTTTTTCAGGGCAAACTCTATTACCGATGCCTCCCTAATAATAAAGAAAATTTTTACATTTAAAGGGCCTCTTTTCGCTGAGGATCCTTTTCTCATTATGTATTCAATCATAGGTATATCCATTTTACTTATTCGTGAGTTTTTTTTAGAATTTTATCCTGGTATCAGTTTATTAAACAATAAAAATGTAGTGATCCGATATGCTACCTACACCGGCATTATTATGTTAATATTAATGATTGGCGTATTCGATGGAGGACAATTTATCTATTTTCAGTTTTAATAACCCGGCTAAAACTTAAAAGCTTTATGAAAGAATTCTATAAAATTTTTACAAAGCTTATTATTGTTCTATTAGTTGTATTTATAGCTGATAGATTGTTTGGCGGCCTTATACAAAAGATTTATTTCAACCAAAAGGAAATAAGTCAGTATTTTAAGATAACCTATTCTATTGAAAAAATGGATGCCCCAATAGTCATTTTTGGCTCTTCCAGGGCTTATCATCATTACATTTCCAACGAATTTCAAAAAGAGTTTAATATGCCATCATATAATGTGGGCCGTGGTGGAAATTTTATGTTTTATCAAGAAGCTCTCCTGAAGTCCATTTTAAAAAGATATACGCCTGATATTATTATTCTTGATATTTTACCTAATGAGTTTTCAGACAAAGGCAATATAGACTATGACCGGCTAAGCGTGCTTTTACCCTATTATAAAAAACATCCCGAAATTAGATCTATTGTTAATTTAAAAAGCCCTTTTGAAAAATATAAATCCTATTCAGAGACGTATAGATTCAACTCATTGCTTTTGCCGAGTATTAGCGGCTGGCTGGATATTCACAAAAGATCACAAAGAGATACTTTACAGGGATTCCTGCCGCTCCACGGGTCTTTAAAAATGGAGTTAAAAGAAAATAAAAGCACTCAACCTGATATACTTGATACAAATAAAGTAAATGCTTTTAAAACGTTTATAACTCTTTGCAAACAAAAAGGCATTGAAGTATACGTATTTATTTCCCCAAGCTACAGCCTGAATGAAGAAACCAATACAACGGTTAAGTTTGCATCTGATTTTACAAGAAATGCAGGGTATTATTTTCAAAGCTATTTAGAGGATACTACTTTCCTTAATAATAACTCTCTTTTTAAGGATCAGTTGCATTTAAATATTGATGGTGCCGAATTATATACAAAAAAGGTAATTCAAATAATAAAATCACATAGAGCAGCCAAGCAGTAAGCTTTTTTGTTTAAAAAAACTTACTCGCGCAAAACTTTACAAAACTCAAAAATCAGTTTATAAAACGAATGCTCTGATTTCAAATAAAAAGCTGCATCAAACTCTACCAGATTTTTATCCGTTTGTCTTCCGGTATATACATTTTATCGCCAGGTTGTACGTTGAAGGCATTGTAAAAAGGAGTAAAATTCATTAACGGCCCATTTACACGCCACATCGCCGGAGAGTGGTTATTGGTATTTACATACATCCTCATGAATTCATCTCTTGTTTTTACTCTCCATATCCTGGCTATCGATAAGAAAAACCGCTGATCGGGTGTATAACCATCGATTTTTGTTGTATCATGCCCCTGATTTGTCATTTTAAAAGCATCATAGGCAATAGCAACGCCACCAATGTCGGCTGTGTTTTCACCAACAGTCAAAGCTCCTTTTACATGCACTGAATCTAAAACGGTAAACGAATTATATAAATCAATTACCTGCTGTGTTTTTGCTTTGAATTTTTCATAATCATCCTTTGCCCACCAGTTTTTTACATTACCATCCTTATCATATTGAGCTCCCTGGTCATCGAAAGAGTGTGTCATTTCATGACCGATCACCATGCCGATGCCTCCATAGTTAAGCGCATCATCAAAACTATTGTCGAAATAAGGAAATTGTAAAATACCGGCAGGAAAAACGATTTCATTGTGAGACGGGTTGTTATATGCTGTAACCGTAGGTGGTGTAGTCTGCCATTCAGTTCTGTCAACCGGCTTACCTACTTTTGCCAATTGGTAGAGGTATTCATTTTTACTGGCCGATACCAGGTTTTCAAAATAAGTATTCCTATTCACAACTACATTGCTGTAGTCTTTCCATTTATCGGGGTAGCCAATTTTTTTGAAAAATGTATACAGTTTTTCTTTTGCTTTCGCCTTGGTAGAATCACTCATCCAGTCCAACTTATTAATTCTTTCTTCAAATGCCTTTTGCATATTATTTACCAGATCAAGCATTCGCTTTTTAGCATCTTCGGTAAAATATTTTTTCACATACAATTGTGCTAATGCCTGGCCCAGGTAATTGTCAACAACGCTAACCATTTCTTCAGCACGTGATTTTTTCACTGCCTGGCCTGTCAGCACTTTTGAATATTCAAAAGAAGCGTCAGCAAAAGGCTTACTTAACGCGTAGGCATAGTTAGCAATGGTATTAGCCTTTAAATAAATTTTCCAATCCGCAATTGAAACTGACTTCAATAATGCATTTAACTTGTCATAATAAGCCGGCTGCTGTAGGTTCAGTGAATCTACCTTTACGCCCAGATTAGCCAATAAAGTTTCCCAGCCTATAACCGCTTGCTTTTTTGAAATATCCCCTACAGCCATTTTATTGTAATTCGCTTTTACATCCCTGCGTTCAATATTGGTTTTATGTGCTGCCGCTAATTGTTTTTCTATATTATAAGCTATTTCTGTGTTTTTACCCGCTGAAGTTTCATCGCTGCCGGTTAATTCAAATAAGGAAGTGATATAAGCTTTGTATGCCTTTTGAACAGCGAGTGTGGGTGCGTCGGTTTTAAAGTAATAATCACGATCTGGCAATCCTATACCTGTCTGATAAAACTCAGCAATATTTACTGAACTGTTTTTATCATCAGGCCCTATATAAAAACCTATTACAGAACCATCATTTACTTTTTGTTCATCTGCAACATATTTGATCAGCGACGGTACGTCAACAATGGAATCAATGCGAGCAAGAATCGGCTTAATGGGATCGTATCCCCGCTTATCTATAGCTGTTGTGTCCATTCCGGATATATAAAAGTCAGCCACCTTTTGCTCAATACTTCCGGGCGTATTATTGGCTTTTGAGATACTATCCAGTATGCCCTGTAAGCGTATTCTTTGCGGATAATTCAGGAACATATAAGATCCTACTCCTGTTTGCGTCAGCGGTATTTTAGCTGTATCGTACCATTTCCCGTTTGCATAAAGAAAGAAATTGTCACCTGGTTTTACAGATGAGTCAATCCCTGATATGTCCTGGCCTTTTATAACAGGTGCAGCTTGTTCATCCTTACAGCTTTGTATAATTAAAGCAAATAAAACAACCGGTAAAAAGAAAATGCCTTTTTTCATAATAGAAATTTGAGAAGGGAAGGTAAAAAAATAAGCTGAACCGGGCCTGCGCTATCGATAAGCAGCCTTATTTTTTTACTAATGTATAAACTTGTGTTTGTAAAAAATACAGTTGGCCATACCTGAATTGTTTAAGCTGTTATCTTCTGGGCCTGCAATACTTTCTTTACCACATTTATTATTTTTTCTGCCTTATCTTTCAATTGTTCTTCCGTCCACAATAAACCGATCGCAGTTGAAATACAACGGCCCATTATTGCATCACTGGCAGAAAAATCTTTATTGGCATGATGAAGGACCTGTGCTTTCAGGTCAGGATGCAATGCACTTAATGTAATAGATTTTTTCAGATGATCCCATTTGCGGATATAATGCCAGTTGTTATCGTACCAGTAAAAATTACCAGCCAATATATTCTGTGCCTTTAATTCTGCTATTACCGCTCTTGTTATTTCTTCTGTTGGTAAAAACCAACTTATGAAAGTACAGCTGTCACCGGAAGGGTCTGGTATTCTTCTGAATGAAATTTCAGGAACCTGTGATAAAATATCCTTTAATGCTGCATGGTTCTTCTTTTGAATAGAAATTACTGTATCAACTTTTCTTATCTGTGCCAACCCAACGGCAGCATGTAACTCAGAGATACGATAATTATAGCCAATAAAAGGATGTAGATCCGCACCTCTGTCTGCACCGAGATGATCATGCCCGTGATCCGTATATCCATCGCATTTTACATACAGATCTTTGTTGTTTGTCATTACTACACCTCCTTCGCCACAGGTCATCGTTTTTACAAAATCAAAGGAAAACGTACCTGCATCACCGATAGTCCCCAATGCTTTTCCTTTGAAGGATGCGCCAATGCTCTGGCAGGCATCTTCCAGCAATATTAGTTTATGCTCTTTACAAATAGCGATCAATGCATCCATATCGGCCATGCTGCCACACATATGGACAGGCATTACTGCCTTTGTTTTTGGAGTAATTGCTTTTCGTACCGCTTCAGGATTTACAGTCAGGGTATCATCCACATCAACCATCACTGGTATGGCACCAACACTTAATACTGATTCAAAACTGGCAACAAAAGTGAAACAAGGCATAATAATTTCATCACCAGCGCCGATGCCCAGAGCTGCCATTATCGTTGTCAAGGCTGATGTGCCGCTCGAAGTAAGCTGCGCATATTGACAACCAAACTTTTTACATATTTCTTCTTCCAGTTCTTTGGATTTCCAAACACCCTTGCGCGGACCGTCAAAACCATAACGCATCAGGATACCTGTTTCCAATACATCATTCACTTCTTTTCTCTCCTCATCATTCCATAATTCAAAACCGGGCATTGTTGAAAGTTTTAAGGTTATAAATCGGGAGCTGCAAAGTTAGTAAAACGAAGTTTTAATAAGGCTATTGGCCATAATGGTTGCAGTTCATAGCATACCGAAACAGGCAGGGAAAAAAGAATAATATTTGTGTATACAGCAATTCAATTTCTCATTTCCCTTTTTTCGAACCTGTAGCTTGTTTACGCATTGTAATTTTATTGGGATTTTCAGGCAGCCAATCCATAACGGGTATCCGGGCAGGGGTTCGATAGTAATTGTTTTGCAGGGAATCGCACCAGCCATTGGGGTTACGATTGAAGGATGTACTGCTGAAATAAATTGCCCCCTGTACATTTTCTGTTTGCCTTGCCAGTCTTATTTGATGGGGAATTTCATTCGTATTTCTCCAGGCTGGATTCGTACCGGCCTTGTATGCAGCAATACCAATATAAAGATGCCGGCCATACGCATGTTTGGACCACCAATCCAATAATTTTTCATAGGCAATTTTAGAATGGCCTATTTCACCATAGAGCTGTGGTGTTACATAATCCACCCAGCCTTCTTTCAACCACAGCAATATATTCGCAAACAGGTCATCATAGTTTGTAATAGAGG
Source organism: Bacteroidota bacterium (assembly GCA_018267535.1). Classification (GTDB taxonomy): domain Bacteria; phylum Bacteroidota; class Bacteroidia; order Chitinophagales; family Chitinophagaceae; genus JAFDYH01. The sequence continues at coordinate 16,900 of JAFDYH010000177.1, forward strand.
CTTTGCTATCACTGCCTTCAGAATCCTGATCCTGGTTTCGCCATACGCAGAATGGGGATACACCAAATTTTACCCATGGTTTTTCCTTTTTTATCGCCCTGCTGATTTTTAAAATGATCGAATCAACATTGCTGCGGCGCCAATCTCCTTTTGTTAATTCTGTCCCCGAATTTTCATACGCTTTCTGGTCAGGAAATTGTTTTCCTGCAATGGGGTAGGGATAGAAGTAATCATCCATATGCACCGCATCAATATCATAGCGCTTCACAATATCCGAAACCACATCTATTACAAATTGCTGTGCTTTTTTATTGGATGGATCGAAATATTTGGTTGTGCCATAAGTTAAAAACCAATCGGGATGTTTCTTGGTGATATGGTCTTTTGCTATCGATGCCGATTTGATGTTGAAATTGGCGCGATAAGGATTCAGCCAGGCATGAAATTCCATACCGCGTTTATGCACTTCCTCAATCATAAACTTTAACGGATCATACCAGGGAGATGGGGCCTTGCCCTGCACCCCTGTAAGCCACTGGCTCCAGGGCTCATATTTTGAAGAATAAAACGCATCCGCAGCCGGCCTTACCTGCACAATCATTGCATTCATCCCATTTCTTTTGTGCATATCCAGTTGACGGATAAATTCTGCTTTTTGAGCGACGACATCAGTCATACCTTTCGTAGGCCAATCGATATTATCGACAGTAGCAATCCAGACACCACGAAACTCTTCGGCAGGCTGGGAAAAAACGGGAATAATAGAAGAAAAAGAAATAAGAGTGCACAACAACAGGCAAAGACGCTTCATATTTTCCAATACAGGGTAATTAAAATGCAAAAATACGAAGAAGGCAGGAGCTAATCAGTCGGTGCCGCGTATTTTGTCCAATAATTTGCTAAGATCCGCGGCTTCTTCATCAGAAAGATTTTTAAGAATACCATCCAGGTCATCCTGTTTGACATCCAGCTTTTCCAACAACCTTCTTCCTCTTAAACTGATAATAACGTCTACCAAACGCCGATCCGTCTTACTTACTGTTTTTTTAACAAGGCCTTTTAGTATTAACCGGTCAACAATGCGGCTGGTGTCGCTCATCTTATCCAGCATACGTTCACGTATCTGCAGTGTGGAAAGAGGTTTGGGGTAGCTGCCTCTTAAAATACGTAGTATATTAAACTGCTGGGGAGTTATATCATCCTCTTCAAGCACGTTTTTAATCTTTTCCATTAACCAGCTACTGGTATATAAAATATTTACCGTCGCCTTGTGATACTCATTTTTAAACTTCACCTGGTGTATGTCCTTATCAATACTCATAAGAGTTCTTTGTTCTAAATTAAAACCTTCGTAGTAATTAAGATCATTTTGTAAAATCTTTTAACGCTGCTGTTTGATATCTGAAAATAAAATAATTTGCATGTAATCCACCAATATGAGATTAATATCCGAATCTGTCAGAAATTTCTTTGAGGGCTTTGTATCTTTTTACAAATCCCTTTATGAAGCAATGAAAACCTGGTAACAGCTTTTATTGCTTTTTTTTTAATTCTGCCGTCAGCTTAAAGATGGTAAAAAGATGATGTGCTTCATGCAGCAGGAAAAAATTCAGCCATTGATGTAATTTCATTTGCCCGAATACAGGATGGGTGCCGCTTTTTAGCAAATCTTCATCGCTAATATTGTTTATTTCCATGGCCATATCTTTTCGCTGGCTTAGTAAATCCTGCATGGCTTCCCGGGTCGATTTGTTGCAATTAATCGAAAAATAGGGATCATTCTCTGCTGAATACCGGTCAAACTGTGGATTAACCCCTTTAAGGATCTCTTTTACTCTATAAATAAAAACATGCTGGTAAGTCTGCAAATGAACAATGTTTTCAAAGATGGACCATTTGCCTGCAATTATTTTTTGCCGTACCTGCTCGTCCGTTAGTCCCTCAATTAAGTCCAATAAAGATTTATGCTGATATTGTAACCGCGTGGTGATTGAAGATGGTAATGACATAGATAAGGATTAACTCTTAGTTTGTGAAATTGAAGTTGACAAGATAAAAAAGAAACAATGAAAGTAAAAGAAAAAAATTGATAGTAATACTATCGTTGGATTCAAATTACCGGAACACCCTCATGAGCGTTAACTATCACTCCATACTTTCGTACCCTCGGAACAGTTTGAGCAGATATCTATATTCTTCCTTCCCTGCAGAATGCGGGTGCGGAACTTTTTGTACTCCCCGTTTTCCCAGATTTCTTTAAATGATTTTTGCTTCAGGTCACCCAGTTTATGTTGTGCATCTTTATCAAAGCAGCAGGGAGCGACCAGTCCATCCCATGTTATTACAGGATCATGCCATAGCCGCCAACAGTGATTGGTGAGTTTTCCTTTAAATTCATATCCTTTTGCCGTTTTACGATAACGGCTGTATTTATCATTTTGGGGAATCAGGTTATTCGGATCGTTTTCAAAATCGTAAATCTGCGCTGTTTTAAACCATACATCATCCACACCAATTTCTTTCGCTATATTTTTTACCTCTTCGATCTGGTGTTCATTCGGCTTTACGACCAAAAACTGGAAGACTATAAAAGGAGTTCTGCTTTTTAATTCTCTCTTCCATTTCATAATATTCTTTGCACCTTCAATTACTTTATCCAGGTTTCCACCCACACGATATTGTTTATATATCTCCTGTGTCGTTCCGTCTATTGAAATGATCAGCCTGTCGAGCCCGCTTTCAATTGTTCGTTTTGCATTTGCATCGCTCAGGTAATGCGCATTGGTAGATGTAGCCGTATATATTTTTTTTGATGAAGCATATTTTACCATATCCAGAAAATCCGGGTTCAGGTAAGGTTCGCCCTGAAAATAAAAAACGAGGTAAAACAAATCTTTTGATAACTGATCAATTGTTTCGCGGAAAAAATCTTTTTTCAGCATGCCTGTAGGCCTTGTAAAAGATCGTAAACCACTTGGACACTCAGGACAGCGAAGGTTGCAGGAAGTAGTAGGTTCAAAGGAAATGGAAATGGGAAACCCCCATTGCAAAGGCTTTTTAGTAATACGGCTTGCATAATAACTACCCAGCACCTTGGCCCCATTCCATGCTTTTCGCAGGGTAAGTTTGGATAAAAGATTGATCGTATCGTTACGATTGAACCGGGACATACAATTTGTAAAGTTAAGTGTGTATCTTGATATGCTTTTTAGCAATGACTCAACTACCAGATTATACCATTTTTCCGCTTGGAGATGCTGCCTTAACAATTGATTTTGGCAACAGCATTGATGAAGCAATTAACCACAAAGTGGTGGGTTTATTTCATTCATTGAAGCAGAATTTTTTACCCGGTATTATTGAACTGGTGCCAGCCTACAGTTCACTTACAGTTTATTATGATGTGCTGGAGGTAAAGAAAAATTCGCCCCAGTATCAAACAGCCTTTGAAGCGCTTTCCAATCAACTCCCGGAGAAATTGAAAGAACCTATCAGTAATACCATAATAAATGATGAGCTGATCCGGATTCCTGTATGCTATGATCCGGAATTTGCTTTAGATATGGGCGAACTAACGGCCACAAAAAAAATAAATGCAGAAGAAGTAATCCGTATTCATACAGCCCAAGAATACACCGTTTATATGCTGGGCTTTTTGCCTGGCTTTACGTATATGGCGAAAGTCGACGATGCCATTTCAATACCCCGGAAGGTAACGCCAAGAATAAATGTGGAAGCCGGCAGTGTAGGAATAGCGGGATACCAAACCGGAATTTATCCATTACCTTCCCCCGGCGGCTGGCAGATCATTGGCCGTACCCCACTTCGTTTATTCAATGCCGGTAGTGAATCGTTTACCCTTTTAAAACCCGGAAACAAGGTTCAGTTTTATTCAATCAGTAAAGATGAGTTTAACAGTTATTAAGCCGGGTATACTGGATACATTACAGGACGGTGGCCGTTTCGGCTACCAATATCTGGGCGTAAACCGGGGTGGAGTTATGGATTTATTTTCGGCACAGGTTGTCAATATGCTGGTTGGCAATGAAACAAACGAGGCTGTTATAGAAATGCATTTCCCGGCGGCAGCTTATTTATTTCAACAGGAAACAATTATTGCGGTAGGCGGCGCCGACTTTGTTCCCTGTATCAATGGAGAAGAGATCCCTTTGTGGCATCCCGTTATCATCAGCCGGAACAGCATTTTACAGTTTCAGAATATAAAAAGAGGCGCCCAGTGTTACCTGGCAGTTCGGGGAGGGTTTGATGCTCCCCGATGGCTGGATAGTTATAGTACCAATTTAAAAGCTGTAGCCGGAGGTATCCAGGGTAGGGCTTTACAAAAAGATGATATTGTAAAGTTGAAAAAACCGGAATGTTGTTCACAATTCTTTTCTGAAAGGGAATTTGTTGTATTGCCCTGGCATGCCGATGTAAAATGGAACGAGCTGGCTACTGGCAAAATAGCAATTGTTGAAGGTCATGAATGGAATTGGTTAAAAAATGCATCCAAGTCCGATTTCTTAAATGCCTCCTTTGCGATTACCACTTCATCAGACCGGATGGGATATCGCTTAAGCGGCCCACCGTTGTATTCGCCTGATAAACCTGAATTGATTTCGTCTGCCGTTAGTTTTGGTACTATACAATTGTTACCCGATGGGCAAATGATTGTTTTGATGGCCGACCATCAAACCGCCGGTGGTTATCCACGCATTGCTCATGTGATTACAGCGCATTTATCACAACTTGCTCAATTAAGGCCGGGAGAAAAAGTACAGTTCTATCTTGCAGATCTTGCTCTTGCAGAGAATCTTTATTGCAGGCAGCAACAACATTTGCTGCAATTAAAGAATGCCTGTAAATTCCGGTTGGAAGAATTTCTCAAATCCTGATTATGCTTTCAGTGGATATCAATTGTGATATGGGCGAAGCTATTGGCAATGATGAATTGATTTTTCCCTTTATCAGTTCTGCAAATATTGCCTGTGGTTATCACGCCGGTGATAAAAGCACAATGCGCAAAACTGTGGACCTATGTATGAAGTATGGAGTGGCGGTCGGTGCACATCCTTCGTTTGCAGATAAAGAAAATTTCGGACGAACTGAAATGAACCTTTCCATGCAGAAAATTGATCAATTGGTTACAATACAAATCAACAATCTCATCGATATTTTACATGAAAAAGGAGCAACCCTTCATCATGTAAAGCCGCATGGTGCACTATATAATATGGCAGCAAGAGATTCTTTGTTAGCAGCCACTATTGCAAAAGCAGTAAAAGCTATTAATCCTTCTTTAATCTTATTCGGCTTAGCCAATAGTCATTCTGTTAATGAAGCAAAAAAGATTGGTTTAAAAACAGCCAGCGAAGTATTTGCCGATCGTACCTACCAGGACGATGGGTCATTGACATCAAGAAAATTACCCAACGCATTAATTGAAGACCGGGATGAAGCAATCTCCCAGGTTTTACAAATGGCAAAAAATAAAACTGTTCGCTCTGTTTCCGGTAAATTAGTTCCAATAACAGCAGAAACCATTTGCATCCATGGTGACGGTGCCCATGCCGCAGAGTTTGCTAAAACAATCTTTCAAAAATTAAAGATAGAAGGTATTGACATCAAAGCGGTTTGATTTGCGCATATTTGGTGGCGTGGGTTTAGGCGCCGCTTTCCTGATGGCGAACTCATCTATTGGCCCCGGCTTTCTTACACAAACATCGGTTTTTACCCAACAGTTGATGACCAGTTTTGGATTTGTCATCCTTGTTTCCGTACTACTGGATATAGGTGCCCAACTCAATACCTGGCGAATACTTTGTGTGAGTGAAATGAGGGCGCAGGATCTTGCAAATACTTTATTGCCGGGATTGGGTTATCTGTTATCCGTATTCGTTGTATTGGGTGGCTTTGCTTTTAATATTGGCAATATCGCAGGGTGTGGCCTTGCCGTTAATGTATTAACGGGACTATCGTTTGTAAACGGGGCCATCATCAGTTGTGTTATTGCCCTGATCCTGTTCTGGGCGAAAGAAATCGGTAAAATGCTGGATGGATTTACTAAAATCCTCGGGACAATAAAAATCCTGCTCACATTATTCATCGCCTTTAAAGCACACCCGCCTTTATTAAGAGCTGTGCAGCATACATTCCTGCCTGAAAAAATAAGTTCAATGGCGATTGTAACCATTGTAGGGGGGACGGTTGGTGGTTATCTTACTTTTTCCGGCGCCCATCGCTTACTCGATGCCGGCATAAAAGGCAAGGCAAGTATCCCACAGGTAAACAAAAGCGCATTAACTGGCATTATCATTTCAACCATCATGCGCTTTGTTTTGTTCCTCGCTATCGTTGGCGTACTATCACAAGGGTTTTCGCTGGATAAAGACAACCCGGCTTCCACTGTATTTCATGTTGCCGCCGGCGAAATCGGGCTTCGAATATTCGGAGTCGTTTTATGGAGCGCCGCTATATCATCTGTTGTCGGCGCCTCTTATACTTCTGTTTCATTTTTTAAAACTTTTCATCCTGCCTTGGCAAAGCATGAACGCCTTTGCATATCCATATTTATTATTTTGACCACAATTATTTTTGCAGCAATCGGTAAGCCCAAAGAATTGTTATTGTTTGCTGGAGCCATTAATGGCTTGATCCTTCCTTTTGCGTTATCTGTTATTTTATTTGCCGCTACAAAAAGTAAAATCATGAATGGTTATAAGCATCCGCTATGGATGCAGCTGGCCGGATGGATTGTCGTGGCCGCGATGGGATGGATGGGTATAGTGACAATACAGGAAAGCTTCAGCAAACTATTTTGAATCCGGCCACGGATGCATGCTTAGTTGTACAGAAAAAAATAAGCCCTGAATTTGTTCTTGTATAGCTGTAGACGAGCTAATTCGTGTATTTCATGACTAACTTTAACCCGGTTAAACTATTTAAATTATGCAGCGACCGCTTTTATTAATTTTTGGACTTCTGGTATCATTCTCTGTTTTTTCACAAAAACAAAAAACCTATTGCAATCCGATGAACCTGGACTATGGCTATACACCAATTCCCAATTTTTCAGAAGCGGGCAGGCATCGTGCTACTGCGGACCCCGTAATTGTAACTTATAAAGGCGACTATTACTTATTTTCTACCAATCAATGGGGGTATTGGTGGAGCAATGATCTATCTGACTGGCATTTTATTTCAAGATTATTTCTAAAACCCTGGCATCACGTGTATGATGAGCTGTGTGCGCCGGCGGTATGGGTGCAGGGGGATACAATGTTGGTTTTCGGTTCAACCTATTCCCGCAATTTTCCTATATGGATGAGCACAAATCCCAAAGGGAATGAATGGAAAGAGGCGATTGATTCCTTAGCGATTGGTGGATGGGATCCTTCTTTTTTTGTGGATGATGACGGTAAACTGTATATGTATAATGGTAGCAGCAATACTTATCCGCTATATGGTGTCGAAATGAACCGCAAAAGTTTTGAGCCGATAGGAACAAGAAAAGAAATGTATATGCTGCAGGACTGGCGATACGGATGGCAGCGATTCGGTGAATATTATGATAATACATTTCTGGACCCATTTATTGAAGGGGCATGGATGACAAAAAATAACGGTAAATACTATCTGCAATACGGCGCCCCCGGTACGGAATTCAGTGGATATGCAGATGG
>JAFDYH010000177.1:24675-26378 GCA_018267535.1 Bacteroidota bacterium
TGGAATAATTACTGGCATGTATCCTCAATGATTGTCGCTGTAAAAAATAATTTTGAAAGAAGATTAGGCTTATGGCCAACGGGGTTTGATAAAGATGGGGTAATGTATTGTAATACTGCTTTTGGTGATTATCCAACTTATTTACCCAATGGTAAAGCAGATCATTTACAAAGCCGTTTTACAGGATGGATGTTATTAAATTATAATAAACCAGTTGAAGTTTCATCTACACTGGGCAGTTATAATGCGAATAATGCAGTGGATGAAAATATAAAAACCTATTGGAGCGCTGCTACGGGGAATAAAGGAGAATGGATACAAACGGACCTGGGAAAAATCAGTACAATAAATGCGATACAGGTTAATTATGCCGACCAGGATGCTGATTCATCATTTCTTGGTAAAATCAATGGGATTTATCATCAGTATAAAATTTATCAGTCAGACGACAGGAAAAAATGGAAATTGTTAATTGATAAAAGCAATAACAAAACAGATGTGCCACATGACTATGTAGAATTAGCTCAACCGGCAGCAGCACGTTATCTGAAACTGGAGAATATACATATGCCCACAGGAAAGTTTGCTATCAGTGGCTTTCGTGTATTCGGTAATGGAAATGGCAGCAAGCCTGAAGCCGTAAAGGATTTTGTTGTTTTACGCACAGAAAAAGATAAACGCAGCGCATGGATAAAATGGAGGACGGTAAATAATGCCTACGCCTATAATATCTACGCAGGACTGGAACCCGATAAACTTTATAATTGTACTATGATTTATAATGCAAATGAATACTATTATAAAGTAATGGACAGCCAGAAACCCTACTATTTCACTATCGAAGCTGTAAATGAAAATGGGGTTTCAGAAAGAACTCCGGTTATTAAAGTAGAATAAAAGAGTGAGGATAACAGGTACAGCAAAATTTCCGAATTTCATTTTCCCACACACATGAATATTTAACAGCCAGTGGATTCAGGCATTGCCGTACTTTAGCGCACATTTTATATGAATACAAAAGGGCTTGTTCCAAGGCTTTGGAGAAAGGTTAAGCGCATTCTGCTGATTCTTTTTATTGCGCAGTTTGTTTATATCATCCTGCTGAAATGGATTGATCCACCAGTTACATTAACGCAACTGGGCAGCTGGATAACCGGTCATGGATTAAAAAGGGATTATGTTAGACGAAAAGAAATTTCGCCTAATGCCCGATTAGCTGTTATTGCTTCCGAAGACCAGTTATTTCCTGATCACAATGGTTTTGATTTTAAGTCTATTGAAAAAGCGATGAAGCATAACCAGAAGAGTAAATCCCTTCGCGGTGCCAGCACCATCAGTCAGCAAGTAGCCAAAAATGTTTTTTTATGGCAGGGAAGAAGCTGGTTTCGCAAAGGCCTTGAAGTATATTTTACTTTCATGATTGAGTTGATCTGGGGAAAGCAACGTATTTTACAGGTGTACATGAACGTGGCAGAAATGGGTGATGGTATTTTTGGTATTGAAGCTGCAGCCCAGAAATATTTTAATAAATCCGCTTTAAATTTATCGGGGCAGGAAGCGGCAATGATTGCGGCCTGCCTGCCCAATCCTGCTAAGTATAAAGTAAAACCCCCCTCTTCTTATGTTCTTTATCGTTCCGGTTGGATAATGCGGCAAATGAATAACCTGGATAATGACCCGGATATACGGGAGATCGTGTATGA
>JAFDYH010000177.1:26475-29336 GCA_018267535.1 Bacteroidota bacterium
CTTGTTTCCAGGTCAGGATACTCCCTCAACTCATCTTTTACCCAGGGCAAATCAACATTGCATAAAAGATATAAATCGTATTTACGCTCAACTATCTGATCGAGGATAAAGCGGTGACAGCTACCAAACACAAACTCGCACCATACTTTCATGACGTACATATCAGTGTCGATGAAGAGTAATGAATCTTGAGTCCTGAATCGTGAGTCAGCATTCTGTAGCCCATTGATCTTTATTTCCGACTCCCTGATACTTAATACAGACTCGATATACTTTTCCTCCAGGGCCAACTGGCCCTTTGCGATCGTCAGCAAATCCTCAAAACTGTAGTTTGTTCCGTGCTTTAAAAGATATTCCCTCGCATACTCCTGGCACCATAGCGTGTTATAATGAGCCGCCAACTGTTCGCAGAGAGTGCTTTTGCCTGTACTTTCGGGGCCTATAATAACTATTTTTTTCATTGTGCGTCAACAATATACTTGATGCGGGGTTAATTTTAAACTTTAACCAAATAAAAGTTATCGGGAAACATAGAGTATTCCAACTGGTAGTACGTCTTCTGTAAAAAGTAATTTCCCGTATGACGACAGAGCTGATGGCCCGGCAAAATATTATACAGGCGATACAGGATTATGGCAGGCAATTATTTGGCTTTATCCGTAGCCGGGTAAAAACGAATGAGGATGCGGAGGATATTTTGCAAGATGTGTGGTACCAGTTTAGCAACCAGCCGGAACGGGAAGCCATAGAAAGCGTAAGTGGATGGCTGTATCGTGTTGCAAAAAACAAAATAACCGACCGCTACCGCAAAAAGAAAAACGAATCGCTGGAAGATTATAGTTTTTATGACGCGGATGGTGGCCTGAACTTTAAAGAAATCCTGCTGGCTGATAATAATAATCCCGAAACAGAACATTTGCGTCAGCTATTCTGGGATGAATTATTTGCCGCACTGAATGAGCTTCCTGAAAACCAGCGCAGCGTTTTTACAAGAAATGAACTGGAAGATATGACGCTGCAGGAAATTGCAGATCAGGATGGTGAAAAGCTGAAAACAGTTATTTCCCGTAAACGGTATGCCGTACTGCATCTAAGAAAAAGGCTCGAAACATTATACAACGATATTATTAACTATTAACTCCACACAAAATGTACAGCAGAGGTAAACGAAAGAAATTTTTCATACTCATCCCATTCATAGTCATAGCAGCGGTATTGCTGTTCGGATGGATCGTTATGTTGTTGTGGAATGCGATACTGCCTTCAACAGTGCATGCCGGCGAAATCACTTACTGGCAGGCAGTAGGCTTGCTGATATTGAGCCGCATTTTGTTTGGCTTTGGCGGTGGAAAAAAATTTGGTGGAGGACATGGGTTCAGAGGTAATATGGAATGGAGAGAAAAATGGAGTGGCATGAGCGATGAAGAAAAAGCAAAGTTTAAAGAACAATGGCGTATGCGTTGCGGCCGCCCACCTGTTCCGGAAGACCAATCAAAATCTTAATTTTTCTCCCTTTATTATATATCACCCGTTTCCTGATTGGCAAGCGGGTTTTTTTATAGTTAAAGAATATTGTTGTCATAATAGCAAATTCCTATCTGCTATATTACTTCAATCTGGGTACAAGCGATTAATTGTATCGTACATATAATAAAAATTAGCCTGCCTAATGAAAGTATTACCTGACACAAATATCAGTACTCAGTTTAATAGGTTGCATAAACTCCAGTATATATACCCTGGCCTCTCTGTTTATTACTTATAAAGTAATTCTTATCCTGGTTCGTTATCCTTTATATAGATTAAGCCGATACAGGCTTGTTAAAATAAAAAATATAGTTATGACAACTCAGATTTTAAAAACAATAGCCGCTGGCATACTGGCCGGTGTAGCGCTCTTCCTGGTACCATTTATTATACTTAGGGTATTCGTCGTTCTTTTAATCATACGGTTAATCTTCCGCCTCTTTGGTGGTGGCCGCAGATGGAAACATGGCGGTCATCATTTCTACCCAGCTTTTACCCGTCGCTGGCAGCATATGAGCGATGAAGAAAAGAAAACTTTCCGCGATAAGATGCAGAATGATTTTTTTAATAAGATGGATAATTAAATAACCGGGAAGAAAATAATAAGTGGATTTCTTACTTTCTTATCATCATTTCGGCAAAAACTCAAACTTAATATATGAAAAGAAGAACACTCTGGATCATCGGTGTAACAGCAGCAATAGTTACTGTGATCGGCTTAAACGCTGCATTAGGCTCACGATACAGGATGCACGATCGCAATCATCATCACTGGTGTATGAAAGATAAAGATGGAGAAAATAAAACAACTCCATCTACCGACGCAAAAAGCGATACAACAAACGGGAGATAACAATTATTCATAAACAAAAACAAGGATTATGTATTACAATCATCCTGGCGCCGCAAAAGGCGCACATTTCGGAAGCGGGCCTCACCGGCACCCGCTCATCCGCTCAGCACAAAGGGCCGCTGTAAATATTTACAGAACGGACAATAGTTACGAAATGCTGGTATTCGCACCGGGAAGGATCAAAGAAAACTTCCAGCTCAATGTGAAAGGCAATGAGTTGGTCGTGTCTTACAGCCCACCGGAAGGGTTTCCAAAATTTGACTGGATAAGGCGGGAATACAGCCGTGGTGCCTTTGAACGTTCATTCACGCTGGATGAAACCATTGACACCAAAAACATTTCAGCAAAGTACGAGGATGGTGTTTTGCAGGTAAGCCTGCCCGTTATTGCAGGGAAAGAAACAACAAACCAGGAAATTAAAGTAAACTAAGTTTTGTTGGTTGGTTTTGTGGAAACAAAGGCGGTGGTTATAAAATGGCCA
>JAFDYH010000178.1 GCA_018267535.1 Bacteroidota bacterium
TTTTAAAAGCCCGTAACCGTCAATCCATGTACCGTTATATAAACCAGGCAAAGCCGGTTTATAAATAACAAGCTCATTTCATCCGGGTTATTAAACCATTTAAATAACCAATAGTCAAAAAGCGAAACCAACAGTATGAAAACTATTGTAACCACTATTCTTTCTGCCTTCGTTTTACTTTTAGCATCTTCCTGCAAAAAAAACCAGGATAATATTGTTCAACCAGCCTCTTCAGACAGTTTTAATGTGGTTGTAAATAACGGGTATGGCAGTGGTAAATACAAGGTGGGCGACACCGTTCATATATTCAGCGTTGCTTCTGGTACAAATCAAACTTTTGGTGTATGGTCCGGAAGCGATATTAATTTATTAAATGTATCCAATGAATGGCATGCCTGGTTCAAAATGCCTGCAAAAGACATTTCTTTTACAGGTCGTTTACAAAACGTACAACCTTTTAACTTGCAGTATGAACAAATTATGGGAAAGAACAGGCTAAAGCCGGTTTACTATTATTTTCCTGCCGGGCATAAAGGGATAGTTTACCTGCTGCATGGTACGAATGGTTCGGCCGCAGATTTAGTAGCAGGTTATGAATGGCAACAACTAATAAAAGATTTGGCAAGTGACAAATTTGCTATAATTGTTACAGAAGCTGAAGAATCTACCACCGGTGTGGATGCCAACGGAGATGGAAAATTGAGATGGAGCCAGTTACCTGCTGATACTATCAACAATATCGAGTATGCAAATATTCGTATCCTAACGGACACGTTTTATAACAGAGGTTATACTGATGCCTCAAAACTAAAATATTCAATTGGTATGAGCGATGGCGGGTTCTTCTCGGCAGGGCTTTCTTACATATTTAACTTTAAATCCAGTGTGCAGTATTGTGCACAGGGTGGCGATAACCTGGTGCAGGTCACTACTATCCCTACTCAATTTTGTATGGCTGCAAATGACGATAATCCTTCTGTAGGTGCTGCAGGAAACGCTACGGCTTTATCCAATTTTCAAGCATTAACCAATCGTGGCATTTGCAGCAAATATTTCATTAACCCCAGGAGCCCTATTTATCCCGAAAGGTTTGCCAGGAGCGGAACAATGAGTACGACACAATCTACCGCTGCTTTTACTGAATTGAAATCAAAAGGGTTCATAGACAGTAAAAACTATTTTATTGGCTATTCGGATAGCTTTACGAGCGCCTACACCAGTAACCCTTCGGGTTTCCCGGTATTTAACGGCTTAACAACAGCCCAAAAGCAAGCAGTACTTGCAGAAATCAATTTATCAGTAGCCGATCATCATATGTACAGTGACTTAAACAGGGCAACAGTAAAATTTTTAAATACGCAATGTTTATAACCAGCACATAAAGAAATATTTATTTGCCTGCCCTACAAAAAAGTATTTAGAAAGGGGGGGCTGAACAGTATGCCACCAGCTAATTGCGGGTAGAAGCCGTGTTTCCATCCCGGCGATTCAATGTTCTTCCGGTAGCATCGGGATTAGTTCATAACTTCAACTGTGGTAATGCTATTTGACCTTAATTCCTGACAGGTTCGTTTCAAATGCTGCCACATATAAATTTTGGAAACCCCGGAATGTTTGAAAGACTAAAAAAATATTGCAAAACAAAGGTGGATTTTACAAATGAAGAACTATCCTTTATTGATACCTATTTTGAATCTGAAAAATTAAAGAAAAAAGACTTTCTGCTTCGGGGCGGAAAAATCTGCGACTTTATTGGATTTATCGCGGAAGGGTCTATCCGGCATTTTCACATTAAAGACGGTATAGAAAAAACCTGTGATATTTCATTTGAAAATTCATGGGTTACCGACTTTCAAAGCTTTACTCACAACACTTCCTGTATCATGAATTTACAAGCTATGGAAAACAGCACGGTTTTTATAGTTAAAAAAGAAAAGCTTTACAAATTATACAGCGCCAGCAATAAATATGAAACCTTTGGCAGGCTGATGGCTGAACAGGTGGCACAAAAAGCAACAGAAATTGCCATGTCGCTTTCATCTGATAAACCGGAAGAAAGATTTCAGAATTTGCTGAAAAAACAACCCGGTTTATTTCAAAGAATCCCTCAAAAATATATCGCTAACTTTTTAGGTGTAAGCCCGGAAAGCTTAAGCAGGATTCAAAAAAGGATTTACACGAAACGAAAATCTTAACTTAAATCATCGTTATCAGGCAGGATGTCTTTGCAGTTTTGTATTTCATTTAAAGAAAGAAAAAATGAAGTACAAATTATTCACTTTAATGATTACAGCAATGACAATAACCAATGGCCTAAAGGCTCAACAATTAGATTTTTCCAAAGTAAAAGCCTTTGAACTTCAGTTAGACGATGTAATGGAGCTCACGGATACCACAGAATTGAAAATTAAACTTAAAGAAACTGAAGATAAGTACAGGCAAAATCCAACAGAACTTAATAAAACCAGGTTGGGTATTATGTATCACGAAACGGCTTTAAATCTTTCTTTCTTTTCTAAAACAGAATTTAAAGGCTATGCAAGGAAAAGTTTTGACACATTAAGTGAACTGTTCAATTCAACAAACACGTCAATTGAATTATTACCTTTTATAGCATCGTATAGGGCATCGGCTTTGTCTTTGGTGGGTGCTGAAACGAGGAAACTGAAATTAATAAGCGAGGCATTTGGCTTGTTTAGCGATGCAGTCAAACATTATTCAACTGTTTCCTGCTCGCCCTTGTTTTTACGGGGAAGTGTAGCCGAAAATTTGCCCTGGTTTTTCTTTTCTAAAAGAAAATTTGCCAAACAAGACTTTCAGTCAATTATTGATAAACAAGATAAAAATAAAGCTTATGCCAATTGGAAGATTATGAGTTTTACCTATTGGGCATGGGCAAAACAAAGACAAGGTTCAAAATACAGAAATCAATCGTTAATTTACCTTGACAAAGCAATAGCATTAGACCCGAATTACAAAGCAGGACGACAGAAAGCCGAAGAATTGAAAAACAAAATGGTGAAATAAACCTACGGCTAACCTCTAGGCAGGATCAAAGGATATACGTAAGCATACTATACGATTCCCGTATTTTGCAAAACCAAAAAGAGAAATTCTAATATGCAAACAGGCAGCCCTTCAATTATCACCACAACTTATCTTTCGAATGGAAAAGAGGTAAAAGTACATGCCATTCAAACGGGGCAAATTTCTGTCAAAACCAATTTTTTAAACAGAAAGGGTAAAGGCATATTTTCAAAAGTGAATATACTATTTGACCGGAAATTCGCTGATTTTATGCCTATCTGGGCCTGGGTAATTGAGCACCCTGAAGGTGTTTTTGTTATTGATACAGGCGACATTGAAGAAGCTGACCATATAGATTTTTACAAGCATGAAAATTTCATCTCGAAGTTTAATTTGCTGGCGATGGCTAACAAAAGAAAAATTACAAAAGATGATGAAATCAATAATCAGTTGACTAAAATAAATATAAACCCCGGGGAGGTTTCAAAAGTGATTCTGACTCATTTGCACGGAGACCATACAGATGGCTTGAAATTTTTTCCAACAAACGAAATTTTAGTAAATGAATTAGAATACCAGCATCCTTATGGAAACCTGCCCACTACCTATCCAAAATGGTTTAAACCAACCTTGTTCAATTTCACAAAAAACAGAATTGATGTTTTTGATAAAGGATACCCTATTACGAAAGGTGAAGACTTGTGGCTGGTACCCACGCAAGGACATACGCACAATCATTGTTCGGTATTATTCAAAACAGATAATGAACATTTATTGTTTGCAGGAGACACCTCGTATAATCAGCAACAACTTACAGATAACGTTTTTGCAGGATCGAATATTGATATAAAGCAATCTCAAGACACTTATAAAATGATAAAAAGTTATGCCGCAAAATACCCGGTAATTTATTTGCCTTCACACGACCATTACTCGGGGCAAAGATTGCAAGACAGGGGAATATTTACAGCATTCTGAAAAGAGGATAACCGCAATAACAACCAGCAGCAAACCTTTGATCAGCTCTGGCTCCGGCGAATGCATTTCTATTGAACATATGTATTAACTTCAACTTAAAATCATTAACCCGCTTTTGTCGCGCGGGCAGGCATAAGTTCCGGTACGTGGCAGGACCCGGTCTTTACGAAACCATTTGCACTACGGTTCTTAGCCTTGCCTGAAATAAATAGTAAATAAAATGGATAACGAAAGAGTTTATAAAATTTTATTTTCCAGTGTTTACCCTTTGTATATCCAGAAAGCGGAAAAAAAAGGGCGTACAAAGGAAGAAGTCGATACTGTTATTTTCTGGCTGACAGGCTACGATAAAAAGACGATGCAAAAGCATATCGATCAGAAAAGCGATTTCAGGACTTTCTTCGCACAAGCTCCGGCATTCAATACAAACGCTTCAAAAATTACAGGTATAATCTGTGGCTACCGGGTAGAAGATATTAAAGACGAACTTATGCAGAAAATCCGGTACCTCGATAAGCTCGTGGATGAATTAGCAAAAGGTAGAAAAATGGAAAAAATATTAAGGGAGTAAGTCACCTCTTCTTCAATTACAGTTCTGTTTATACAACAAACAACAATCACTCAAATGAAAAACCCGGCCAATACAACTGCAGAATATACAGTGACCGTAACCGTTGCGAAATCCCCGGCTGTTGTATTCCAGCATATTATTAATGATGTTTCAAGGTTCTGGCCGGAGGAATTTGAAGGAAGTAGCAGTAATCTTTTTGATGAGTTTACATTCCGGTCGGGAGACAGCCATTACTCAAAAAACAAGGTCATTGAATGGATAGCCGAAAAGAAAGTGGTATGGCTGGTAACCGAGAGCCTACGCAAACCAGACAACTTCGACTGGACTGGAACGAAGATGATTTTTGAGTTAACCCCTGATGGCAATAATACCCTTCTTGCTTTTACTTATGACGGTATTATCCGGAACGATGAATATGAGCGGTTACAACAGGTATGTGATCTGGTTATTAAAGAGCGGTTATACAGGTTTATAATGGAAGGCCGGAGGATATAAACAACCAGGCAGCCCATCTTGTACATAAAGCAAGTATTAAAAACAGCAAAGAGAATAAACCCCAAACAATTCAGCTGATCCTTGTCTCATTCTTTTAAGAGGCGGTCAACTGTTTCATTAAATTCTTTCACGAATTTATGATAATACGTGCCTGTACCCGGGCCATAAAAAACAGGTTGTATCTCCCGAACGTTTCCTTTTTTATCCAGGATAATCGTTGTTGGAAAAGAACGGATCGGTGTTATTTGTGGTAAGGTTTTTTCTGTACGCTGCTCATCTCCTACTGCAACACCGGTAATCAATATAGGGTATGCCACGCTGAGCCTGGTTTTGAATTTTTCCAGGCTGGCTTTGGAACGTTGCAAATCGGTACTATACTCATAAGCGAGCGCAAGCACTTCCACTCCTCTTTTTTTATTGTTGCGATAATACTCACTGAGAAATTTTGTTTCATCCATACAGTTAGGACACCAGGAGCCCATTAATTCAATAATCACAACCTTATTTTTATACTGTTCATCTTTCAATGAAACGAGTTTATCATCCATATCTTTGAATGCAAAGTTGAGACTGGTCTCTCCCTTACGCAAAGATGTAGGCGACTCCTGTTCCGGCAATGGCGCATTATTATCCTTTACGGCTGTCCACGCCTGTTTACCGGAAGGTCCAAAATAATAAATGCCCCCGCTTATTGTATTTTCATTATCTATATGGGCAATAAAAATATAGGCATGAGCACCATCAAATGTGGAAAGTTTTAATGAATCATTGGTGATGACCCCATCGAGGTACCGATAATCTCCGGTAGTTGTAAGAAAGGTCCCGGTCAATTTATTCTTTACCTGCTTAAATATGGCCAATGCCTTTTCTGTAGTTCCATTTGTATTGGTAAATGTAACCACCCATTTACCCGTGATTGACTGCTTTACCGGCTGCTTTGAAGAGGCAAAGCGGAATGCCTGCCCGGGTATAGCTTTGAATGGCCAATATTGATCAGCACCCCTTGTACCTCTAATCCAGGTTCCCTTCAGCGAACCGTCTTTTTCAATTTTTGTATGAAATGAAGACTCAAAAACAGGCATATTAAAAAATAATGAATCCCCGGCCTGTTTAATATCGGTAACCCTTAGCCGCTCTGTATCATTTATTATATAAAAAACAGGCTTGCTCTTTTCTGTCCTTACATCTATAGTAAACACTACTTCATTGCTATCCTGCCGGTACAAAATGCCGCGGTAGGTTGTTTGTTTTAATTTACCTGACTGTGCAGATAACCTGGCTACCGGTAAAAAAGAAAGAGCGATCAGTAAATACTTCATTCTTAATTCCAGAATTGGTAATAAATAACTTTTACAGCGAAGCAAGCAATCAGAAATAAATAACAATTGAATGAATTATTTGTTCAGGTTTTGCAGCATATCTGTTGTCATCCGTTGCAGGTCGTATTCTTCTTTCCAGTCCCAGTCCCTTCGGGCAACGGAATCATCGATACTTTGGGGCCAGCTATCAGCGATCGCCTGGCGGTAGTCCGGCTTATAATGAATGGAAAAATCCGGTATATGCTTTTTAATTTCGGCGGCTATACCTTTCGGTGAAAAACTCATGCCTGAAAGATTATAGGAAGTGCGGATAGAAATTTTATTTTTATCCGCTTCCATCAATTCAATCGTTGCACGGATCGCATCCGGCATATACATCATCGGCAGATAAGTATCTTCTTTCAAAAAACAATTGTATTTTTTTTCTTCAATCGCGTCGTGAAAAATTTCAACGGCATAATCTGTAGTGCCTCCACCCGGGGCAGATTTGTATGATATCAACCCGGGATAACGGAGACTACGAACATCCACTCCATATCGCTGATGATAATAATTGCACCAGAACTCACCGGCATACTTACTGATACCGTATACAGTTGTTGGTTCTATAATCGTTTGCTGCGGGCAATTTTGTTTAGGGGAAGTAGGGCCAAATACAGCAATGGAACTGGGCCAATACACTTTATGCAATTTCTCTTCTCTCGCTATATCCAATACATTCAACAGGCTTTGCATATTCAGGTGCCAGGCAAGATTTGGGTTTTTTTCGCCCGTTGCAGATAATATGGCGGCCAGTAAATAAACCTGTGTTACATTCTGGCGTATTACCTGCACATGCAGCATTTCTTTATTCATGACATCAAGGCTCACATAAGGGCCAGTGCCTTTAAGTAAATCATTTTCCTCCCGCAGGTCAGAAGCTACTACATTGGAAGCGCCATACATTTTTCGTAAAGCCAAGGTTAACTCCACTCCTATCTGTCCCGATGCACCGATAACTAATATCTTCTCTTTTACCATAACTACTGTTTAACGGCAAATGTCAAACTACAAATCCAGATACAAAAAATAATTTTGTAAAAAAAACAGGAAGACTCAATGGTTTTATGCCTGACCCGGCACTCAACATCCATAATGATTAAACAACCTGATAATGCAGTTACCAATTACAGTTTCCCCAACATAAATCATCCAAACCTTACCTTTGCGGCATGGAAAAATTTTTGAAAGACTTATTTGCGGGCCAGTCCTACGATGAAAATAATTTCTTTTTAATAGCAGGCCCTTGCGTGGTAGAAAGTGAAGAACTGATTAATGAAGTAGCGGATAAAGTAGCCGGCCTTTGCAAAAACCTGGGTATCCCCTATGTATTCAAATCTTCGTATCGCAAAGCCAACCGCACCAGCGCATCTTCCTTTACCGGTATTGGTGATGAAAAAGCGTTAGAACTTGTCAAGAAGGTTGGCGAAAAATATAAACTACCGACAACATCTGATATTCACGCACATGAAGAAGCGGCGATAGCAGCAAAGTATATCGATATATTACAGATACCTGCTTTTTTATGCCGGCAAACTGATTTGCTGGAAGCTGCTGCGTTAACAGGCAAAATAGTAAATGTAAAAAAAGGACAATTTCTTAGTGGGCCTTCAATGAAGTTTGCAGCAGAAAAAATCCGCAATGCGGGAAACAATAAAGTGATTCTGACAGAAAGAGGGAATACGTTTGGCTACCAGGACCTCGTTGTTGATTACCGCAATATTCCCTGGATGAAAGCACATGGCACACCGGTAGTAATGGATTGTACCCATTCACTACAGCAGCCTAACCAAACCTCAGGTGTTACCGGCGGTAACCCGCAATTGATCGGAACAATCGCTAAAGCAGCGATTGCAACCGGGGCAGATGGCTTGTTTATTGAAACACATCCAAACCCTGCTGCTGCAAAAAGTGACGGAGCGAATATGCTTCAACTGGATTTGCTGGAAGGTTTGTTATCTCAATTGGTAAAGCTCAGAAAAACAATAAGTCAATTTAAAGAATGAACATCCTTACTTTAAATTGACTTGTATAAATAATTGAACATAGTAGTCCCTTACTGTAGATTCACTTCCTCTACCCCCGGGAATTTGCTTTTATCAAACACAAACTGAGAATCGTCCGCATTTACATTTGGCTTGAGGCTGTTTACAGTATAGTCATAGCGGTTGCCACTTGTTTCCAAAACTTTGGTGCTATATAATGTCTGTGCATTCTTATCTACTAATACATATACTTTGTGAAAAGCTTTTGACTTGTCTATTGGTGTCATTTCTATTTCCTGAAGTGTTTTCGATCCTTCCTTTTTATCCCCATTTAATTTATACAGGAAATCTTTATCATAGAAATTGGTAAATAATTTCTGAGGAGTGATTGTTCCTGCAGCAGATTCAACCTTGCTTATTGTTACTTCATTGGAGTTTTTGTCATAGTTCCAAACCGTCTTTCCATCACACCATATCTGCTGGTCTCCAAAGTTGATACGGTACTTAGAGCCTTTCATGGTTACACTTCCTTTCTTAGTAGAAAGTGTTTTACCAACTGCGTTTTCAACTTTATAGGTAAAATTCGCTAATACAGACTTAAATGATTTAAACTTTGCACTAACAGCATCCAATACTTTTTTTGCTGCAGGGTCGCTGGTTTGGGCAAAAGAAGAGGCTGAAATGCCAATCATTGTTATAGCCAGAAGTACGATTCGTTTCATAATTCCTTTTTTAATTTTCGTGGTTTTCATAAACGGAAGCCGCAAATATATATTGTTCTCTTAAAGGACAGGTAACAATACCCTCATAGTTGCACCTGTTTTCTGCTTCTTAACATCTCTCTAACCGAGTGCATTAAGGTGCTCCTGCAAATCCATCTCTGTCTTTATCAATACATCACGGGCCTTGCTACCCTGGTTGGGGCCAACAATACCAGCCACTTCTAGCTGGTCCATCAGCCGCCCTGCCCTGTTGTAGCCCAGCTTCATGCGTCGTTGCAATAAAGAGGTGGATCCGATCTGATTTTGTACAATCAACCTTGCTGCGTCTTCAAATAGTGAATCGCGATCTGCCAGGTCAAAGTCCTTGCTTTCCAGTTCTTTTTCATCTACGTATTCAGGCAACAAAAACGGCTGAGGATAGCCCCGTTGGTCCCCCACAAAATCCACTACTTCTTCTACCTCAGGTGTGTCAACAAATGCACATTGCAACCTTGTTATTTCCCCATGGTGGGAAATCAGCATATCCCCTTTTCCTATCAGTTGTTCCGCGCCACCCATGTCAAGGATAGTACGGGAGTCTATTTTTGATGATACTTTAAAGGCAATTCTCGACGGAAAGTTTGCCTTGATAGTACCGGTGATAATATTTACGGAAGGTCTTTGTGTCGCGATAATTAAGTGAATTCCTACTGCACGGGCCAACTGGGCCAGCCGTGCAATCGGCATTTCAATTTCCTTTCCGGCGGTCATAATAAGGTCTGCAAACTCATCTATAACCAGAACGATGAATGGCAGGAACTGGTGGCCTTTTAAAGGGTTCAGTTTTCTTTTTACAAATTTTTCATTGTACTCCCGGATATTTCTTGCTCCTGCTTCTTTTAAAAGATCATAGCGGTTATCCATTTCAATACAAAGTGCATTCAATGTATGCACTACTTTTTTTGTATCGGTAATAATCGCATCGTCTTCACCAGGTAGTTTGGCCAAGAAATGATTTTCTATTTTTTTATATAAACTTAATTCTACTTTCTTAGGGTCAATTAATACGAGCTTTAATTGCGATGGATGTTTTTTGTATAAAAGCGAAACGAGAATTGCATTCAACCCAACGGATTTACCTTGCCCCGTTGCACCGGCCATCAGCAAGTGCGGCATGGAGGCAAGATCAACGATATAGTTTTCATTATCTATTTTTTTACCAATCGCTATAGGCAAGCTATAATTGTTATATTGGAATTTTTCAGAAGCCAGCAATGTTTTCATACTTACCACGCTCTTCTTCACATTCGGCACTTCAATACCGATAGTCCCTTTACCGGGAATCGGCGCGATAATACGGATACCCAATGCGGCAAGGCTCAAGGCCACATCATCTTCCAGGTTTTTAATTCTTGATATGCGTACGCCGGCCGCTGGAACAATTTCATACAACGTAACCGTAGGCCCCACAGTAGCACTGATTTTCTGAATATCGATATCATAATTCTTCAGTGTATTAATGATCTGGTTTTTGTTATTCTCCAACTCATTGGGGTCCTGCACTATCTTTTCACTCCCATGAGTTTCTAATAAGTCAAGCGTTGGATATTTATAGTCTCTTAAATCGAGTGTCGGTTCGTAAGGTTCTGTATTCTCCACCAGTTTTTCAACCACCACTTCTTCAGGCTGAGGGTCGGGCTCTTTGGTCTTTATTTCCAGTTCAAGCCCGGATATTTCAGTTTGCTTTTTCTTTTTTTCTTTAAGTGGTAACGTTTTTTCTGGCACGATCAACTCTTCTTCTTTCGCAGCATCATAGTCTTTATATAAATCATTGATGATTTCCTTTTGCTCTGCCGGCGTTTCGGATACAGGCTTTTTATGCTGAACTGGTTTGTCTTTCTCGATCAATTTAAAATCAAGTAACTCTTCTTTTTCACTCTTCTCTTTTACCCCATTCTTTTTTTCATTTTCTTTTTTAGCAGGATTAGCTTCGTGTACAAAAAGCACAGCGCCTTTATCATCAGCAGCATCTGCTTCATCTACCGGAATAGGAACAGCTTTTTTAAAATTAGGAACATTGAAGGCCGGGTTAAACTGCCAGATAAAATAGCCCAATAATAAAACAAGCAATAAAGCTGCCGTACCTATATTGCCAAGAAAATCGGTGAGCCAGTTGGAAATTGAATTACCAACGCCCCCGCCAAACCTGAATTCGCTTTTTGAAAAAACAAATGCCAGTGTGACAGATATAACCAGTAACCCAACGGTTACATATTTCAGATTGCGTTTTACAGAAAACACTTTCCGGGAAAACAAAAGATTGGTACCGACTACAAAAAAAAATGTGCAGATCAGCAGGGAGGCTATACCAAACCCCTTATAAATAAACCCATGGGAAGCAAAGGCCCCTAACCGGCCCAATAAGTTTTTAACTTTTATATCGCTATCGAAAAGAACAGATATACCCTTGCCTAATACATAGCTCTGATCTTCTTTCCATGTAAAAAAATATGACATAAAAGAGATAAAAAGAAAGGTGGCAATCAGCAGGAAAAACGCTCCTGTTATTTTCCAGGTGCGTTCATCTTTTGCCAATTGCTTCAGGTTTACCTTTTCTTCTTTTTCTGCCCTAAAATTCTGGGAGCCTGGTTTTTCCGGCTTGGTCTTTTTCAGCTTTTTAGCCATGACCGCAAAGATAATAAGAAAGGCGGGAGTCGCCAGCTGTTGCACATAGTATCGAACTGCAGCCCCTTTTAAAAAATCGGCTCATTTATTTGAAATTTTAAAGAAGAATTAGGGATGGAAAAAATGATTCTATAAAGAAAAGAACTATATCAGATTCGTTCTGTCATTCTGATAATTCAGGTAATTGCCAAGAATCAAAATCATGTTGCAAATAAGTCTATAATAAGCGCTCACCTCTTACGTACATTTACGATTATTTAAGCAATGGGTCATTCATTCAACAACTTTTTCCTACCAGCTTCCGACTGTCAAATAAATATGTAGAAGTAATGGATTTGCTGCACCGTAACCGTGAGTACTATCAGAAATTAAGTCGATTTTCATACACTATTATTCGGGCTTCAATTATATTTTTGTATACTTGTTAAGTAAAAACCGGCGATTTTTACGAGTGAAATATATTGGAGGTACTAGCCGCTTAAATTTCCTAATTATTCATAAACGAAGTAAATGATACCAAAAAAGATACATTACTGTTGGCTTAGTGGAGAAAAAATGCCCGATTTTTTTACAAAATGCATGGAGACATGGAAAAAAGTGATGCCTGACTATGAAATAGTACTTTGGGATAGAAATAAATTCGATGTTAATTCAGTGCCTTTTGTTGCCGAAGCATGCAGTATAAAAAAGTGGGCTTTTGCTGCAGACTATATACGGCTTTACGCTGTTTATACTGAAGGTGGAATTTACTTAGACAGCGATGTAATTGTAAAGAAGCGCTTTGACGATTTTTTAAACTATGATTTCTTTACTTCACTGGAATACGGTCCGGAAATACAAGTGGGGCATGATATCATGACAAGGTTATTAAATGAAGATGGAACTTTAAAAAACCCTGTCTTGCAACGTGTATATGGTTTTGGATTGCAAGCCGCGATTTTTGGCGGAATAAAAGGACACCCATTCATGAAAGATTGCATGAAATGGTATGAAAACAATCATTATTTACTGCCGAATGGACAACGCAGAGAATTTAATATGGAAATCGCGCCAGATATCTATGCTTATGTGGCCCAGAATTATGGCTTTCGCTATAAATACGGGATGCAAAATCTAGATAAAAATATGGT
>JAFDYH010000179.1:0-2846 GCA_018267535.1 Bacteroidota bacterium
GCAAAACCTTGCTGCCGGTGCACCGGTTGCTATTGGTATGATGGTAGGGCCAAGTTTTATGCAGCCGATGATGGGCCAGGACCTCTGGCAACCGGAAGAAGGCGATCAGAATATGACGGGTTTTGGTGGCCATGCGATGTGTGTGGTAGGATATGACGATAAAAAATATGGCGGTGCTTTTTTAATAATGAATAGCTGGGGTCCTGAGTGGGGAAATAATGGTTTTGCCTGGGTCCGCTATGGTGATTTTAAATATTTTGTTCGGGAGGCATATGGCCTTGACCCGATGCAGAAAGTAGGCGCTGCAGCAAATATTCCTTTTGAATGTGAAATTGGATTAATGGGAGTGGAGCACCAGGGGAATAAAACAGTAACTAAATCATATATCCCATTGCGATTGACAAGTGGTAATCGCTTCTCAACAACATCGCCGGTTAAAATTGGAAGCTTGTTTAAAATGGAGATAAAGAATAGCACGGAATGTTATATCTATGTATTTGGTAAAGAAACTGATGGTACCAGCTATACGCTTTTCCCCTATCCTACAAAAGAAGATCCGACAAAGACAAGGTATTCGCCTTTCTGTGG
The DNA here is from genome assembly GCA_018267535.1 of Bacteroidota bacterium. Classification (GTDB taxonomy): domain Bacteria; phylum Bacteroidota; class Bacteroidia; order Chitinophagales; family Chitinophagaceae; genus JAFDYH01. The sequence goes on from JAFDYH010000179.1 coordinate 589, forward strand.
TATTACCGGCTACCGGTTGTTTCCAAAGGATAAAAGTATGACCCCGGATAGTATTGGTACTAAAGATGAAATGGCAGTAGTGGTGAGTAAACAGGAATTAGACTGGAATGCAATTAATCAGCAGATTAGCCAGAATCCACAATCTGATTTCGGAAGCAGATTGAATAATGTATTAAGCAGTAAGCTGATTAAAAACGTAACGTTCCAGGGTTCGGGTAAAGGAACAATGCAGTTTAAAGTAAATGGAGACGACAACCAGGTGGTGGCTGCCATTGTTTCAATTGATAAGCAATAGCAATGAACTCAAATGCTGCTGATTTTATAAAATTGATGAAACATCCTGTTAAATTCAGGATGTTTCTTTTTGCAAAACTACCAAGCGCTTACTTTTCAGGTGTCAGGCTTAAAGCGATGGATGAAAACACCTGTAAGGTAACGGTTCCGTATAAGTGGTTTTCGCAAAACCCGTTTCGATCTACTTATTTTGCCTGCCTGAGTATGGCAGCCGAGATGAGTACCGGAGTGTTAGCCATGGCACATGTTTATAAATTGAAGCCGGCTGTATCTATGCTTGTTGTAAAAACAGAGGCGGAATATTTTAAGAAAGCAACCGGTAAAACAACATTTGTCTGCGAAGACGGGCTGAAGATGAAAGAAAGCATCGGAAAAACTGTAGACAGCGGCGAAGGGGTTACCTTCACCGCTCAATCTGCCGGGTTCAGCGAATCTGGGGAGATGGTTGCGAAATTTTTAATAACATGGTCTTTTAAAAGGAAATCAATTCATACGTAAATAAACACTCAAATAAATTAGCCATATGAAGATTGCATTTCACGGCGCTGCCCGTACCGTAACAGGGTCTAAACATTTACTTACATTAAAGAATGGAAAAAAAGTTTTACTGGATTGCGGTATGTTTCAGGGCCTAGGGCCGGATACAGATTCATTCAACCGGGAATTTGGATTTGATGCAGCCGCTGTTGATGTAATGATTCTTTCGCATGCACATATCGACCATTCAGGCCTCATTCCTAAATTATTTAAAGAAGGATTCCGGGGAAAAATATTTTGTACACCGGCTACACGTGAATTAACCGGCATACTGCTTGAAGACTCTGCAGAGATACAGGAAGATGACATTAAGTTCAGTAACAAACGCCGTGCTGCTGAAGGATTGCCTTACCTGCAACCCTTGTACACGATTGAAGATGCAAAGAACTGTATGGCTCAATTTTCGGAAGTGGAATATGGGCTTTGGTTTGATGTAACGGATGGAGTGAAAGCCATGTTTACTGATGCTGGTCATATAATCGGAAGTGCCTGTGTTCATTTGCGTATACAGGAAGATGGTAGACAAACCGCATTAACATTCAGTGGGGATGTCGGCAGATACAGGGATGTGATTTTAAAATCACCCCAGGATTTTCCACAGGCTGATTATATTATTATGGAATCAACCTATGGAAATAGCCTGCATGAACAAAGTACAACAACACCGGACATGCTCCTGGAATGGATTAAGAAAGCCTGTTTGGAAAAAAAGGGAAAATTAATCATGCCGGCTTTCAGTGTGGGCAGGACTCAGGAGATTTTGTATGCACTTAACCAGCTTGAACTGGAAAACCAGTTACCTCCCCTGGATTATTTTGTAGATAGCCCGTTGAGTATTGAAGCGACTGAAGTAATAAAAAAATACCCTTCTTACTTTAATAAAACGATCCAGAAAATTTTGCAAACAGATAAAGATCCATTTATGTTTAATGGATTAAAATATATAAAGACGGTGGAGCAATCGAAGATGCTGAATTTCAGGAATGATCCTTTTGTAGTTATTTCTGCAAGTGGGATGGCGGATGCAGGAAGGGTAAAACATCATATCAGTAATAATATTGAAAACAGCCGGAATACAATTTTACTGACCGGTTATTGCGAACCCAATTCATTAGGTGGACGGTTGATGGCTGGTGCAAAAGAAGTTTCCATTTTTGGAGTAAAGCATGAGGTTAATGCTGAAATTGGTGCTATCCGGAGCATGAGTGCACATGGCGATTATGAAGACCTGAGCCAATGGCTCGCCCACCAGGAAGAACGGTTGGTCAGGAAGCTTTTCCTGGTGCATGGTGAGTATAATGTACAGGTAGATTTTAAAAAACGCTTATTAAAAAAAGGGTTCTCGGATGTTGAAATACCAGAGCGCCATTTTGAAGTAGGGCTCTCATAAAATATTCTGCGGATTTGGAATAGTTGTTTAAAACAAA
>JAFDYH010000179.1:2882-8858 GCA_018267535.1 Bacteroidota bacterium
CTTAGTTACCAATAGACGTTTTTTAGGATTAAAAAATTTGTTTTCTAATTACAGATTACTGGCCCTTACAGGATATTTTCTATTCATACTTTTCATCGGATAAAGGTTCCGGGAGTGAACGGGATGGTTTTTTCATTGTGAAACTGGAATCTGGTTTTCAGAATACCTGGTTTTAATTCGTTTTCCAATGGATAGTGGCATTTGTTTTCATCGGATATTGCCATGGGTTGGCTTTTCGGTTCTGGATAGTTGGATTTTTAAACGGAAAGCTTTTCAATAGGTAGAATCCCGGTTTCTCAAGGCTATTGGACAGTGTTTGTCAGTGATATTGGATGGACGATAATGTAACGATCAATCAATTTGCGAATCAAAAGTAACCCCGGCCTGGTCATTTGCATAGAGATAAATTGCTTTTATAAAGCCTTTTTTTACTATTGCTTTTATGGGAAAATTACTGGATGAGTGAATAATGTCTTTACTTTCAATTGATATGCATTGCATCTTTTTTAAAATAATTTTCACCGTGAAAATTTAGCCAATCCCTGCAGTAGAAGTATGATTTTCCGAACAGTTGTTTTCTCTGGTTTTCAATGCTTTTTGCCAGTATTTATTCAGTCGGCGCAACTTTACCGAAATGCAATCAAAAAACAGAGCCCGGTAGGAAATCAATAATTACCGGAAAACGGCAGTGGCAATTTTCTTTTTCAGAAATTCAGCAAACTCCAATATGCCGCTGGATGAATATGCTTTTACATAACAACCATCAGCACCCAAAGCAATAAGCCGTTGAATTAATGGCTTGCTGATACCGGTAGAATAAATAAGGACGGGTATTTGCCTAAAATTGAGATCTTTTTTTAATCGAATAAGAATTTCTTCCACATTAATAGCCGGTATATTGTAATCCAGCAAAATAGTGTATGGATACCCGGTAGATGGATCTAAAGTTTTAAGATAGTCAAAAAGCGCTAAAGAAGAGTTCAGCCACATAACATAATCAGCGAATCCGATTTTTTCAAATGCAGGTTTTAAAAAAAACTGGTCATCCGGATCGTTTCCTACTACCACCAATGATTTTGATATTGCAGACTCATTTGCCATTGTTTAGTTTATTTAAACAATACCAAGGCTTTAGCTTCTAATCGATTGACGAATAGAAACCGATGCCTCTCCTGATACTATTTCAAAATTTCGTGCCAGTTTATTCAGTGGTTAAAGGGAAAACCTGTGGAAAAAATTCTAAGAAGAAATTACGGAGAAAGAGATTTAATTCTAATAGTTAGAATAAAGAAAGTTGTATATGCTTTTCCTTAAGAGTAGTTAATTTCTTTTTTCCATTTAGTGAATCGTCGGTAATATGATAAACAGAGGTTTCATTTTTGCGTGGTGCAATAATTATTTTTGTTTTACCGGCATACTTACTAAACATTTCATTGACGATTTCTGGCGTATTATTATTGTGGGATAAATGGGAAAGTAGCAGATGGCTCATAAAGGGTGGACGGTGCAGTCTGAAAAGCTCCAGCGCCTGTTTATTCGACAGGTGCCCATTCCCGTTACTGATCCTGTTTTTTAAATGCAAAGGATAGCTGCCATTCATGAGCATATGTTCATCGTAGTTAGATTCCAGAAAGGCCGCATGGCATTGTGAAAAATTCCTAATCACATCTTTACAGGCAAAGCCAATATCTGTAAAGATGCCAACCCGCATATTGTTACAGCTGACAATAAAACTATGCGGGTCTTTGGCGTCATGGTATTTTGGAAAAGCGGTAACAAAAAGCTTACCGATCATTACCGACTTATTCTTTTTAAAGGAGTAAGTAAGTCCTGGTTGCAGGTGGATGCCAGAAGCCTTGTGAGTACCTTCAGTAATATAAACCGGCAGGTTATACTTTTGAGAAATTGTCTGCAAGCCTTTGATATGATCAGTATGTTCGTGGGATATAAAAACGGCCTTTATTTTTTTTACGGAAAGCTCCAGTCTTTTTAACCTTTTTTCTGTTTCCCTGCAGCTTATACCGGCATCAATCAATATCGCTTCCTCATTGTTGCCGACGTAATAACAGTTGCCATTGCTGCCTGAATTCAATGAGGCGATAAATAAACTCATAGAATTCAAAGTAACGACAATTCGTTTAATACGATTTTATTCAGCTTAAGAAAGGAAGGCAGTTGATAACTTTAGTTCATCCTCTGCTGTAATTCGCGGTTAATATTTGCAGGGTTTGTGAGTTCTGCAAATAAAGACTGATTTTCTATATCTGCCTGTAGCCAGTTATCCAATTCAGTAATTCCCCTGTCATCTAAAGTGCCTTTAATGAACTCGCAGATAAGGTATGCAATCCTGTATGCCCTTTGAGAGGGGTCGGCAATCATGTGAAGCGGTGTATTATCCATTGGTGAACGGTGTTACAGTTGGTTAGTCTAAGATAAAATTTTTTGACATATAATTTTTTTGTAACTTAAATTTTATTTCTTCCACCTGACTTTCAATTTATTATGCGACGCATAACTATACTGCTTGTCGACGATCATAAACTCATACGTGAATCCTGGGCGTATATTTTAAAAAATGACACCCGCTTCAATGTTGTGGGTGAGGCTGGCTCAGCAGAGGAGGCCGTAACAATAGCAAAGGAAAAGCGTCCGGGTATTGTGTTGATGGATATAAACATGCAGCCGGTAGATGGATTTGAAGCTACCAAACGCATTCATCACTATTCACCCGATTCGAAAGTTATTGGCGTTTCTATGTACAGCATTCCGGCCTATGCAAAACGGTTACTGCAAAGCGGGGCTATGGGTTATGTAACCAAAAATTCTTCAAAGGAAGAAATGATTGATGCAATTATGGAAGTATCGGATGGCCATACTTATGTATGCAGTGAAATAAAAAATATACTGGCTGAGCAACAGCTGGAAGATAAACAGGGACAAAGGGAAATCAGCAACCTGACGCAGCGGGAAATGGATATTGTCATGCTGATAAAAGAGGGAAATTCAAGCCGGGAAATAGCTGAGAAACTAAATATTACTTACAAAACAGTAGAGGTTCATCGGTATAATATCCTGAAGAAATTAAATCTAAAAAACACAGCTTCCCTTGTCAATTTTATCAATTCCAATAGTGTTTGAACCCGCTGATTGAAGAAGCCCGCAAATAAAAAAGACAACTCCTGGTTGTCTTTTTTGTAGCCCGTAGGGGAATCGAACCCCTATTACCAGAATGAAAATCTGATGTCCTAACCGTTAGACGAACGGGCCGTTCGTTTTTTGGGAGTGCAAAGATAGGCGGCCACACCTGTCTATCCAAAATTTTCTTGATCCTTTTAACAGGGATTGCCTTGTACTTTTGATCCTTTTTCAATGACTAGTTGGGGTTATTATTTTACTGCTTACCGTTTTTTCTGGCAGCCCTCTACCTTATTATTTCATCATCAACCGCCCCCAAAATTTAGCGGTAATCTCTTAACTTCGCTGCGCAAAACTAAAAATCGTAAACCTGTCTGCCCTCTGTACAGACATTTAATCTTCAATTAATCATGAGCACAGTTAAAGTTGCTATCAATGGTTTCGGACGTATCGGCCGCCTTGTTTATCGCCAGATCTATAAAATGGATGGGATTGATGTGGTTGCCATCAATGACCTTACAAGCCCAAAAGTGTTAGCTCACCTTTTAAAATATGATACTGCACAGGGCCGCTTCGATGCTGAAGTAAAGGCGACTGAAAACTCAATCATCGTAAATGGTGAAGAAGTAAAAATATACGCACAAAAAAACCCTGCAGAAATTCCCTGGAAAGCACATGGAGTAGATGTGGTTTTAGAATGTACTGGATTCTTTACGGATAAAGCAAAAGCCGAAGCCCACCTCACTGCAGGTGCAAGAAAAGTAGTTATTTCTGCCCCGGCCACAGGCGACCTGAAAACAATTGTTTTCAATGTAAATCATAATATTCTTGATGGCAGTGAAACAATTATCAGTTGTGCATCCTGTACAACAAACTGTCTCGCACCCATGGCGCAGGTATTGGAAGAAAAATTTGGGATAGAAAACGGACTGATGACAACTATCCATGCCTATACCAATGATCAGAATACACAAGATGCCCCGCACCCTAAAGGCGACCTTCGCCGTGCAAGGGCAGCTGCACAGAACATTGTTCCGAACAGCACGGGAGCGGCAAAAGCGATAGGCCTTGTATTGCCATCATTGAAAGGAAAATTGGATGGTAGTGCACAAAGGGTTCCAACACTGACTGGGTCTTTGACAGAAGTAACCGCGATCTTAAAAAAGAAAACAACAGTAGAAGAAGTAAATGCCGCAATGAAAGCAGCAAGCAATGAAAGCTTTGGGTATACAGAAGATGAAATTGTAAGCAGCGATATCATTGGCATCCACTATGGTTCATTGTTCGATGCAACACAAACCCGTGTACAAACCGTAGGCGATACGCAGCTCGTAAGAGCCGTAAGCTGGTACGATAATGAAATGAGCTATGTTAGCCAGTTGGTACGCACTGTTCATTATTTCGCCAAGCTGATCAGTAAATAACCGTTATTATAAATCCTTTATAACCGCAATCAGATGTTGTCTTGCAAAACATTTGTTGCGGTTTTTTGTTTGGCTAAATTTGTATTTAATGTGAGTGCCAAAAATGAAACATGTCCTATAAGCTAAACAGGAGGAGACTGAAAAAAATTGTGGACCGGTTGAGCCATCTTCCACGGGGAGGCAACTTTTTTAAGTATATAGGAAACAAGGCACATGCTTCATACCTTCAAGCCACGAAAAGTACAAAAGTGGCTTTTCCTTCTTCTATAATGCTGGAAGTAACGAACCATTGCAATCTCGGGTGTATTACCTGCCCCCGCGAATATGATTTTGGAAAAGCTATGGATAAAGGAACAATACAGCTTGAAAAGATGCTGAAGGTTATCGATGAAGTGGCGCCTTATATTGATTCAATCGGTTTAACAGGCCTGGGTGAAACTTTGTTATATAAAAAGTTAGAAGAAACCCTGAAGTATATAAAGGAAAAGAACAAAGGCATACAAACTTTTATTTCAACCAATGCACATATACCAGGAACGGAAAATTATATTGAGAAACTGGCCCCTTACTTAGATACAGTACAAATATCTATTGACGGGGTTGATAAAGTATATGAAGCGGTTCGCTTGAAAAGTGATTATTCCTTTTTTATAACTACTGCCCAGAAAGTGGTGGAAGTATGCCGGCGTTTAAATGTCGCCGTTATGTTCAACTTTGTAGTGGTGAAAGAGAATTATAAACAGATGAAAGAGGTGGTCAGACTGGCGGCTGAATTAGGAATAGAAAATGTAAATATTACCCCGGTAAATTTATCTTCTATTACTGCATGGGGCCATGAGTACTATGAAGTTTTTTACGGTAATGATTTTAAAAAAGAACTGGAGGCGGCTTATCATACAGCAAAAGATTCAGGAATAGTCGAGTTATCAGTTTGGGATATAAAAACAAAAAATGAGTTCAGGAAATGTCATTTGCCCTGGAACCATTTTTATGTTAGCTGGGATGGATATATGACTCCCTGTTGCGCCAAACCATTTCCAAAGGAGCTGAATTTTGGCAATGTGTTTGAAACCTCTTTGATGGAATGCCTGAACAGTAAGGGCTACAGGCAATTCCGTGAAATGTGGTACAGGAATGAAACTCCTGAATTTTGCAAAAAATGTCATGTAATAGATTTAAAGCCGGTAAACATTGATTTTAATATTACCTTAAATTAGCTGCGAAATAATAAACTCCACATGTCAAAATTTTCCGATTACAATTTTAAAGGACAGAAAGCGCTTGTCCGCGTCGACTTTAATGTGCCATTAAATGATCAATTTGAAATAACTGATGATACAAGGATAAAGGCGGCGGTTCCAACAATTAAAAAGATACTTAGTGATGGCGGCAGTGTAATATTGATGAGCCACCTGGG
>JAFDYH010000179.1:9013-12372 GCA_018267535.1 Bacteroidota bacterium
ATGTTAAGGGCCGGTGAAGTGTTATTGCTGGAGAACCTTCGCTTTTATAAAGAAGAAGAAAAAGGAGATAAAGGATTTGCTGAAAAATTATCAAAACTTGGAGATGTATATGTGAACGATGCATTTGGCACGGCACATAGGGCCCATGCTTCCACGGCTGTTATTGCCCAGTTTTTTCCTAAAGAGAAAAGAATGTTTGGTTTATTAATGGAAGGCGAAGTAGCCAGTGCGGAAAAAGTATTGCATACTGCAGCCAAACCATTTACTGCAATTATCGGTGGGGCCAAGGTTTCCGATAAGATCCTTATTATAGAGAACTTGCTGGAAAAAGCTACAGATATAATTATAGGAGGAGGTATGGCTTATACTTTTTTCAAAGCACAGGGAGGCCATATTGGTAAATCGTTGTGTGAAGATGACAGGATTGATACCGCAAAAGAATTATTGAAACTGGCGGATACAAAAGGAGTTTGTATCCATCTGCCCTCTGATTCTATAATTGCCGATAAGTTTGCAGCCGATGCAAATGATTCTACATCTCCGTCCAATGGGATACCTGATGGCTGGATGGGCCTTGATATTGGCCCCAATGCGATCAATCAATTTACAAATGTGATAATGAAGTCAAAAACCATTTTATGGAACGGCCCGATGGGTGTTTTTGAAATGGAAAAATTTCAGCATGGTACCAAAGCCATTGCTACAGCAGTAGCGAATGCTACACAGGCAGGGGCATTCTCTCTTGTTGGTGGTGGGGATTCGGTGGCTGCAGTGAACCAGTTTGGCTATGCGGAAAAGGTAAGTTATGTAAGTACAGGCGGCGGCGCTATGCTGGAATATTTTGAAGGAAAAATATTACCCGGCATTGCGGCCATAAATGAATAGATAAATTAAGTACGCTATTTTTTCTAAAAGCCGGTAGCCAATACCGGCCTTTGTTTTTAAATCAATTGTTACTTTTTACAACTACTATTTTGTCATCCCCGCCGTTACTTGTACAGATGTATACTTTTCCTTCTGGTGATATACATATATCCCGCATGCGGCCATAGGAACTGGTAAAAAATTCCTTTGTTTCGGTAACCGATGTATGGGCATCATCCAATTTAAGCTGCATTAAACGCTGGTTTTTTAAGGTAGCAACCAGCAGGGAGTTTTTCCATTGTGGAATAAGGTCGCTATTGTAATAATCCAATCCGCTTGTTGCTATAGTAGGTGTCCATGCATTGATTGGTTCTTTAACATTATTGGCACTACAGAATGATTGCTCCCCACTTTCATTACAAAATCCTTTTACATCCGGCCAGCCATAGTTTCTTCCTTTTTCAATAATGTTTATTTCATCATCAGTATCGGGGCCATGTTCGGAACTGTATAAAATGCCATTTGCGTATACCAGGCCCTGCGGGTTGCGATGACCATAACTCCAAACGGGATTATTGGCAAACGGGTTATCAGCCGGTATTGATCCGTCGAGGTTCAGCCTTAATATCTTTCCATTTACAGCGAAGGTGTTTTGAGGCAATGATTGATCGGAAGCATCTCCTGTAGAAACAAACAATTTATCCCCTGTAATTAGCAGCCGGCTGCCATTGTGAATATTGGAAGCATGAATATTGTCAATTACGGTCTGGGGATCAATCAGCGTAGTACCATTATACGTATACCGTACTACCTTTTCCTGGTAATTGCTTCCATTATTGTAGTCATAGACGACAAAAACCTGCGGATTGGTATTAAAGTCCGGGTGTAAAACCATTCCCAGTAAACCCCCTTCTCCATTAGAGACAACTTCAGAAATCGTAAGAACTGGGATTAGTTCTCCGGTTTCGGGATTAATACGGCTGATTTTACCATTGCGTTCAGTCATCCAGATAAAATTATCGGGCCCCCATAAAATTTCCCAGGGAAGGTTCAGGCCGCTAACCAATACACTGTCTTTTATTTCTGCAGAGCCTGGGGTATCGGATTTCTTATCCGGTTTTTTGCAGTAGAAGGTCGCAAAAAGCGGAAGAACCAGGATGAACAGGTAAATTCTTTTTTTCATATACTGTAGGGTGATTGAAGTATTGCGACTAAAATCATGCCGCATGACCGATGCAACTGTTAAGAGAGGCAGAAACGTCATGATGAATTGAAAATTTAGCTTGCGGAAATACCAAAAGGCTTAATTTTAAACCACTAAAAACAAAAAACATGAAAGGAACCCGCAACCTTGGTATTTTAATTATTGTTGCTCTTTTACTGATATTCGGAGTATGGGGATGTAATGTTCGTAATAGTATGGCTACAGCTGAAACGGACATTAAAGGAAAATGGGGTCTTGTTCAAACTCAGTACAACAGGAAGGCAAAACTTTATGAAAATGTGGTAAATACTATTAAAGGTGCTGCCCGCAACGAGGATACAACACTAATAAAAATTGTTCAAATGAGATCTCGTGTTCCAGCAATTAATGAAAACTCAACTCCTCAGGAGGTTGCTGAAGCAGATAAGCAGCTTAACGCAATTGGACGTTCTGCTTTGAATATAAATATCGAAGCTTACCCGACACTTCAGGCAACAGGCTTGTATAAAGATCTACAGTCACAAATTGAAGGGACGGAAAATCGTGTAACAGTAGCATTGAATGATTGGAATAATGCTATTACAAGTTACAATACTCAGATTGTTCGTTTTCCAGGGAATATTATTGCCAGCCTTTTCGGGTACAAACAAAAGGACAATTATGTAGCGCCTCCCGGCTCTGAGGATACTAAAATTGATTTTAGCAAATAAATCAAAAAGCCTTGACCCTATTTCCCTGGCAAAAGCAACGAGAATTCTTTACTGCTGAAGAAAAGAAAAGTATTGTAGAGGCTATCCGCTATTCTGAAAAAAGAACAAGCGGTGAGATACGTGTATTTGTAGAGAGCCGCTGCCGGTATGTGGATGCCATTGATCGTGCTGCTGAACTTTTTTTCAGGTTGGAGATGGAGAGAACAGATGACAGGAATGCTGTACTTGTGTATCTCGCCATGAAAGACCACCAGTTGGCTGTTTTTGGCGATGAGCATATTCATAAAAAAGTAGGGTCAGCATACTGGAATTCCGTAGTTACTAAAATGATCAGTGAGTTCGATAAAGAGAATTTTGCCAATGGAATACGGCAATGTGTAACCGAAGTCGGCGAAGCGTTGCATTTTCATTTTCCTTATGATAATGATACTGATAAAAATGAACTGCCGGATGATATTGTTTTTGGCAGGTAATAATTCATGAAGAAATTTTTCCTTTTTCTTAGCTTGCTTTTTTCAGTTTGTTCTTTTGCGCAAATTGAAAAAGTAATTCCTCCTCGGCCAAATCCACCAAAACTGGTG
>JAFDYH010000017.1:0-2036 GCA_018267535.1 Bacteroidota bacterium
CAGTAAATTTTGTTGCACATGCGGTGGATAAGGAATATTATATTCCTGTTTGTCGTCCGCGGTTTCAACGATTATTGTATCAGGCTGAAAAAATGAAAATGTAATTTTTCCATTTGAACCAATCACCTGGCATTGGTCAATACGTTGTTCTTTATTTATGGTATAGCACCAGCTACCGGTACCCAGTATACCTGATTCAAATTCAAAATTAGCGGTTACTATATCGTCCGCTTTGTATAAATGTGCCTGGTTGCGGGCAATACCATTTGCATATTTAATCGGGCCGAACGCATATTCTAAAAAATCAAACTGATGGGAAGCGAGATCATGAAAATGGCCGCCGCCGGATATTTCAGGAAATACACGCCAACGCGGCTTGGAGTTATCGCCAACCTCCTCATCGTAGGGTTGCCAGTGCAGAGTAATGTTTAGTAAACGTATGTCACCAATCACTTTGCTATCAAACAATTCTTTTAATTGCAGAAAATAGGGTAGGGTTCGCCGGTAGTAGGCTACAAATAAAGGGACGCCTGTCTCTTTGCTGATGCGGTTCATTTCTTCACACTCCTTATAGTTTCTTGCCATCGGTTTTTCAACATATACAGGCTTACCAGCTCTCATTGCTTTTTCGGCATATTCGAGATGTACATCAGGTGGAGTGGCAATATAAATTGCGTTAACCCCGGAATCGTTTATGAGTTCGTCGACACTGTTATAATACCGGGGAACGTTATGCCTTTGTGCATAGTCGATAGCTTTATCTATATTTCTTGCCATAACCGCTACCAACTGTGAGTGAGGAACTTTATTAATTGCCGGTGCGCCACCTTTCCTTTCTGTTACATTGCCGCAGCCGATCATGCCCCATTTGATTTCTTTCATGTGAAATTTCCTATTTTTTGTAGTTAGAATGAGTTCATGATAAAATTTTACGACTTATTTTATTCGGGGAAATTAAAACTAAAAAACGAAATCAATGAAAGGCTGGGTGCTGATTGTTTAATATTTGAACCCCAAAAGTATAAATACATAAATCCGTCTTATGTATTGCGGTTACTATGTGGTTTAAATAATAGCTACTTTAGTATTTTCATGAATATTTTTTAATTATGGGGTATCTATTTCTTATTCTAACAATTATTACTGAAAGCGTTGCAGTTATTTTTATGAAGTTATCCAACGGCTTTCAAAATAAAGTACAGGCAGGTGTTGCCATTATAGCGTATATACTAAGTTTTGTTTTTCTTACCTATGCATTAAAATATCTTCCTGTAGGGATAGCCAACGCGGTATGGGCCGGTGCCAGCACTGTTTTAGTTGCGGTTTTGGGCATTCTTGTATTTAAAGAGCAGCTCAGTATTATACAAGTTGTTTTTCTTTCATTGATTATAATTGGGCTGGCAGGCCTGAATTTTTCAAAGTTGCTCTAAAATATTTCTACTGCATGGGCAACCTCCAATCAGGCCGTTCCGATTGTAGTCAATAAGCGGAAGAAGCTGCCGGCTTTAAACTATATTTTGGAAGTATTAAAAATAGCTTAACTTAATATACCGATTCAAGCGGCAGGATTTAAATTCTTCTTCAGGCGATACCAGGTATTTAATTCCGCATCTATTTACATTCTTAACCTTTAATCTTTGTTTATGAGAAATCGTTACCTCTCTCTTATTGCAGTTATTACCCTTTTCAGCGCAGTTTGTATTTCCTGCAATAAAGAAAAAATACCGCCTCCCGCAAATGCTAAACAAACCACTACTACAGCTTCCAATAGTAATGGGAAATACGGTAGTTCTTCTTCCTCTTCTGATAAAGGTAGCAGTTCGGAAGGTGCTGAACATCACGGAGGATGTAATCATGGAGGTTAATTCTTTTTACTTTCAACAGTTGAAAGACCAATGACAGACTGTGGCAGAACTTTATCTGCCAGCAAATAATTGATTGTATAAAAAATCAGCAGCGAAGTCGGCTGCTGATTTCCATCTTAGTTTAGTTTTTCTTCCTGCAAAAAAAGGATTAAAATGTTTTTGCAATTCATG
>JAFDYH010000017.1:2061-20571 GCA_018267535.1 Bacteroidota bacterium
TGCGATAAATGACAAGGCTTCCATTAATTGGGCCTTTGTGATCAAAGTTTACGATCTTGTCCTTTTCTCCATGTATGCTGACAATAGGTATACGTTCATTTTTTAACCAAGTGCTATCAAATAATGCACCCCAGAAATTTATGATAGCGCATATTCCTGATGGATTATGGGTTTTACGCAACGTATCATAGTCCGGCTGATTGATCAGCTTCATCATTTCGTACGGACTACTGTAGACTGCCTGTAAACCTGTTATTGCTCCGGCGGAATTACCGGCAACAATGATTTTGGTCGTGTCGATTTTATACCGAATGCCGTTTTGTTTGAAGTAAGTAATTGCTTTTTGTAAATCTTCTGTGGCATCAAGACAGCCGTCTACAAGATCAGTAAACCGGCGAAGCGGCTTCTTTTTACTCAGCCTGTAATTGATGGAAGCGCATATATAACCCCGTTTGGCAAACTCATGACACCACAAAGGAATCCCTCCGGATTTTTTATTGCCGTATTTAAACCCACCCCCGTGCATCCAGATGATTAGAGGTTTGAAACTGGAAGTATCTTCTTTTGGCTGAAACAAATCGAACAAGTAATATTTATCTTTTACCGAAGAATTATTGTTCGTATAATAGGAGATATTGAAAGTAGTAGTTACAGTATAAAGAGGGTCTTTATATTTTACCATTGACGCAGGCTGACTGTATACCATTACCCATGTGCATTGTAATACAGTTATCAGCCCTATTACTTTATACATACCATGTTAATTATACAAAAATATACGAAAAACAATCAGAACAGCTTACTATTCGATGTGAATGGTCTACAGAATAAGTTTTTCAAAAATTAATTCAATATCTTCGATCGCAAAATTTTAAAACCATGCGATTGCAGTATCTTCTTTTATTCATTTTTGTTTCTTCGATAGGCATTACTTCGTGTAAAAACAATAGCGAAACCGCTTTAATTGATGCGGCCAATCTTATTCCTAAGCCGGTATCGGTTACTTCAAATGGGGAAGCTTTCGAGATTACAGACGCTACTTCTATATATATACTCGGGGAGCCGCAAGGAGCAACAGAAATTGGACAGTATCTTGCTGAAAAACTAAGGCCAGCTACGGGCTTTAAATTAGCGGTAAGCAATGCTGCTGATAACGCAAAACCAGGGAATATTTATTTAGAAATAAAAGCAGATTCAACGCTGGGTAATGAAGGATATGAATTGCATGTTTCAAAAGATAAAATCACACTTTCAGCATATAAACCTGCTGGCTTATTTCATGGCGTACAAACTATCCGCCAATTGCTGCCTGTGGCCATAGAGTCACCTTCTGTGCAACAAACCTCCTGGAAAATCGCGGGCACTGACATACGCGACTATCCATTGTACCACTTACGTGGCTCAATGCTTGATGTGGCAAGGCATTTCTTTGGCCCCAATGATGTAAAACGCTATATAGACCTGCTTGCTTATTATAAGATAAACCTGCTACACCTTCATTTATCAGATGACCAGGGATGGAGAATTGAAATTAAATCCTGGCCAAATCTTACAACTCATGGTGGCAGCACACAGGTGGGCGGGGGTAAAGGAGGTTTTTATACCCAGGAAGAATATAAAGATTTAGTAAAATATGCGGCTGACAGGTTTATCACTATCGTTCCTGAAATTGATATGCCGGGGCATACAAATGCTGCATTGGCTTCTTATCCCGAATTAAATTGTAATGATACAGCAACACAGTTGTACATAGGCATTGAAGTTGGTTTTAGTTCATTCTGTACCAAAAAAGATATTACTTATAAATTTATTGATGATGTGTTGAGAGAACTCACCGCATTAACACCAGGGCCATACCTGCATATTGGTGGTGATGAAAGCCATGCCACAAAAAAAGAAGATTATATCCCTTTCATGAGTAAGGTTCAGGAAATTGTAAAAAAATACGGGAAGACAGCAATAGGCTGGGATGAAATCGCCTTAACAACTTTACAGCCCGGCACTATTGCACAGTTTTGGGCAGATTCAGCGAATTCGAAGGAAGCTGTAAGACAAGGGGCAAAAATTATGATGTCGCCTGCCAATAAAGCCTACATGGATATGCAATATGACTCCACATCAAAATTCGGATTGCACTGGGCTGCCTATATCGAGGTAGACAGCGCATACAGTTGGAACCCTGCTACGCTTGTAAATGGAATCGGGTTTGAAAATATCGCGGGAGTAGAAGCGCCTTTGTGGTCGGAAACGATAAGCAAAATGGATGACATTGAATACCTAATGTTTCCACGCTTTCCGGGATATGCGGAAATAGCATGGTCGCCAGAAAAGGGCAGGGGATGGGATGAATATAAAGTTCGTTTAGGCAAGCACGGTAGTCGTATGAAAGCAATGGGGATTGATTTTTATAAGTCAGCAAAAGTGCCTTGGGTGGAATAGTTAAGGAGTTTCTGCAATAGATACTTCTTCGTCTGTCCTGTGGACAATTTTGTATATTTAGTGTATGGAATTGCGGGAACCTTATGTTGCTTATGGTAAAAATAAGTTTACCGAAGACGAGTATTTAGAGCTTGAGGATACTTCCGAGGCTAAACATGAGTATTACAAGGGAGAAATCTTTGCGATGGCCGGAGTTGGCCACAGGCACAATATTATTTTTTCTAACCTGTTTGGTGATTTAGCATTCAGATTAAAAGGTAAAAAATGCCGACCATATGGCAGTGATTTCCGGATACATATTCCGGAAAATACATTATACACCTATCCCGATATTTCTATAGTATGTCGGGATATCCTTGAGGATAATAATTCAAAAAACAGCAGCATAAATCCCGATGTAATTATTGAAATCCTCTCGCCATCGACAAAGACATATGACCGCGGCGATAAATTTAAATTATACCGGGATATTCCATTATTAAAGGAATACATCCTGGTAGATTCTGAAAGTATAAGTGTTGAGGTCTTCCGGTTAAACCTACAAAACCACTGGGAATTGGTAGAGTATAAACAAAGTAGTGAATGGGTCCCTATTCAAACAATAGGCCTGAATTTTTTGTTGGAAGAGATTTATTCGGGAACAAAGCTTGTATAGTTTTACCGGATAATTACAGTTCCTGCCTTTTGTGTTATTTCTCTTTCTAAATTTTTTAAATGCTCATGAGTTTGGTGCAGCATTTCGAATTCAGAAGCCGTATGTGGCTTTTCCATATCCTGCTGGTTTTCCAAAAGCATCCTTTTTATTTTACGGAGCTTGAAGTAATTAACTGCTGACTCTATTTCTTCGTATGTTTTATCCTCATCTATTTTCAGATAATTGAGAAGTGATTTATCTTTTTCATGCGTTACGGTACGCATAAAATCTTCATAACTTTTCTCAAAAAGTTTTTGCTGAAACCCGGATGACTGGCTGAATTCTTTTTTCCAGTGCTCACTTTCTTCATATGGAAAGTTTAAGAGGGACACAGTTAATGCACTTATACCAGTATCCTCGTGGTAAACAAAATAATTTTTTTCCTGCCTTCTTGCATCCCGGGCGGTGTAGGCATCTTTATATAAAGAAATAAGTTTAATGATTTCCCGGTTATCAAAAAGGCTTTCATCGATTATCTCATTAAATATGTATTCAGCAACAGAGCTGCCTTTATCATTCTTTTTTGTACCATGCTCGAGCAGCACCCTTGCAAACTCCCTTTCCTGCAACTCATCTTTAAAAAGCAGATTAAACGTTGCATCATCATAATCAGTGACAGCTGCTTTACCTGCATTTTCTTCTTGCTGCTTTATGTCTTCGTAGGGTAATGCCTTTTCCTGCGTGGCTATACGGTTGCGGATAAATTTATTTACTAAAGCATGTAAACCGCTTTCATCTATTTTTAACAACTCCGAGCATTGCCTTATATAGTCCTGTTGCTTCGTAAAATCCTCCGCCTTATTGATTTTGGAAATGGTTTCAGCAACCTGGTTAACTACCTCCGCTTTCTTTGTAGAATCATTACCAGCATCAGAAAGGGCCACTTCCAACTGAAACAGGACGAAATCTTTTTTATTCTTTTGAATAAATTCTTTGAAAGCAGCAGCGCCTACTTTGTTTACATAACTATCGGGGTCTTCTTTATCAGGGATCAATACCAGTTTTACATTCAGGCCTTCCTCAAGCGCCATATCAAGACCCCGCAGTGCAGCTTTTACACCTGCGGCATCACCATCATAAATAATGGTTAGGTTGTTTGTATATTTTTTTACCAGCCTTAACTGGTCTTGTGTAAGTGAAGTGCCGCCGCTGGCAACTACATTTTCAATGCCCGCCTGGTGCAGGGAAATAACGTCAGTATATCCTTCCACCAGTAAGCATTCATCAGCCTTATCTATTGCCTGGCGGGCAAAATAGGAACCGTAAAGAATCTTGCTTTTTACATAGATTTCATTTTCCGGTGTATTTATATATTTTGGCGCCCTGTCATTTGTTTTTAGTATTCTGGCCCCAAAGCCTAATACTTTACCGCTATGGTTATGTACCGGGAAAATAACGCGGCCCCTATAATTATCCTGTAGCTGATCATTGCGGTTAGCAATCAAACCTGTTTTCAATAAAAGGTCTTTATTGAATTGTTTGGCCAAGGCCTCTTTTGTGAACGCATCTCTTTGTTCTGGCGAATAGCCTAACTGGAACTTATGTATAATATCTTCCCTGAAGCCCCTTTCTTTCAAATAACTTAAACCGATATCCTGCCCCTCGTCGGTTTCGAAAAGTATGCGGGAAAAATATTGCTGGGCAAATGCGTTTATTATATAAAGACTATCGGCAGCCTGTTGCTGCTCCCTTTGTTCATCACTGGCAAATGTTTCTTCTATTTCGATGCCATACTTATTCGCCAGCCATTTCAAGGCATCGACGTAGCTATACTTTTCATGCTCCATAATGAAGCTGATGGTATTACCACTTTTGCCACAGCCAAAGCATTTATATATTTCTTTTGCGGGAGAAACAGTAAAGGAAGGCGTTTTTTCATTATGAAAAGGGCAAAGACCGAGATAGTTGGCTCCACGTCTTTTCAATTTTACAAAACCACCTACCACATCAAGTATATCGATGCGGTTGAGGATTTCCTGTATCGTATTCTGAGAAATCATTGCCGGAGGACAAATATACCTCAGCAGAATCAATTAAACGGTATAGAGTCTGTAGCTAAAAAATGTAAGGGGAACGCTTAAATCGCTGTAAAATTTTTGCTACATGAGACAGCTCCGGCTGATTCTGACTTAATTTTTATGCGGAAGCAACGAAATCATGTATTGGGTAATCAGGGGGTGTTATACTACTTATCCCTCACCAATATTGTCATTATGAAAATTAATTTCAGGTGGCTGCTCTTATTTGCTGTTATTTTTTCGTCCTGCGATCCGCGGCGAAATGTTGTTTTACCGCAAGAGACCATTGGCTATGTGCCGATATACAGTAACAACACTACGGCCAAACAAATAAGTGCAGAATTGCCCAGGCCAACGATTAAAGGAGGCAAAATGTTTACTACAGGCAAATTTCTTTTCCAGGTTGAGCCTGATTCCGGCATCCACATTATCAATTACACAGATCCATCACATCCGCAAAAAATCGGCTTCATCCGTTCTTTTCTCTGCAAAGAGATAAGTTTTAAAAACGGGTTTATCTATACCAATAATTTTAGCGACCTGGTTGTAATTGATATATCGGATATAAACCATATTCATGAAATTGGAAGGGTTGAAAATGTTTTTCCCGACCTGGCTTTGCAATACCCACCTAAAGATCAGAACAATACCACAGTTTACTTTGAATGTCCCGATCCTTCCAAAGGAATTATAACAGGATGGAAACAGCAAATTATTAAAAACCCTAAATGCTGGAGATAATGAAAACAATTACAAAACTATTTTTGGGACTGCTTCTCCTTGTTCTGTATACATCCTGTACCAAGGAGAGTAATAGCGCCTCTGCAAACCAAAGTTCAGGAGCTGGTGGTTCTACAGCCCGCTTTACTATTGCTGGCAACTATTTATATGTGGTCGATCATACCAGCCTTAAAACTTTTTTAATTTCAGATCCATCTCATCCTGTATCCAAATCAAAAACAGAAGTAGGGGTTAATATCGAAACTATTTTTCCTTACAGGGATAAATTGTTTATCGGCTCCTCATCAGCCATGTATATATTTTCATTAACTGAGCCTGACCGCCCGGAGCAAATTGGACATGCACAGTATCAAATCCATATGTCTTGCGACCCGGTTGTAGTAAAAGACCAGGCGGCTTATGCTACTTTACGGGCCGATGGCCCCTGTGGATGGAGCCAGAGCTCGCTGGTGGTTTATGATATTAGTTCTTTTTCATCCCCGGTGTTAAAAACAACTATATCTATCTTCTCACCATATGGCTTAGGTGTAAACGGAAATGCGTTATATGTATGCAATGGCGAAGCTGGTTTAACGGTATATGATGTAAGCGTTCCTTTCACCCCGGTTTACAAAACTGAAATAACAGGAAAAACTTTTTACGATGTTATCCCTTACGATAATATACTCGTTTGCCAGGTGAGTGATGGTTTCGCTCTTTATGATATTGGCACGGATCCTCTTAACCCTGTTTATATTTCCAATGTTCTCAACTAATAAAATGCAGGTTTGCTTAATCGTTATTTTAATCCTTTCATCCCTCTGCAATATAGCACAGGAGAAAAAATCTTCTTTCCCGGTAATTACATTACGTACCAATCCACTTTCGTTCATTGAGGCTGATGCCGGGGTAATGTTAGGTATCGGTTGTCAATTCCATCCAAGATGGTCAGTAAGTATTGATCCGGGATGGATATTTTATTCTCCCTATCAATTTAGTAACATGGATACATATCCAGGCGAAAACAGTACGGTAAATGGATACAAAATACGGACAGACATAAAATATTATTTCCGGGATTTCATATTCGGAAAGCGTGGGGAATTTATCGCCCTTGAATTTCATTACAAAAATGTGGTTGCTTCTGATTGGGCTTCTTTCGGAATGAACTGCGTGAATGGTCAATGCGATTTTTATCAACGGGCTCAATACAATGATGCAAAAATTGAAAAAGGGATCGCTGCCAAAATAGGCCTGATAAGAAGATTATGGAATACAAGATGGGCAATTGAAGTATATACAGGTATCGGCATTAAGTTAAAACGATATAGGCAATCCGGACTTCCGGCTGGCGGATCATTTACAGAGCAACCTTCGCATGATATAACACTGTTTAATTCTTCTGGTGGAGAAGATACATACCCAATGTTTCCGGCAGGAGCAAAGTTTGTTTACCGCATTTTCTGATCAGGACTTCATATAATAAATAGAATAGGTAATTTGGTATAGCAGTATAAAACAGGCCATACTCATTGACTGCGCCCGGTAAAATTTTCCGATAATACGCCCGTGTAATCTATAATCAATCTCTGAAATAACTGAATCCAATGAAACTGGTTCAGGCGTTATCATAAGCAGGGTGTTATCTTTTTACAGCTTTGCCAGCTAATAATCTGTCCACTCCTATAAAAATCAATACGGCTGCAATAAACGCAACAAGAAGTACTGCGGCATTCAAGAATACCGTATTGTATCCGCTTGTTTGCGCATCAATAAATGGATATGGATACCAATGGGTAACTGCACCGCGGATTAATGAATAGATAAAATACAGAGCGGGATAGGCCATCCAACTGATAGCATACCTCAATCTCAATTTCCCTTTAGGTATAAAGATTAACCAGTACACCAAATACAAAACCGGTACCGCATAATGTAGGGTAACATCGGCGAGGAACTGTAATCCCTGGGGCTTCCAAATATTTCTTAGTAATAAATAATACACTACTCCAACAATAAGAATATAGACAGTCAATGCCGATTGCACCGAATCATTCCTGAAAAACCTTCCGATCCTGTTTTTTAAACCCAGTACAGTAAGGGTGAGGCTTAAGGCCACGAGAATATTGGTGAGAATAGTGAAGTAACTGAAAAAATTAAAAAAGCGACTCCATAGACTAATATCGCTTGTTTTATTTTTAAGTAATAGATAAAACTGGAGAATAAGGCTGGCCCAGCCCAACAGCGCTAATACAATGGCATAAGTTTTTTTGAAGAAGGGCTGTTGTATCGGATCTTCCTGGCTCATTAGCATTCTGACATATATTTACTAAAAATAAATCAAGTTGAGATATAGTTGTCGCTGGCAGGTTTAAAAAACTGACATTTTTTCACATTATACCTTAGCGGCATAATCATTGAATATCAAGCATGACACTAGAAAATTGTGTCACACAAAAGGAGAAACATAAATTATGGGAAAGATAATAGGAATCGATTTAGGTACAACCAATAGCTGCGTTGCCGTAATGGAAGGTAACGAACCGGTTGTTATTGCCAACGATGAGGGTCGCCGCACAACCCCGTCTGTAGTGGCTTTTCTGAAAAATGGCGAGCGTAAAGTAGGTGACCCGGCTAAACGCCAGGCAATTACGAACCCGCAAAATACAATTACCTCGGTAAAGCGCTTTATGGGCCGCCGGTTTGATGAAGTGAAGGAGGAAATAACCCACTGGAGCTATAAAGTAGTAAGAGGTGACAATGATACAGTACGAATTGACATAGACGGACGCCTGTACACGCCACAGGAAATCAGCGCTATGATTCTTCAGAAAATGAAGAAAACGGCTGAAGATTACCTGGGCCAGGAAGTAAACGAGGCAGTAATTACTGTACCTGCTTACTTTAACGACGCTCAACGCCAGGCTACCAAAGAAGCTGGTGAAATAGCCGGTTTAAATGTTCGCCGCATTATCAACGAACCTACAGCTGCGGCTTTAGCTTTTGGCTTGGATAAAAAACATAAAGATCAGAAAGTAGCCGTATTTGACCTGGGTGGAGGTACATTCGATATATCAGTACTCGAATTGGGCGATGGCGTATTTGAGGTAAAGTCAACGAATGGTGATACTCACCTTGGTGGTGATGACTTCGATAAGGTGATCATGGATTGGTTGGCCGAAGAATTTAAAAAAGAAGAAGCGATTGATCTTCGCAAAGATCCTATGGCTTTACAGCGCTTAAAAGAAGCATCTGAAAAAGCAAAGGTTGAATTATCATCTTCAAGCGAAACAGAGATTAATCTTCCTTATATCACCGCTGTTGATGGTGTGCCCAAACACCTGGTGAAAAAATTAACCCGTGCAAAGTTTGAACAACTTGCTGATAAATTATTTGAAAGATGTTTGAAACCTTGTGAGCAGGCATTGAAAGACGCAGGATTGAAGCCTTCCGAAATAGATGAGGTTATATTGGTAGGTGGTTCCACACGTATACCCAAGGTACAGGAGATTGTAGAAAAGTTCTTTGGTAAAAAGCCAAATAAAAGTATCAACCCCGATGAAGCTGTAGCTGTCGGTGCTTGTATACAAGGAGCTGTATTAACCGGTGAAGTAAAAGATGTGTTGTTGCTTGATGTAACACCGCTTACACTGGGTATTGAAACAATGGGCGGCGTATTAACTCCATTGATACCAGGTAACACTACAATACCTTCTAAAAAATCAGAAGTATTTTCTACTGCGAGCGATAACCAGCCTGGTGTGCAGATACATGTACTACAAGGTGAGCGTTCGATGGCAAAGGATAATAAAAGCCTTGGTATATTCAATCTTGATGGTATTCCCCCGGCGCCAAGAGGTGTGCCGCAGATTGAAGTAACATTTGATATAGATGCAAACGGTATATTACATGTTACTGCAAAAGATAAAGGAACAGGAAAAGAACAAAAGATACATATTGAAGCAGGCAGTGGCTTAAGCAAGGAAGAAGTAGAAAAAATGAAAGCAGAAGCAAAAGCCAATGAAGCAACAGACAAAGCCGAACGCGAAAAAATAGATAAGCTGAACCAGGCAGATAGCCTGATATTCCAGACAGAGAAACAAATAAAAGAATACGGCGATAAAATACCTGCTGATAAAAAAAGTGCTATTGAATCTGCAGTGGCTAAATTGAAGGAAGCGCATAAATCACAGAACATTTCTTCAATTGATACAGCCATGACAGAATTAAATTCTGCATGGACAGCAGCCAGCCAGGATATTTATAATGCACAACAAAATGCAGGTGGACAAGCCGGGCCTCAACCTGGCGCTGATGCAGGACAATCTACAGGTACAGAACACGCAGCCGGAGATAATGTGCAGGATGTGCCATATGAAGAAGTGAAATAGTTTTGTTAGGTGTGTACATAAGATAAGAATAAATACATTTTAAAAGAAAGAGGCGGTCTTAAATGACCGCCTCTTTCTTTTAGTGCATATGTTTTTTATAAAATTATTTTTAAAAATACAATCATCATTCAATAAGTGCATACACTTATTGAATGATATATAGACTCTCTTAAGTGAACCTATTTTCGAAAATTAATCGACGTAAAATGATAATTTACCATTAGCTTTCTTACTCTTTTTTCTTTCTTTGATTAATTTTGGCAATCAAATATCCTATTGACAAATAGAAGCGAATCCCAGTATCTATGAAACGCAAAGTACTACTTCAACTTGTGGGAATTTTTTTCTTCAGTAATATTTTCGCTACCATCCACTACGTAAGTAACACAGGTTCTAATATGGCCCCTTATGCCAGTTGGGCTACAGCAGGAACTGATTTGCAAACTGTAATTAATGCTTGTACTGCCGGCGACTCCGTTTTTGTAAAAGCAGGAACTTATTATCCAAACTCTTACCCACCATATACAGGCACCCCAATACTTACCAACAGGGACTATACTTTTTTTGTAAAAGATGGTGTCAAAATATTTGGCGGGTTTAATGGTTCGGAAACTTCTTTTAGTGCCCGTAATGTTACAGCTAATGTTACAATATTAAGTGGTGATATTGGTGTAGCAGGAACAGCTACGGACAATTGCCTCCATGTTGTAATGGCATCAGCCCCTAGTTCAGGAGGTATAGGTGTAACTATTGATGGCTTTACTATTACTAATGGACATAACGAAAGTGCTTTTGCAAATGGTGGCGGCAACCTTACTGTAAATACGAATGCTATCGCTAGAGCTCACGGAGTAGGGATAACCTTAACCAATGGCACCAATACAATTGTAAATAATATTATTTTTAATAATGCAACAACTCATTCTGGGATGGGCGCTGGTTTATATATTGATGGCGGGTCTAATACAATTCAAAATAATAAAATTAATGCTAACAGTACCAATGCTTATGGAGGCGGTATTTATACGATAAATGGTACTCATAATATTTCATACAATGAAATATACAATGATTCGGCCCTTAGTTCTGGCTATGGAGGTGGGATGTATTTAGGCAATGGCACGTACAATGTTAGCTATAATTCAATACATGATAATAAATCAAACTCTACTGCCGTTGCTGGAGGTGGTATTTATATGAATAATGCTACAAATACAACTAATACATTTACGTATAATAAAATTTATAATAATAGTGCAGGAGGTGGGGGTGGTGGAGCCTCTCTAGCTGGTTCATATAATCCCCCTACTACTGTAACAACTATTAATGTTTCTAACAATTTTTTTTATAATAATTTTACTACTGGTAATAGTGGTGGTGGGTTGATGATAGGTACAGGGGTTATTAATGTATATAATAATGTATTTTATGATAATAATGCTTCTAGTACTCTTAATGGCTATGGAGGTGCTATATATATAAACCAAACTTCAAAATCAACAACAGCTAATAATACGTTTTATAATAATAAAGCAAAATTTACTGGTGGCGGTATATTTGTTACTTGCGGTACTGGTAACAATCATTATTTTAATAATAATATTTTTTGGGGTAATACTTCTAATGGCAGTAGTACTATCGGAGGCGCAGATTTTGCAGGATCAGGCTCACCAGTATATGCAAAAAATAATATGCTCCAATTAGCCACGGGTAATTATTCATTTATAATACCGGCGTCAAATAATACCGGTGCTATCTATGCAACAGACCCTTTGTTTGTAAATACGGCAAGCCCGATAGGGCCGGATGGCCTTACCAATACAGTAGATGATGGCTTATATGTAAAATGTACATCTCCCGCAATAGCCGCTGGCGCAACAGGTGCAGGCATCCCTCTTGATGATAATGTAGGCTTTACGCGTAACACTATAACTCCTACTATTGGCGCTTATGAGCAAATAGGGGCCGAGGCATTAACCCTTGCGAGTGCCTATACTACACTTACTAAAACACAGGCTGGCGCGGTAATATATGGCGATTGTGCTACCAACTTAATATGTACAGTTACCAGTACCGGCGGTGCAAGTGCTATTAGTGGCAGCACTACGGCAAAAGTGTGGATTGAGGGCTCGCAGCCACCATCATGGGTAAAGCGGCATTATGAAATTACACCGGCAAGCAGTGCAAGCACAGCTACGGGCAGGGTTACACTCTATTTTACACAAGCAGAGTTTGACGCATTTAATGCAGTAAATAGCATAAAATTACCGACAGGTCCATCCGATGCTGCTGGGAAGGCGAATCTGTTGGTAGAAAAAAGAGGCGGCATCAGTTCAGATGGCACCGGCTTGCCAGGTACATATTCTTCCAGTCCTGTACTAATCAATCCGGCAGATGCGGATATTGTATGGAGCACCAATGCCAGCCGCTGGCAGGTAACCATTGACGTTAGTGGATTTAGTGGTTTTTGGGTAAAGACAAGCTTAATCCCTATCCCATTAAAATGGATTAGCTTTAAAGGAGAAATAAATAATGTGCAGCAAACCCAACTCAATTGGATAGTAGCTGAAAACGATGTGGCCGATTATGAAGTGGAAAAAAGTATCGATGGCGCAAATTTCACAAAAATAGGCACTGTGGTCGGCAGGGGTGATGGCTTCAATAATTATAGTTTCACAGATAGATTATTCACTCAAAAAGCCTATTACCGTATTAAACAAATTGACATTAGCGGTGCTTTTAGCTATTCCACAATACTACTCATACAAAATAAACCTGGTAATAAAATAGTTCTGTACCCTAACCCGGTAGCAGATAATTTATTCATTACAGGTGCTGACCCGGGAACCAGTGTTCAATTGTATAATGCATCCGGCGAAAAAATCAGTACTCTCTTATGTAATTCAAACAAAGAGATAATTAGTTTTGCTAACTTACCTATGGGATTATATTTTATACAAGTTGGAAATACAGGTACATATAAAGTGATAAAAAATTAACCCGTTTATAAACAGCAGAATCTTTTTTGTAGCAATATTGCGCTGATGAGTTTTATATTTTAAAATCACAGATCAGAAAGAAATTCTTTATACGAATATTGATAAATTATAAATAGTAATGAATGCCTCAACCTGAGTTTTGGCTTCGTGGCCCGGTAGAAAATATTCCTTCTTTATTGCAGCCGGTTGCTCATACACTCCTTCAGGCGAGAGAAGAAGTGAAAGAATCAACAAAAGATTTTCCAGACAATAAGCTTTGGGAAAAGCCGGGCGGTGCAGCTTCTGTTGCTTTTCATTTGCAGCATATGGCGGGTGTACTCGATCGCTTATTTACGTATGCAAAAGGAGAACAATTAAATGACCAGCAACTTGACTATCTCTTATCTGAAGGAAAAGAGAATAGAAGTATTTCCACTAAAGAACTGTTTGAGAAATTCAGTTTACAGGTAGACAAGGCAATAGAGCAGCTCCGGCAAACGGATGAAAATACATTACTGGAAGTAAGAGGAGTAGGACGTAAGCAAATCCCTGCAACAGTTGCGGGACTCTTATTCCATGCAGCAGAACATACGCAAAGGCATAACGGGCAAATGATGGTAACAATAAAAGTACTTTTAGCCAATTTACATAATTAAGACCTGTAGCCTCTTGCAATAAGATAAAAAGCCTAAATTGATTTTTGTAACAGATTTCTATTTAATACTTACTATTAAACGGTTAAATTTTGCTGCTACTAAATCGCTATTTTACCAAATGGATGTGATACTTATAAAGAGAAACTAATGAAAAGTATCCCCTTAACTTTGCTGTCAAATATAAAAACATGGAATTAGGTGTTGGTATGTTTGGCGATAATCATTATGATATGAATGGGAAACCGGGGGATGCCGGTCAGCGGATACGCGAACTGATTGAAGAAATAAAGCTGATGGATGAAGTAGGTCTTGATTTTTATGGCATAGGAGAACATCATCGCCCCGACTATGCTGTATCATCTCCGGAAACAATATTAGCTGCAGCAGCAACGATAACAAAGCACATAAAACTGGGAAGTGCTGTTTCGGTATTAAGCTCAGCAGATCCTGTAAAATTGTATCAGAGTTTTGCCACTATTGACCTGATTAGTAATGGTCGTGCAGAACTTGTAGCTGGCAGGGGGAGTTTTATCGAATCATTTCCTTTGTTCGGCTATAACCTGGATAATTATGATGATTTATTCGAAGAAAAGCTTGATTTGTTGTTGAAAATAAATAATCAGAACCCTATTACCTGGGAAGGAAAATTCAGGCCGGCGTTAACTGATCAATTGATATTGCCCCGGGCTGTAAATGATCATCTGAATATCTGGGTAGCTGTAGGCGGTACACCGGAAAGTGTTTTACGGGCAGGACGTCATGGGTTGCCTGTAATATTTGCAATAATCGGTGGCAATCCTGCACAATTCAAACCTTTGTTTGAATATCATAAAAAAGTGTATGACCATTTCGGCCATGAAAAGGCTAAATTTCAGGTAGGGGTACATATGCATGCATTTTTCGGAGAAGGCAGTAAGCAAATTGCCGACGATTATTATCCTGTGTATTCGACACAAATGGATAGGGTAGGGCGCAGCCGGGGATGGCCTCCGTTTCAGCGTCATCAATATGACACCGGTCGTGGTAAAAACGGGCATTTAATTATTGGCGATGCTAATGAATCAATCGACAAAATTCTTCAGATGCAGGAACTATTCGGTCTTACCCGCTTTTCTGCCCATATGGATGTTGGCGGCCCATCGCACTTGTCACTTATGAAATCCATAGAAATTTTTGGAACTAAAATAGCGCCCAAAGTAAGAGAAGCGTTAAAGAAATAAACTGGGATTTATATGAAATCGATTTTATTTGCCCATTCATTCTCCAGGCGCCTTCATCTTTAAAATGCGCCTTTCCCATTTAAACCGGAGCCGGGAGCCGGATGTAAAAATTGAATAAGGGGAAGGCTTCCATTTGCCTGCCGCGGCCCGTTTATACCTGTATTTTCCAATGAAATAAATGAAGATACTTTTATAGTTGTTTGTTCATTCCACGTATTATTGGTTTGTATTGAAGCATCATTTAATGCAGTAGCCCTTTTATCCTGAAAGGATATATTGTTTTTAAGAATATGCCTGATATTTAAGGAAGGGTTATAATTGAAGTGATATCCTATCCCTTCATTCATATAAGAAGTACAATTATATAATTGATTAATGCACTTCGCGTCATTTTGATCAAAGCCCTGTGTGCGATTCTGGGCAGCCACGCAATTTTTTAAAAAATGTCTTGATGAACCGGACAAGTCGCTATGTGTCGGTCCCAATTTAAACCCAACTCCATTACCTGCCGTAATATAAGTGCCCGGTTTGTAACCATTCCAGAATGCCCAGCAGCTATCAAGATTATAAGTGCCATCAGAGTCAAAGAAATCAAAACCATCATCACTGCACCTCCAGGCCCTGCAGCCTTTGAATGTTATAGTAGTAGAGGCCGGTTGCTGTGTGGATGAAAATCCGTTAGATCCACCGTAAGCGTCCGGAGAATAAGGATCTTGCAAATGATGTGCATCGCAATTCAGGAAAAGAAGGTCCGATGTATTGGCAGCTGAAAAGCCTTCACAATTTTTATCACTTTCGCAATTTTCAATGGTTATATTATTACCGCCATCAATAAACCAACCATATGTATAATTTGAACCATCTGCGTTTTGTGCCAGGCCGGTAGCCCTTAACCCTTTTATATGTATCCAACTGCAATTCTTTATCCACATTATATAGACGGTAGGTTTTCCTGTAGAGTATATATTATCCAGGTTGAAAACCGGCTGTTCATTACGATAGGCCATTAAATAAATGGAATTTGCCGGGGTACCGTTTTTACCTTCTATCAAACAAAAACTTGTACTTTCCGGGCTTTTAGTCGTTCTGTATATACCTCCCCGGATATAGCCGGTATCACCGGGTGATAAAACACTTGCCAGCATCTCCCATGTTGCAAAGGGGCTGTCAAACGAACCAGAGGCATAATCACTTCCGGTAGTGCTTGCATAGTAAACTTTTGCTGTGGCCGAGTGTGTAAATAAAATGGCTATCATCCATAATGTAACGATACGCAGGAGCCCTACTGTTGAATGAAATTTCTTTTTCGTCATTTGAATAAAAATTGTCAATTTTTTATTACCTCTTACATCGGTCAAGATAATAATTTACATCTGATTTTTCGATCCTGTACAAAATACTAAAGTAGCTTTTTGTTCGAAAGCCTGGTTAACTGACGGGGCTACTTTGCCGGAAGATGTATGTGATTACCGGAATATTACGGATATGTTCTGAAGAAGATGTTAAAGAAAGAGAAATCGCGGGTTTATAAAAGAAAAACGGCCGTCTTATCAGGTTCGGCCGTTTTTAATTTTTTAATCAGTTGCCCTGGACGGTTATCAGATTAAAACAGAAGTTGATTGATATTGGATTTTCGGTTTTTTTAAGGATATAGAACTTATGCTTTTCAGAGATATTGGATAGATTGATAATTGATTTATCAATCAACTTCTGGTACAAATATATTTGTGCCGGTGCTTTGATAATAGAGCAAATATGCCCGATCTTTTAAAAGGGCAACTACGATGATAGAAGGGGTTTTTACTGCTGGTATTTAGCTTAAAGGTACCACAGAATCTTTTCCTTGTTCCTCAGGTACATAATTATGCGCTGTATAATAAATCACCAAAGCATTTCGTACGAACCGTTTACGCTGGTTTTCCCGATCACTGCTGATCCTTGTCATGGATATCCTATACCCTCCGGCATTAATAAAATGAGAATGGTTTTCAGGTTTAAGACGGTTATGCGCATATGCAGTTTTATTCCGCAAAAACTGATCTTCTTCTTTTTACAATAAAAATTGAATTGAAGATATGTTTATCTCATAAAGAACCTTTGGCAATCACTGTCCAGTCATGTTTACCATATCCTTTTGTTATCCACTCGTCCATGAGACTGGCGATAGCAGGTATTGAAGTCAGGTTCACACTAGCCTGCTGGGCGGCTTCAAGAAACAGTCCTGTATCTTTCCTTGCCATGTTTAATTCCCAGGAAGGCTTATCATAATCTCCTTCAGTCATTCTTCTTAACCTGGCCTGTAGTGAGGTACCAGGATTCCATGAAGCAAAAAGTGTGGCAATGTCACTAACGGGAATGCTCATAGCTTTTCCCAAAGCAAGTGCATCTGCTAAACCTGCCGTAAATGCAACTAAGAAACAATTACCAATTAATTTCATGGCAGCCGCTTTACCTGTTTCATCACCAAAGTTGATCAGTTGCCCGGTCATTTTTGAAAGATAGGGTTCTAGTTTATTGACTACCGCCTGGTTACCGGACACAAGCATAAAACCTGTGCTTTGCAATGCATTTATCGGCCCCATAAATACAGGCGCATGCTGGTATATAAAGCCCTGTTGCTCCCATTCAAGTGTTCTTTTAATTGCACCGGATTTTGTTGTTGTAGTGTGGTCTACAATAATTACCCCGGCCGAAAATCCAGGGCGAGCCTTCTGTAGTACATCATCTACTGAAGCATCATCCCGCAAGGTGAGATGAATAATATCAACACCTCTTACAGCGTCTGCAACTTCGGAAAATGCCCTGGCACCATATTGTTCCATTTCTTTTGCCCTGGAATAGGTACGGTTCCATACCTGTACATTCTCTCCTTTATTCATTAAAGCCTTTACAAAGTTTGATCCAAGTAAACCCATTCCCAGGAACGCTTTCATTGTTTCGTTTTTACAAATGTACGGCAAGGCTTAACTGGTAAGCTTCTTAATTCAACCCTGTAAACCATCTTATATTAATTCCGGTTAAATTTTTATGAAAAGGAAAAGAATTTGCCTGATAGACTAAATTATTTAGTATATTGGTGCTAATAAAATTAGAAATATGGGTTTTTTTTGTATAACCGTGCACCTTTATAATAAAAAGACAGCCTTGAGGGGTATAAGAGAATATGGGACTTCGGATTATAACACCGTTTATAAAATAGCGATGCGGGAAATACTGAAATACTATACTCAAAGCGATATTATAAAGATTGATGTCTGGCCAATAACAGAAGATAGTCCGGAAGTACAGGACTATATCTGGCGAAGGGCACTACCGAAAGAAAAGAAATTATGAAGCAAGGAGTACAGTAAATCGGCACTGCACAAGTGGCGTAGTTTGCAGTGGGTAGTCACCT
>JAFDYH010000017.1:20745-27169 GCA_018267535.1 Bacteroidota bacterium
TTAAGTTCAGGGGAGGCAATTGCTATTTTATGATTCATCAGCCGGTTTAGTTGCTTTTACATCGCGTATATTCTTTTGAACAGCAATGGCAGAGAAGATACTAAGATAAATGCCATTGCATAAAATCCTTTTTCACTTTTAGTGAGCTCCGCATTCCACAGACCAACCGTTAATAACACAATCGATAAAAGAATGGCAAACCAGGAAAGGCCGTAATAGATATTTGTAACAGGAATCCCTTCCATCTGATCGCGTACCGCTTTTTGTACAGATACTGCGGAAAATAAACCAAACATCAATACGGTGAAATAAAAGCCTTTTTCATTGAGCTGCATTTCTGCATTCCATAGCCCGATAAGAAAAGCAATAACGCCAATAAATAAGGCGGCCCATGAAGCGGCAATAAAAGCGGGAGAAGGCGGGTGGTTTTGTCGTGGGTTCATAAATTTTATTTAGGAAACAAACCTATTTCCGCCATGAATATGCTCTTTTGACATTAGTCAAAAACAGGAACTGCAAATGTTAAAGCCGGCTTCGAATCCTGCTTAACGTCTCCTGACTGATGCCGAGGTAAGAAGCGATGTGACCTAAAGGTATCCGCTCCAAAATATAAGGCCTTGTCTGTAATAAACCCTCGTAGCGTTCGGTAGCAGATTTAAATTGTGCATTGACAAATCTTTCTTCCAGCCGTATATAATATTTTTCATAAGCAATCCTTACCAGCCGTTCAATTTCGTGATATTGATTAAATAAGCGGCTTAGCTTTTCTTTTGAGATTGCCCATAAAATACTTCCTTCCAGCAATTGGATATTTTCAACAGCTGGTGCCTGGGTAATAAAACTGTGAAAAGAAGTAACAAAGTCCTGCTCAAATCCAAACCAATGCGTTATTTCTTTTCCATCCAGTATATAATAACCCCGCAATGCTCCTTTTTCTAAAAAATATAAATGGCGGCATATTTTCCCTTCATGCAGAAGATAATCATTTTTGTTCAGAATTACCTGTTCAAAACAATCGTATAAAGTCGCCTGGGCCTCTTCACTAAGTGGGTAATAATTCCTGATATGGTTCAGCAACAATTCCAGATGCGGTTATTTTTTCATTTTAGCTTCGAGTTCTGCGTAGTTAATGGATAAGGCTTGAAATTCTACCTGTTTTTCAAGTCTTGTCTTATCAGTAAAACCGGTTTCAATTGCTCTATTAAGATCACTTTTTACTGCTTCCGGATTACCACTTCTTGCATTTACTATTGCTGACAAATACCAGGCCTCATTATTAGAGGGATCATCCAGTTTATACAGCTCTACAAAATACTGCGCTTCCCTGTCCTGATGACTATTAATCATTTGATTACTGATAGAATAAAAAGCCAGGGATAAATAGGCCATCAACCGCTGATACATGGCGCCTTCCCCGGTCACCTGGTTCGATTTTACCTGTAAATCTTTTATTGTCCCAAGCCAGTAGTTCATATCACCCTGCTGGAATTGTTTCCTATATTCCGCCTTTATGTTCTGCTCAGTTAAGAGTAAAGCTTGTTTCGCTGCATATTGCTTTTGGTATTCAGCACTATTTTTTATGGCCAGATTTTTTTTGTGAAACCACTCTGCATCTTTTGTCACTCCTTCTAAAAGACGCAATGAAAGAAGGCATTCGCTCTCAGCTTTCGTAAATTGCCCTTTCTGAATATAATCACTTACTGTGTTTTTGCTATTGCTTATATAAGCAGTTAAAAATTTATCATCGAGTGGAATAAGCTTTTCCCTCATTGCATCTAACTGTAAACCGGCAAAAGCAATATTCATTATTTGATCCGGCGCCCATTCATGTTTGCCGTCAAATAAAATAAGCCGATGGCTTGTTTTTGTTGCGTCAAGCGCAGTATCAAAGGCCACCAGGTCAGTCATGTTCATATCCCCTTCTCCGGCAATACCGGTATAGGTAAATCGAAAATCAGCAGGTAAGGTTCCATCGGGTAGGCCTGCGCCACAGGCTATCACTGATTTCACTTCCGGATGTTTCAATGCAATAAAACCCGCGACTTTTGCGCCGCCAGAAAACCCACAGGTATAGATCCGGCTGGCATCAATCTTTAGCCTGCTTTTTGTGTCATATAAAAGGTTCGTCCATATATCTTCTGCAACAGAAAAATCATTACCGTTTTTCGAATTATTACTGCCTGCCAGGATGAAGCCATATTGATCAGCAAGGCTTTTATATTTAGCCAGCGGTAAAGCACCATTTCCATGAGGATCGAAAAAATAAATGATTGGCAACACATCTTTACTCACCTTAAGCGGGATATATAAAGCATAGGACTGTGCCGGATCGGTTTTGCAAATGACTGTAGGTATTAATTCTCCCTTTTTAAAAGTATCCTGAACCTGAACATCTACCTTGCTAATATTATTTACCGCAACAGGGCCTATTTCTATTTTCTTATCTTTTTTAGCGCCGCAAGAGAAGCTAAAAAAAAGAAAAAAAATTCCGGTAAACTTCATATAGATTTTCTCCATTTAATAATCGGATTGTGCGATACTTTATTAAAAAGAAATAAACAGGGCAAAAGCAATTTATTAATTTTAATGAATAACCTTAGCAATTCATGAAATCTTTAAAAATAAAACCTACAACGATAGAAGAGTATATTGCTTCCGCACCTATTGAAATTCAGGAGAGATTGATTCTCCTACATGAATGTATTCTTAAAGCAGCACCAGGGGCAACAGAAGGATTGAAATGGCGCATGCCCGCCTATTCGTATCAAAAAATACTGGTAACATTTGCAGTATTCAAGCACCATATTGGTTTTTACCCTATGGAGTCGGCCATAAAAGCGTTTGCAAAAGATCTTTCAATATATAGAACAGCGCAAGGTTCTGTTCAATTTCCCCACGATAAAAAATTGCCTTTAGTATTGATTAGTAAGATTGTAAAATTCAGGGCCAAAGAAAGTAATGATGGTATAATAAAATGGCGCTCCTAACTGGTTCAGAAAGGAATCTCATTCCTGTTACACATTCCAGCCTGTCAAAAGGGTATCAATATACCACATATCATTTACTGATTACCGGGTGCGCTATCTGCTTTATAATTGGAGACGATCATATAGGCAGAGTGAACAGAGTATCGATAAACTTTTTAGAAAGATCAGGCCAAATCTGCCCATTTTTTATACAATCCTATGTTATTTTAAAAACTTTTTTTCATTGTTTTAAATAAAGGCTCTTCCATAAACGGTTGTTTTCTTAGCCGCTGACCGGTTGCTTTAAAAATAGCGTTAGCAACAGCACCACCGGTTGGAGGGAGGGCTGGTTCTCCCAAGCCGGTAGGGTCTATTCCATTATCAACAAAATATGCTTCTATCTCAGGAATTTCTTTCATTCGTATCAGGCGATAGGTATCGAAATTATTTTGTTCGGGAACCCCATCTTTGAAACTTAATTTACCATACATCGCATGACCAAGCCCATCAACAATGGCGCCCATTACCTGCTGTAATGCGCCGCTTTTATTAATCACTTCTCCGCAGTCAGAGACAGCATATATTTTTTTAATGACAGGAGTTTGCCCGTTCATAACAACTTCGCATACCTGCGCTACATAAGATGCATGAGAAAAATAAACACTGAAGCCTTGTGATACATCATTCTTTTTTCCCCATCCTGACTTTTCAGCCGCCTGTTTAATAACTGTTTCCATCCTGGCAATATCATATTTTATGGCGCCGACGGGTTTCGACTTTGCTTTTTCCAATAGATCCAACCGGAATTGAACCGGATCCTTGCCGGCTGCAATAGCTACTTCATCAATAAAACTCTGTTCTGCGTATGCCAAAAAATTGGTAACAGGAGCCCGCCATGCACCCGTCGTAATAGGTGAAGAATGTTCTATTGAATCAATTAATAAGCTATCAACTGCTCCTGAAGGAAAATTATCTTCACGTACCGGGTTGCTTAAATTAATTCCTACTCCCCTGAGTTTATAACCAATCATATTCCCCTGCTTATCTAAGGCTGCTTCAAAACGATAACGAACAGCCGGACGATAACTTCCTCCCATCATATCATCTTCTCTTGACCAGATTAATTTCACCGGTTTTTTTAGTATACTGGAAAGTTCTGCAGCTTCGAGGGCATAATCATATTTAAGCCGCCTTCCAAAACCACCTCCCAACCTTGTAATTTCCACTGATATTTTATCCTCTGGTACCGATAATAATTTTGAAACCGCCTCACGGGCACTGGCCGGCGTTTGTGTAGGACCTGCTAATTCCACGCCATCAGGACGGACATGAGCAAAGAAATTCATTGGCTCCATTGGGTTATGCGGAATAAAAGGACATTGAAACTCACTCTTAATAATCCTATCTGCAATTTTAAATGCGGCATCCACATCACCATCTTTACGTCGTACTATTGATTTATCACTGTTCAATAATGAAGCAAATAGCTGATCATGATCAGCCGTACTTTCAATAATGCTGTCCTTTTCATATTCTATTTTTATGGCTTTTCTCGCTTTCATTATTTCCCATGTTGAATTTCCGACTACAGCTACGTTATTTTTAAATGTAACAACATCGGTAATTCCAGGCATTAGTTTAGCAGCGGAAGTATCAACAGATTTAATTTTTGTTCCAAAAGCGGGGGGTCGCTGAATCATCGCGAATACCATTCCGGACCTGTAATAATCTAATCCAAAAATACCTTTGCCGGTGATAATTTTTTTATTCTCCAGGTTACGGACCGACTTCCCTATGATTTTAAAATCCTTACGGTTCTTTAATGGCACATCTGCAGGAACTGTTAGTTTGGAGGCATCTTCTACAAGATCGCCATACGGCAACTTTTTCCCCGATTTTGCATGGATTACAAAACTTTCGCTGGTAGTACATTCAGCAGCCGGTACATTCCAGCGGTTAGCCGCCGCCGTTATAAGCATTTGCCTGGCAGTCGCACCAGCAACCCGTAACCTTTTATATGAATGAGGTATGGCTCCACTGCCTCCGGTCAATTGCCTGTCAAACTTTATTGTATCAAGTTTTGCCTGGATGACTTTTACTTTATTCCAATCTGCATCAAGTTCTTCTGCAACGATCATGGGAAAAGAAGTCATAACATTCTGTCCCAATTCCGGGTTGGGAGAATATATAGTAATCGCTCCGTCTGGCGTAATCGACAAATAGCTATTGACCCCCAGTTCTGTGGCGAAATTTGCCTCAGTAAGAATTGAGGGTGTTTGTGCGTCAGTGGTAAACCAGTTAAATCCCAGCAACAAACCTCCCCCTGTTAATGAGGTGAATTTCAGAAATTCCCTGCGGCTGGATTTATTGAATGTTGTCATAATAATCAGATTTTTTCACTTGCAGATTTTACGGCTTCACGAATGCGATGATAAGCACCGCAACGGCAGATATTACCATGCATGGCTTCCATAATTTCCTGCATAGTAGGTTTGGGCTTCTTTTTTAGAAATGCGGCGGCTGTCATCATCTGCCCGGATTGACAATAACCGCATTGAGGAACATCCGTTTCATCCCATGCTATTTGTATGGGGTGATCTCCTTTTTCAGATAACCCTTCAATAGTTGTAATCTTTCCCGATTTAATAGAAGAGACCTCATAAACACAGGAACGTATTGCTTCTCCATCCAGGTGTACTGTACAGGCACCACACTCCGCAATACCGCAACCAAATTTAGTACCTAGTAATCCAAGATGGTCGCGAAGTACCCATAAGAGGGGTGTATCCTCTGCAACATCTACACGGTGCTCCTTTCCATTTATATGAAGGGTAAAGACTGCCATAAAAATTTATTTTGATTTCCCTTTAAAGTTAGAAAAAAGGAGAACAACCGAAAAAAGGAAATAATAACACCCTTGTTTATGATTACAAAAAGCAGGTAACAGGAACAGCATTCGTATATAAATGGCAATCCGGTTTTCAGATGTAAATTTCACCTTGTCTATTTCAAGAAATCAGAAGGAATAACGCAGGAGCTTACAAAAAAGATGCTGACTATTTCTCAGAGTAGTGTACTGCTATAGTTTTCTTAAACGGGGTTTTACGATAATATTGAAAGGTACAGGCCACTCTTTATCTTTTTGTATTCGATACGGGTTAAAAAATGCTGAAACTCACTTAATATAGAAGAAACCCTATTGCATAACTACGCGCAAATAAATACTTTTATATTCCACCTAATTAATTTTGTATGCCTAAGTTTTTATCAGCCATCGCCTTTATATTTGTTTTTAATACATGTGTATCTGCGCAGCAATTAAAGCAAATCACATTTGCCAATGCTTCAACCCTTTCCTGGTTCACCTTTTCTACTGACCAGGATATATTAGTACGGGTTTCAGAAGAGGGAAAAATCCTGGAATATGGCAGTGAAATAGCCTCTGAAAGGGCAATTAA
>JAFDYH010000017.1:27215-32096 GCA_018267535.1 Bacteroidota bacterium
ACTTATTATCCGGCTACTGAAGTGGAAGAGAAAAGAGGAAAAATTAAATCGATCGGCAGGACAATGCTGGATTATTACACCCGCTTTGATAACCCAGCCTATAAAGGCAAATTAAGGACAGCCGGCTCTTATAATCTCGATTATTATTCCTTAACTGACAATGAAGCAGTAAGAGGGAAACTAAAAACAGTAGGTATTACGCGGATTGTATACAATTCGTCATTCGATGATAAAATGATACAGGGCAAAGTGAAAAGTATCGGTTCCGTATCCTACGTATGGGGAACATCATTAGATGCCAAAGGATATGGTGGGGCATTGAAATCTGGCCAGTACAGGCAAAATGTAGATGGAATAACGTATATACTTCGATAGCATTTAATTCTCCATTTATAAAATAAACAAAGAAGCGTATTTTACTCTTTTCACCTCAGCACGATTAAAGGCCGGTCATTTTGTATGACCGGCCTTTAATCATATATTGCTGGAACGGTATTACGTCTTCTGTATCGCTTTTAGATAGTACTTTGGTTTTTCATTCAGCTTTTTTGTATTTGCATATCAATTAAAGAAAAATAAAGCCTGAATCAAGGTTAAAAAACTTTTTATCTCTATTCCCTGAAGAGGCTCTAATTATGAAAAGGAACTGGCAATAGGGAGTATAAGAATTTTATCGGGCGATGAATATGACTTAATTTTAGTTGCTTGCTCTTAACGTAAAAAACGCTATATGAAAAATGAAACTCCTCAATCCTTTTCGGAAACGGGTATGGAGTCAGAATTCCGGACAGATAAACCCGAACAAACCAATTCTATTAACAGGCGAAAGTTTGTAGGGGCCGTTGCTTCATCTGCAATTGCTTTTACAATTGTGCCAAGGCATGTACTCGGCGGTAAAAATTTTATCGCTCCGAGTGATAAAGTTACGCTTGCTTATATAGGCATAGGCACACAAGGGATACGGGAATTATTGCCCCTGCTGGCAGTACCTCAATTCCAGGTAGTTGCTGTTTGTGATCCTAATAAGGAAGCAAGGGGATATAAGGACTGGTCAAAAGACTGGCTGAAAAATGAAATCCGTAAAGCAATAGGCAAATCCGACTGGGAACCAGGGGGAGATAATTTAATTCCAGGTGGCAGGGACAATGGTAAATCGATCGTAGATACTTATTATGCGAACATGCGCCCTGACCAGAAATTCAAAGGCTGTAATTCGTATGCAGATTTCCGTGAGCTTTTCGAAAAAGAA
This sequence comes from Bacteroidota bacterium, assembly GCA_018267535.1. Lineage (GTDB taxonomy): Bacteria > Bacteroidota > Bacteroidia > Chitinophagales > Chitinophagaceae > JAFDYH01. The sequence goes on from JAFDYH010000017.1 coordinate 28,465, forward strand.
AAGGATCTTGATGCAGTTAAAATTATGACGCCGGACCATCTGCATGGCCTGATTAGTATAGCAGCAATAAAAAGAAATAAGCATGTCCTGGTTCATAAACCGCTTTCTAACCGCTTACTGGAAGGTAAAAAGGTAATTGAAATGGCCAGGAGCAGTAAAGTAATTACACACCTCATACCATGGGATTCCAACGGATCTATGGAACTAGTGATGAAATGGATTAATGCAGGTGCTATTGGTACATTGAAGGAAGTACATAACTGGACTAACCGTCCCGTATGGCCGCAATATCCGGAGATGCCTGCGGATACACCACCGGTACCACCAGGGCTGGATTGGAATCTATGGTTAGGCCCTGAAGCAGACCGGCCCTATTCGCCAAACTACACGAATATGGTGTTCCGGGGCTGGTATGATTTTGGGGGTGGCTCCATGGCAGATATGGGGCACTATAGCTTATGGACTGTTTTTAATGCCTTAAAACTAACATCGCCCACTGTTGTAGAACCTTGCCGCAGCCATTTCTGCGGCATGCATGATCCGGTTCCTTATAGAATTAACAATGACTTTTCATTTCCTATGGCAAGTACTGTCCGGTTTAAATACCCGGCAAATGGGAACAGGCCTGCTGTTGATTTGTGCTGGTATGATGGAGGTATGCGGCCTCCTGTACCAACTGAGTTAATCGATACCAATAAAGAACTGCCGCAGGAAGGAATGATGTTCGTTGGCGATAAAGGAAAGATACTGGCAGGCTTTAATGTCCAAACTCCACAAATTATATCCGGAGTCAAAATGGATGCGCCAGCAGATACAGCACAAAGCCGTGACCAGGTGCAAATGACCTCGGCAGCTTTGCCCCTGTTTATTGATGCCTGCAAAACAGGTAAGCAGTATCCGGGCAATTTTTCCGAAGCAGAATATATAACGGAAGCGATCAACCTTTATGCAGTTGCACTACGAGCCAACCGCTTACTGAAATATGATGCAGCCACTACATCTGTCACCAACGTGCCGGAGGCAAATAAATATCTGAAAAGAGATTATAGAACAGGTTTTGACCCGGTCACTATCTAACGATTATCCTTATACTAAATACTTAAATGATAGGCAGAAGACAGTTTATAAAAACAGTACTATAGGTATAGCTTCGGCATTGATTGCAGCACCATTTCCACCCGGCTATTTCCAGTTGTCGCTTACAATGATATGCTCATCGGCTTTCAAACTCAACCCGCCGGCAGAGATGAAGACTACAGATAAGAAGAGTAGCATTAATGATTCAGGGCTTACTTATCCGAGCGGTCATTTTGTTTTTGGATAAGTTTAAAGATAGTGCTGCTTATATCCGCAAACTTTAGCCAGGTTCATATTATTCGAATATTTCAATTTCAGTTTCTATATCCGGCAGTTTTGAAGACATATAGTCTTTAAACTTCAATACATCTTCAATGAACACATTCATAGGTTTATCACCTGCATCTGATAAGCGACCGGTCCGGAAATTATAATGAAAGGAGTAAATATAGTTTAGTGTTTTTACAGAAAAGGGGTAAAACCTTCTTTCGGCTTCTATACTTAATATACCGCTTTCGAGAGACGCACGCCAGTCATACCTGTTGAGGCCTTCCTTTGGCTCCCTGATTAATTTCTCATTATATATTGCAAACCGAATACACCAACTTTTTGCGGTTTTAATTGTTTCAATATTTTGTATGATATGCTGAATGGCATCAGCCTTTGCCTTATGTTCCACCAGGGTCGCAGGATGGTTTTTTACAAAATAAAGAAAGGGTAGGAGCTCTTTAATAACGGAAAAAACCTGTGCTTCCACTTTTTCTTTATCGTTCTCTTGCATACAGGGTTCAGGAATTTGAATAAAAAGATGAAGATAAAGAACAGGGAATAAAAAACTGGCAACTTGTTATTTTTTAACTATAGCTATATAATATCCTATGAATTTTATCGCATCAAAAACATAGGTTTGCTCATCAGAACAAGACTAATATAAAACTGGTTGATCCTGTCTGCAGGGGCGTTTGTCAGGTTCTGATCTTCATTGCTTCTCCATGCATTCCTTTTAAAGCTTCCCGTATAGCCTGCCTGTATACCGATGGATGAAGGAAATTTTGGCGCTTTTACAGAAAAACCAATCCCCAACCGGTAAACGCCATAGCTGTTTTTAAACTTAACTGAACTTATATTGCTTTGCAGTGATGAGGAAATGAGGACATCATTAAAGTTCACAGCAGAATTATCCCTGTAAAATAAAGCCTGATAAGCCTGTGCGCCAAGGCCTGCAAAAGGATATAGAAGATACCTGTCTCCTTTGATAACATCGTATCCGAAATCGATATTGACTGCAATGTAGCGTATGGTACTGCTTTTTTCATCCCGATGGCCACTCATGCTGCTACCGAATGATATAGCTGCTGCTGATACCAATTGTTTATGTTCCTGCAACCAGCCAAGGCCGATTGTCGCCGCATGATCCTTCAGTTGTTTATACTGGGGCAAATTTGCTACACGGGCATTGATACCATCAAATGATTGAAAACTGGCCCCGAGTGTTCTTGACATGTAAGGAAGGTGCTTACGCATCCATTCACGTCTTTCTTGTGTATCATTCTTATCCCTGCCATGCTGGGCTAATGTAGTTGTGGATATACCGATTAAAATACAAAAAACAATAACTCTCATAAATTATATTTTATAAGGTTATTGCAAACAAAATGCCTGAAATTATTAGCAGAAAGAAATGGCTGGTATTATTCAACATTTGGCAGGGTAAAAGAAAAGATGTGGATAAAGTAACCGGTTATAAGGAAGGAAGGTTTTCATATAGCCAGGGCTCTTCCGGGTTCGGCTTAGATATAAAGTTTTTCTCTACAGGCCACGCTGTCATTTCTTCAGCAGGATACTGGTAATTAGCAAGCTGAGTTATTTCAGTTTCAGACAGGCTTCCATTTAACCAGCGGAAAGCAGTTTCTTCTTTCAAAATCACCGGCATCCTTTTTTTGTTATTATGAACCTTTGCCATCAGTTCATTTGCTTCTGTGGTCACAATAGCAAATGTATCACCGGATTGATTGCGGCTATGGTTTGTCCATATCCGCGATACACCAGCCATAAAAAAATATTCTAGTGTACTCTTTACCGTTATAAAATAAGGTATTTTCTCTTTTTGAACTATTGGTTTTCCCCGTTTACCTATGACAGGAATATGCCTCCATTCAAAAAAGCCGGAAGAAAGAATAATACAACGGCCATATAAAGCGCCTTCGCGAAAGATAGATATCCTGTTGTATTCATTTTTAAAAAGGTTTTCACCTCTTGCTGTCAGCCATATATTCATCAGGCGTGCCTCCCGGAGGTCAAATTCGTCCTGAATATAACCAGGAATATATTCCCAATGAATTTCCCTTATCTCAAAATCAGCAGTGGTTTTTCCGGGCTTGATGACAGGCCAGTTTTTATATTCAAAGCCACTTTGAACCGGCCTGTTCAGCCTTAGTCCGGAAAGTGATTTCTCTGTATGCATAAAGGTAAGTGAGGGTGATTGTATCCTGCAGGTATTATAATAAGGCATCTGTCAGCAAATTAAACTCAATATAATAAATAGGAATAAGCAC
>JAFDYH010000017.1:32215-36516 GCA_018267535.1 Bacteroidota bacterium
GAAAACGTTTTATAAAAAATTATCCCGGTCATTTAAACTACTAAAATCAATTTGGGTCTACAACTAAACCACTTTTAAAAATTAAAAACTATTTATGAAAATCAGGCTCCTTTCTCTTCTTGTAATAGCATTTTCTTTGGCTTTATCTTTTACGGCATGTAAAAAAGATAATAGCAGTTCTTCAGGTAATACCACCGTTAGTCAAGCCGATGCAGCTGTACAGGCTGACGATCAGACAAGAGTTGCTGAAGAAATCAATGCAGTTTCCAACGATGCAGATGCAGCTGTAAGCAGCGAATCATCGTTGAGCGGTAAAGTACTTGCAGATATATGCAATGCGAATATAGTTGCAGATACTACAGGCGATACCAAAAAAATAACCATTACCTATGATGGAAAAAATTGTGAACTTAATCGCTCACGCACAGGTACAGTTGTAATTTCAATGGCAAAAAGTGTGCATTGGAAAGATGCTGGTGCGGTGATCACTATCGCTGTACAGGATTTAAAAATTACCAGGCTGAGCGACAATAAAAGTATTACCATAAATGGTACAAAAACAATCACCAATGTTACTGGCGGTTTACTTAAAGACCTGTCATCAATGCAGGGTGGGATAGAGCATGATATCAATAGCGATGGTATCACTATTACTTTTGATAATAACACACAGCGCAGCTGGAAACTGGCCATCAAAAGAACATTTACTTATGATAATGGCATAGTCATTACAGAAGAAGGAACACATACAGAAGGAACAACACCTGGTGTTGCAGTATGGGGAACTAACCGCTTCGGAAATGCATTTACCTGGGCAATTACGTCACCATTAGTTGTCAGGCAAGATTGCAACTTCAGGTTAACCAGCGGTTCCAGTGTTCACACAGGAGCATGGGGTGTTGCTACAATGACTTTTGGACTGGACGCAACCGGAGTTGCTACTTCATGTCCTGGTACCGGGTCCTACTATTTTAAAACAGTGTTTGTAGGTAGTGCCGGCAAAACATATACATTTATCCTCCCGTATTAGTACTAATTTCAATACTGACATCCTATTTAAAAGCCGCCCTTTTAATAAGAGGGCGGCTTTTAAATTTAATCAGCAAAAGATAACTATCTCCTGAGAAAAAACAATAAAAGATAGTAATAAAATTACAGGGTGATTACGCTGTTCGTACCGCCAAACTCATTAGGCTGAAGACTATCAGCCTCCGGCTCATTCAGCCAGATAGTTTCGTTAACAAGATATTTGAATTCGTGCTTGGAGTCTTTAGGCAGGTTTACATCTGCAGTGAAAGTGCCGTCTTTTTTTCGGCTCATAATTATTTTATTCTGCCAGTCATTATTGAGGCCTATAATCCCGATTGTTTCGGCATTATCTGCTTTAAAAGAAAATTTTACTTTACAATAGTCTTTGGTCTTGTAATAGGTTTTCTGTAACATCTGCTTCGTTTGTTGTATTAAAAAATGGTTTCCCGGCAAAGCAAATCGCGAAGGGGCAGGGATTGCATTTAACTGAATTCTGTCGCAAATTTAGAAACTAAGCTGCCCAACCTTTCCTTTTTTTACTAACAACATATTGTGATAGCCCTGTCAAAATACCCGGATGGAGTATCCATTTTTTTAGTTTTCTTTCATACTATTTCTATTAAAATAAGAAACAATTTTCATAATTAGCTGTTTATCAAAAAACAATCAAAAATTATATCGCTCTTAATTTTATACACGATCATTCTAAAGCATTTTAAATACCCTGTTTTTTACGTTTAGTGGCCATCATTTTCAGATGTGAATAACCCATTGGTCACACTCAGTATTATGCCTTTTTCTTCCGTAGTTTTAGCAAAAAGAATAATGAAACAGCGCCTGGTACAAATGGCATTGGTCGTTCGCGATTATGATGAAGCCATCCGGTTTTATACCGGCAAGCTTGGGTTTGAATTAATTGAGGATACAAAATTGAGTGAAACAAAACGTTGGGTGCGTATTGCACCCAAAGGCTCAAATGATACCTGCCTGCTGCTCGCAAAGGCCGCAAATGAAGAGCAGGAAAGCCGGATAGGAAATCAAACAGGGGGAAGGGTATTTTTATTTCTACACACTGATGATTTCTGGCGGGACTATAAAAATATGCAGGATGCAGGTATTGAATTTATAAGAGAGCCTGCTTCTGAGAGCTATGGTACTGTCGCTGTATTTAAAGACCTGTATGGTAACTTGTGGGACTTCATTGAACCTAGCCTTTAAAAAATCATTTCAGTTCAAATAAAGATAAAATAAACTACAGTTAAAAAGTGTATAACCAGGCCCACCATATTAATACCAGCTGCAGCGGTAAACGCAAAATTGTAATCCACAGATAAGGATTCCGCTTGCGATAAAAATTCAGCATCATCTGGATATTTGCAGGGAAAATTACAATGAGAAGCAGGATAACGCCCCACGCGGCATAAACCCTTGTTACGACAGGAATAAGCAATATCGCAAGAATTATTTCAACAGCGCCGCTTATATATACAATAGGCCTATGCCATGGAACTAAGGTTGGCATCATACGACTGTAAATCCGCGGATTGATAAAATGATAAGATCCGGCAATGATATACAATACTGCCATTACATAGAGAAAAAAGCCTTTCATTATAGTGAATATAGATTAAATAAGTTTATGGCTGAAAATAAACAGGCGGGTCTATCTTTACTATGCAAATCGTTCTTTCATGTACACCATCGAAAATGAAATAGTAAGGGTTGTTATTAAATCTGCAGGGGCGGAACTTGAAAGTATTTATAATAAACATACTGCCCTTGAATATTTGTGGGATGCAAATCCTGTATTCTGGGCTAAAAAATCTCCGGTTCTTTTCCCCCTTGTAGGCACATTAAAAAAAGATACTTATTATTTTGAGGGTAAATCTTATCTACTATCCCGCCATGGGTTTGCCAGGGATATGGATTTTGTTGTTACCAGTCAACAGAAAGATTCGGTTACTTTTCTTTTAGAAAGCAACAACTCAACATTAACTAAATATCCATTCTCTTTTCGTTTTAGTATCATATACACTATTGCCGAAAACCAGTTAAGGGTAACTTATAAAATATTAAATACAGGAAATAAAAAGATGTTCTTTTCTGTTGGCGGGCACCCGGCTTTCAAAGTACCGTTGGCCGTCAATACAGCTTACCCCGATTATTACCTGCAATTCAATAAACCTGAAACTACAGGCAAATGGCCTATTTCAAAAGATGGGTTAATTCAAAAAACACCTGAACCTTTTTTCAATAACTCAACCCACTTGCCACTTACAAAAGATTTATTTTATAAAGACGCTCTTGTATTTAAACATCTGAATTCGGATAAAATAAGTTTGCTTTCTGATAAAACCCCGCATGGCCTTGAGTTTGACTTCACAGGATTTCCCTACCTTGGAATATGGGCAGCGAAAAATGCCGATTTTGTTTGCATCGAACCCTGGTGTGGCATAGCAGATAGTGTAGATACAAACCAGCAGTTAGTAGATAAAGAAGGAATAAATAGGTTGGGAACGGATGAAACTTTTGAGAAAAGCTGGACTGTAAAATTATTTTAAACCGGCCTGTATGTCTCTTCTTTGGTTTTTGCAATCCTATTTTAAAATGTATAGGGCTTAAAAATAGAAAAAAAGGCCTGTTAAGGTTTTCTGATACTATTTAAAACGCAGGTTTTCACTACCCAATGCCGGCCGGTTTCAGGTAATATCCAGGGATTTTATTTGCCCTATATAATTCGGGGGCAGTATAATAGATTTTACAAAAGCATCCAGTTTTACTTTACGGCTCAACTTGTAGAAGAAAAGTAATGGAGTAAGATATCTTATTTTTCCAAAATTCATCAGGTGGAGAACAATAGGCGGACAAACTAATTTCTGTGATTCCTTTAAAAGGATAAACCGGGTAGCTCCCAAATGTTTCTGGTATTGTTTGAACAAATCAATAGTAAAATCGCTTTTCAAAAGATCTTGCTGAAGATGCTCCTCTCGCGAAACCGCCCATTCGGTATAATTCTTTGGAAGGCCATTTAATTGCATTCGGAGTCCCATTCTATAAAATACATCATATAACTCATCTTTTTCTGTGTTGGTCATTTTTCTTTCCATCAACTCAAATGCAGCAACTGAATAATGAATCAGCATAAACAATACATCGCGATAAGCCCAATCGGGTATTTTATCGCCCCGGTTTTTTTCTACGGATTTATGGATACTGGTTATCTGGTCGATTGCTTTTAACGCTTCATTTTTTTCAGAGAAAACAATTCGGCG
>JAFDYH010000017.1:36535-36704 GCA_018267535.1 Bacteroidota bacterium
CCGGTAAAATATAGCCAGTCTACGGCCTTATTCAATGCAAACTCTGCAGACGCTCCTGCAAATACAAAAAGTATGGTGTCGCTCTTGCCCCATATTTTTCGTACGACGGATTTCCTGTCCACAAAATACTCCATAGCATAAATTTAAAATTTAGCCCCGACATTTATTG
>JAFDYH010000180.1:0-8666 GCA_018267535.1 Bacteroidota bacterium
TGTTCATTATTACTTCATCCGTAATCGCAATATCGGCAGGGTCGCCACTAAGTGCAGCCCAACGGAAAGGGCCCTTGCCTTCGCAGAAAAGCGGGCGAATATATGCAGGTACAAATCCCGGAAAGTCGAAGCAACGCCCTGGTCTAAAATTCTCCTTTTTAAATTTTGAGTTTGAATTCCCAGTTTCAAACTCCTGGGCCCTCGCACGGATATTATTACCGTAGTCAAATGTTATCGCACCTTTATCCATTAATTGCAGCATCAATTGCACATGCAGGTACATACTCTCATAGCTTCGCTCCAGGTATTCATCAGGGTTAGCTTCACGCAGGGCATTTGCCTGCTCATTGGTTAAAGTATGCGGTATATAACCAATCAGCGGATCGTGGGCTGAAGTCTGATCGGAAAGCGTATCCGGAATTATATTCCTTTCCCGTAAGCGCTGCAGCAAATGCACTGCATTACATAATACACCAATGCTTTTGCCCATTGCTGATTTCTTATAGCTTATCGCCTTGTCAATCGCTTCATCAATATCTGTGCACTTTTCATCGAGATACCTTGTTTCAATACGTTTATCAATGCGCCACTCCTCTACTTCAGCAATTAAAGCAACGCCGTCATTCATTGTAATGGCCAATGGCTGTGCTCCGCCCATACCTCCCAGGCCCGCTGTTACATTCAGTGTTCCTTTTAGGGATCCCCCGAAATGTTTATCAGCAACCGCTGCATAGGTTTCATAAGTTCCCTGCACGATACCTTGCGAACCAATATAGATCCACGACCCGGCCGTCATTTGCCCATACATCATGAGCCCTTTTTTTTCCAACTCATCAAAATGTTCCCAGGTAGCCCATTTAGGCACCAACTGGGAATTGCTGATCAAAACTCTTGGCGCATCTTTATGAGTCTTCAAAATGCCAACAGGCTTTCCACTTTGTATCAGCAGGCTTTCATCATTCTCCAATTTTTTCAAAGCCGCTATAATATTATCCAGTGCATCAAAATTGCGGGCAGCTTTGCCGCGGCCACCATAAACGATCAGGTCATCCGGGCGTTCTGCTACCTCGGGGTTAAGATTATTTAGTAGCATTCTTAATGCAGCTTCCTGTATCCATCCTTTGCAGGAAAGTTTGATGCCTGTCGGCGTTTTATACTTGATGGGGTCGTAACGTTTTATTACTGTTGTGTTCATATAATTTTTTTAAATGCGCAGAACGGGTTATCCATAAAGATCAAACAATGACCTTGTATGTATTTACCAATAATCCTTTTAAAACCGCAACCTTACTTTAAACAAAAAGCTTTCACCCGAATCATCATCAGCAACGATATGCATTTTAATACTTCGTGTCCTTTCGCTTTGTATACAAACGGATTCAACTTTATGTCCTTTAAACTCTTTGTATGTGCCGGGAAGATCGATCAGTTCATTTACTTTCATTTTATGCCGCCATATTTTCCGGTATCCATTCTCAACAATACCCAGATAACTGGTACCAATAGGTCCATCTTCATAACTGTTAGCGGTATTTTCATTTGAAGTTGTAAAAATAAGTTGGTCATGCTCGTAGGAATAAGTGAGCCCGGATATCCCGATTATACCTTCCCATGCTGACAAATCAACATCTAATAAATCGATAGGTGCTTCTTCCTGCCGCCGGAAAAAATCAGGACTTGTAATGATGAGCTGGTTAACAGGGTTGGTATTATTTGCCCGGTTGCAAAGCACAAGGAATTCATGTACCTGCACGGCGCCTTCAATATTCAAATCCATAATACCCTTTTCTTTTAATCGGGTATAAAAAACAGAAGTGTCGAATGTTTTAAACTTCTCTGTTTTTATATCCAGGATTATCGCTGTATTCCGCGGTTCTGCAGAACCTGAACCCATCACCAGTAAATAGTTCATTCCATCTATTTGCAAAAGCGTTGTTGCTTCAAGATCTGCTTTTTGTTTTTTGGATATTCGCTTACCTGCACTTTCAAACAGCTTTATCGAATGGCGGGGGGCCCAGCGTTTATTGGTTACAAGAATATTTGCGGCATCGTCGCCAACAATATAGATTCTTCCATCAAAGTATTCAATACCTGATCCTGATGGAAAATCTTTTAGTTCTTTATGGTCGATTAAATCTATTTTCATTCTTGTTTCATTTCCTTGAGAAAAAAGTACAGGTTTTTATCATCGAATTCAACGGATCAGCCAAAGGCCTCAAATCCCTTATTAAGTTTTATTTTCTTATTCCCGGCAAACTCATTTACCTTTTCTACAAAGCTAAAGTTCTTAATCAGCCCGGCTACCTTATTTATGTCTTCTGCAAAAATCCTGTCTTCTTCAGCAAAGCTTACAAAACCACGTACATAATCATGGGCAAATTCCAGCAGTTCCGAACTTTTTAATGGGCGCCGGAACTCAATAGCCTGGCAGGCCGAAAGCAATTCTATTGCAAGGATATATTCCAGGTTATCCAGTACTTTATTCAGCTTACGCCCACTGATTGATCCCATACTTACATGATCTTCCTGTCCGAGTGATGTAGGAATACTATCGGCACTCGAAGGAAAACAAAGGGTTTTATTTTCGGTTACCAATGCGGCTGTAGTGTACTGAGGAATCATAAAACCACTGTTTAATCCAACATTCTTCATTAAGAGCATTGGTAACCCCCATTTACCTTCCAGCAACAGGTAACAACGACGGTCAGAAATATTACCAATTTCTGCAGCTGCAAAACAGGCATAGTCTAACGGTAACGCAAGTGGCTGCCCATGAAAATTACCTCCGCTGATTGTATCTTCTGCTGATAAAATAATAGGGTTGTCGGTTACAGCATTCAATTCTGTTTCCGTTAATTCTTTTAAATGGAGCCAAGCATTACGGCTGGCTCCATGCACCTGCGGCATGCATCGTAACGAATACGGATCCTGCACACGGCCGCAGTCCATATGACTTTGCATGATTTCAGAATCCTTTAATAACAACCTTAACCGCTGAGCAACTAATTTATTTCCGTTAAAAGGGCGTAGTTCGTGTAATCTTTCATCAAACGGGGCTTTGGTACCGGTTAATGCTTCCAAGCTCATAGCCCCTATTATGTCAGCAGCTTCAAGACAATTGTGCATCCGTTGTACTGCTTTCACTGCAAAAGATAAAATAAACTGCGTACCATTAATTAAAGCCAATCCTTCTTTAGGCCCAAGTTGGATAGGTTTTAGCTGGTGTTTATCTAAGATTTCATTTGTTTTACTCCGTGCCCACCCATGTCTATTGGGAGCAGGAATAAAAACTTCACCCAACCCGATCAATGGCAAAAACAAATGTGCCAAGGGAGCAAGGTCTCCACTGGCGCCTACACTACCCTTCTCAGGCACTACAGGGATTACATCATTTTCAATATGCCATATGATTCTTTCGAGAGTAGAAAGTTGTGCACCACTAAATCCCTGTGCCAATGCATGCACTTTGGTGATCAGCATCATCTTTGCTATTTCAGCCGGTATATTATCCCCTACACCCACACTGTGGCTTTGCAGGATTTTATGTTGCAGTGTAGAAGCATCTTCTTCTGAAATTTTAGTATTGGCAAGAATGCCAAAGCCTGTATTTACACCGTAAACGGTCTTATTATCGGCCACGATTTGCTGTACATATTTTTCACTTGCTTTTATTTTAGCAATAGCGTTCTCACTCAATACGGCTTTCAGTTTTCCGGAAGCAATAGCAATCGATTTTGAGACAGTCAACTGATCCGATCCATAATTAAATATATCAGGCATGCGGGCAAGTATTTCGGGCTGCAATGTATTAAATATAGTTATGCGGCAATACGCAATAGCTGTAACTTTATTTACCGATTTTAAACATCGAGATGCAATCCTTCAGCAAAACTTATGGTCTTATTGTTTGCGGCGGGCAAAGTAGCCGCATGGGAAGAGATAAAAGTATGTTGAATTATCATGGCCAGCCGCAAGTTTATTATTTATACACATTACTCGGTACCTTATGCGATGAAGTGTTTATTTCCTGCAATGCAGAACAGGCAAAGTCGATAAATAAAATATATAACCTGATCGTCGATTCACCGGTTTATGCCGGTAAGGGGCCAATGGCAGGCCTGCTTTCTGCCTTCGATCGCTTGCCGGGTACCGACTGGCTGGTAACAGGATGTGATTATCCTTTCATAACAAGAAAAGTAGTAAATGATTTTATTAAAGAAATAAACAAGCTGGATATTGCTGCTGCTTTTTATAATACAAAAGAAAACATTTACGATCCTTTACTGGCATGGTATTCTTATACTGCAATGGATGAGATAAAAAAAATGTTTGCACGAGAGGAATACTCCCTCCAGTCGTTTTTAAAAAAGAAGAAGGCCGCGAAGTATTATCCCGAAGATGAAATAATTTTAAAAAGTATAGACACTCTGGAAGAGTATAAAAAAATAAAATCATCCATCTGCTTTTAAATAAAGAATCATGAGTATAATTGCCGGAGAAACAATTAAAGTAACCCGGGTTAGTGAGGGGATAGCCTGGGAAGCTGATGATGAGCTGGCTTCAGAAGAGCCTCTGCAAATACAAATGCAATATGGCAGCAGCAACAACAGGGTTCAAAAAAATATAGCTGTTACCATGCGTACGCCAGGTCATGATGGAGAGCTGGCAACCGGTTTTTTATTTACAGAAGGTATAATCAACAGTAAAGATCAGGTTGATTCCATTTTGCAATCAAGTAATTCAGCTGATACTATAACCATTGTATTAAAAGAGAATATCGAACCCGGCAAGGATACATCAGACCGCAATTTTTATACTACTTCTGCCTGTGGGGTATGCGGAAAATCAAGTATCGACGCCATTGCCACCCATTCTATTTTTAAAAATGAAAAAGACAATAGTAAAGTATCCGCTTCTTTGCTATATGAACTACCGGCCCAACTAAGGAGGCAACAGGCCCTATTCGAAAATACGGGCGGCTTGCATGCTGCTGCATTATTGAATACGGATGGTAGTTTTATTACGCTGCGGGAAGATGTCGGGCGGCATAATGCATTGGACAAACTAATCGGGGTATCCTTATTAAAGGATCAGTTGCCACTAACAGGTTGTATTTTGTTATTAAGTGGCCGCACAAGTTTTGAATTGATACAAAAAGCAATGATGGCCGGAATAAAATTCATTGCTGCCATAGGCGCTCCATCCAGTCTTGCAGTTGAACTCGCAAAGCAAAATGATATTACACTTATTGGTTTTCTGAAAAGTGACCGTTTTAATATTTATAGCGGGGAAAAAAGGGTACTTGTTTAAATCTTAATAATGTATAATTTAAAAAAATACAGCAGTGATGAGTGATAAATCTTTAAATATCCCGGATGCAGAAACACCGGAAAAATTTACCGGGCTGAAGATTGGTAATATAAAAAAAGTTGCTGCAGGTATCCCGGCAGTATTATCCAGTTTTAAGCATGCTGTTGGTGAAGCCGGTATTATCCGCGGCTGGGTGGCTCTCTGGCATTTAAATAAAAAAGGCGGCTTTGATTGCCCTAGTTGCGCATGGCCCGATCCTGATGATGAAAGAAGCGGCATTGCCGAGTATTGCGAAAATGGTGCAAAGGCTGTTGCCGCAGAAGCTACTGCAAAAAAAATTACTCCTGAATTTTTTAAAGATAATGCAGTCACTGACTTAGCCCACCTGAGTGATTACGAGATTGGCAGCAAAGGGCGCATCGCCCAACCCATGTACTTGGCAAAAGGATCAGATCATTATCAACCGGTGACATGGGAAGATGCGTTTACCAAAATCGCATTTGAATTAAACAATCTTGCGTCGCCGCTTGAAGCTATCTTTTACACTTCCGGACGAACCAGTAATGAAGCCGCATTTCTTTACCAGTTATTTGTAAGAGAATATGGTACCAATAATCTTCCCGATTGCAGTAATATGTGCCACGAAAGCAGTGGTGTAGCGCTTAACGAATCACTCGGAATTGGCAAAGGTTCTGTAAAACTGGAAGATTTTTACGAAGCAGAAGTGATCATGATTTTGGGGCAAAACCCCGGCACCAATCATCCCCGCATGATGACAGCCCTGCAAAAAGCAAAAGCAAACGGGGCCGTTATTATTTCAATAAATCCTTTGCCCGAAACAGGATTAATGGGTTTCAGCAATCCACAAACAGTAAAAGGATTATTGGATATTGATACTGCCTTAACCGATGTTTTTCTCCCGGTAAAAATCAATGGCGACCTGGCCTTACTTCAGGCTATCGAACTATTGCTTTATGAGGAAGAAATAAAACACCCAGGCGAAATATTTGATACAACATTTATTGAAAAGAACACAGAAGGATATAATGAATTTATCAGTCATCTTAAAAAACTGGATCTTCCGGAACTTGCTGCTACATGTGGGTTAGACGTTCAGCAATTGCAAGAGGCTGCTGCTGTTTTAAAAGATAAAACGAAACTAATTGTATGTTGGGCAATGGGGCTTACCCAACATGTAAATGCAGTAGATACCATCAAAGAGGTCGCTAACCTGTTATTATTAAAAGGAAGTATTGGCAAGCCCGGGGCAGGCACCTGCCCTGTCCGCGGTCATAGTAATGTACAGGGCGACCGGACGGTAGGTATTTATGAAAAGCCCTCTCTGGAATTTTTAAATGCTATTGAAAATAATTTTCATTTCACCCCGCCGCAGATGCCTGGTTACGACACAGTAGAATCGATTAAGGCAATGCATGATGGCCGGGCAAAAGTTTTCTTTGCAATGGGAGGCAATTTTTTATCGGCAACACCTGATACTAATTATACAGCCCGGGCATTAAGGAATTGTAAGCTTACGGTTCATGTATCGACAAAACTAAACAGGAGCCATCTTGTTCATGGGGAAGAAGCCCTGATCCTGCCCTGCCTCGGAAGAAGTGACCGGGATGTTATCAATGGCGAAGAACAATTTGTGTCTTGCGAAAATTCGATGGGCGTCGTTCAATCTTCAAAAGGTGTATTAAAACCTGTATCAAATAATTTATTGAGTGAACCTGTAATTGTTTGCCGGCTTGCAAAATCAGTGTTGGGTACTAAAAGTAAAGTGAACTGGGATAATTATTTGAAAAATTATGACTTTATCAGGGACGATATTGAACGAACTGTCCCTGGTTTTGAAAAATATAACGAGCGGGTAAGAATCCCCGGAGGTTTTTATTTACCGAATTGCAACAGGGACGGGAGTTTTGATACTACATCAAAAAAAGCAAATTTCAATATTGCGTTCAGTAAAAAACAGCAGTTAAAAGAAGATGAACTGATAATGATGACTATCCGCAGTCACGACCAGTTTAATACCACCATTTATGGATTAAATGACCGCTATCGTGGTATATATAATGAACGCCGGGTAATCCTGATGAACCAAGGCGACATGAATAAACGACAGTTGCGGGAAGGAGATGTAGTTGACCTGTACAATACACATGATAATAGTGAAAGGGTTGCCCGGAAGTTTATCGTCGTGCCCTATCCTATACCCAAAGATTGTACAGCAACTTATTTTCCTGAAACAAACGTACTGGTACCCATTAATTCTGTTGCTGAAAAAAGCAATACACCCGTTTCAAAAAGTGTTATTATTAAAGTCAGGAAAACAGGTCACTAATTTGTCCCTATTCGCCCGTATTGAAATTTGTAAACGCTTTCGGCCAATATTTTATTTCAGAGAAACTAACGGTGCAGGATGGACCGAGTGGTGACTGAGCATAGAAACCCAATTTCATCGTTGGCCTTTGTTTAAAGGCAAATGTTCTTACAATATTCCATTGCATACCATCTGCAGAATAATAAAAACAGATTGCTTTGCCGGAAGTGGCAACTTTCAGATATACTTCTGTTCCTTTAACGGCGACATGATAATCGTCGTCGGTTTGCTTTTGACTGATCACCGAAGAAGTGACCATGATACTGTTAGCCTCTGCTTTCTCAAACAAAAGTTTTGCATAATTACCGGCATCCGAGTAAAGAAGGATGGCGCCTCCATCATAAAGGCTATCGAAAGGCGTGCTGAGCTTTGCAGTAAAAATAAAATCTTTACCGGGTGTAAATAAAAGTTTTGGAGCATTATTACTTTCATACTTACCGTCCAGTGACACATATTGGTCGGTGCCCTTTGCTGCGGTGATTGCAATACTGTTTTCCCTTATTGCAAACTCTTTTGGATTATTTATCCAATTCCAGGTTTTAGGAATGCCGGGAATCTGAACTATCTTCTTTTGTGCAAAAAGAGTTGAATTTTGTACCAGCAACAGCGTTAGTAAGATGCAGCAAAATATTGATTTCATGACGAGCAGTAAAAATGGGCAAATGTAGCCTATCAGGCGAAAACCACTATAAAACTTCTCATAAAAAAATTTAATTTCTCTTTTTCCAGCGCCTATGAATCGGTATCTTTGCGCCTCTGAAATTCCAAGGTCCGGTAGCTCAGCTGAATAGAGCAACTGCCTTCTAAGCAGTAGGTCATTGGTTTGAATCCAATCCGGATCACTTAAGCGAAGTCTAAGGCTTCGCTTTTTTTCTACCCAGCCATAAAATAGCATTGGCAAACTGTACATGATCTCTTTCAACATTAGTTGAATAAAACGCTAAAGCTTTAAAAAGTGGTTGCCGGGCAT
>JAFDYH010000180.1:8800-15288 GCA_018267535.1 Bacteroidota bacterium
TTATTCTGAAATAAATCCGGAGAATGACCCATGAAAATATAAACGTTCCTGGCTTTGTATTTATCATTTGTCCATATTACCGGATGATCGCCCATTTTTTGCGTACGGGAGGGTACATACGAAGATTCATCTACAGTGGCAATGACATGTACATCCGGCCTCGGGCTTTTATCATAAGTATACCATTCTTCTTTTTCAATTATAAATGAAACCGGAATTCCCTTCATAACCGGGTGCTGCCGGTCTTCCACATTCACTTTTCCGGCAGCAAAATCAGCAATATAATCCTTCCAGTGTATGCCACCCATGAAGTTATGGAACCAATCCCACATCGGATAACCATCAAATTCTCCCAACAATGAAGCATGATGAAAACCTATCCATCCCCCTCTGCCCTCTTCGATATATTTTTTAAAGGCAGCTTCCGCTATTTTTCCCCACGCATAGGGAGGATAATCCAACTGAATAAAAAGCCGGTAGTTTGAAAGAAACATTTCTGTAATTGTATCTGCCTTCTGAATATAATCAATGGTAAAATTGCTGTCTGCGGCCAATTGGTTAAGCCATATTTTAGCGGCTGTTGAATAAGCGACATGATGTCCTCCGTTTTCATATAAGGCCAGCACCCTGAACCGCGGAGCCTTTATAACCTTTGGATCGTTTTTAAAACGGTTAAATGAAATAAGAACGCCCGGAACTATTGCCAGGGTTAAAATAAAAAAGAAATGTCTTGTTCCTATTTTATTCATATCGCCTGTTGGAATCTTATAAAATTAGGCCAATGAGTGTAAGAATTCAGCTTTTCTTAACTTCAGGCGTCAAAACAATTTATCGATATGGATGTAAAGATTGAACCGTCGTGGAAGGAAGTATTGAAAACTGAATTTAATAAGCCCTATTTCCAGCAAATTGTATTGCACTTAAAAACGGAACGATCGCAGGGAAAAACAATTTATCCTCCCGGCAGTTTACTATTTAACGCTTTTGATAAAACGCCGATACGCAATGTAAAAGTGGTAATACTGGGACAGGATCCTTATCATGGTCCCGGCCAGGCGCATGGTTTATGCTTTTCTGTTCCGGAGGGTGTAGCCCCTCCTCCATCACTGATTAACATTTTTAAAGAATTGCATGAGGATACCGGGGTGCCCATACCACAATCAGGCAACCTTACAAAATGGGCAGAACAAGGTGTTTTTTTGCTTAATGCTTCATTAACGGTGCGGGCAGCGGAACCCATGAGCCATGCGAAAATCGGCTGGGCAGAATTTACCGATACGGTTATCCGGAAGATAGCTGAATTAAAAAGCCATGTTGTCTTTTTATTATGGGGAAAATTTGCCCAGGAAAAGCGGTTATTGATCAACGAAAGTAAACATCTTATTCTGAAGGCTGCCCATCCTTCTCCCCTGTCAGCTCATTCGGGCTTTCTCGGGTGTAAGCATTTTTCAAAAGCAAATACTTACCTCGTCAGTAAGGGAATTGATCCGGTAGACTGGAAAATCTGAATGTTATAATAGTTGTACTGTATGAAAATAATCAGGGAAATAATGGGCCGTATTTTTGCAACCTGGGGGTTGATATGGTTTATAGTAACCATGCTTCTTTTTTTTATCCCTTTTCTCCTGTTCAGTTATTTCCTCCCCGATCCGAAAAGGAATATACGGTTTATTAAAATGTCCAGGGTATGGATGAAAATATATTTGACCCTAGTTGGGTGCCCGCTAAAAGTGAAAGGAAAGGAGAATTTTAAAAAAGGGGAATCATATATAGTTATATGCAATCATAATTCTTTTATGGACATCCCTATTTCCTCCCCTGCAATACCCGGGGGAAATAAAACGATTGCAAAAGTTGAACTGGCAAAAGTTCCCTTATTCGGTCTTTTATATAAAACAGGAAGTGTCCTCGTTGACCGGAAAAGCGATGCCAGCCGGAAAGAGAGCTATATAAAAATGAAAGAGACACTGAACATGGGCTTGCACATGTGTATTTACCCGGAAGGGACACGCAATACAGGCAGCGAACCTTTACGGCCTTTTCATGATGGTGCCTTCAAACTCGCTGTTAATTCGGGCAAATCCATAATTCCGGCGTTGATATTTTATACCCGGGGGATCCTTCCTTCCAATAAAACGTTTTATTTCTGGCCACACCACATGGAAATTCATTTTTTACCGCCGTTAGAACCCCTGCCCGATGAAACGCACACTCAGTTAAAAGAAAAAGCATTTAGCCTGATGAAAGATTATTACATAGCGAATAATCATTGATGTTAGTAGGCCGCCGTAGAGAAAGACCGGTTACGGTTAATGCGAAGATCCTGCAGTACAGAAGCTTTCGGGTTAATACTGATACTGAATGTACGATATAACCCGACCGGAGATACAGTGATTGCCATTTGCCAGCAGTGAAGGTCCCGTGATATACTCATAGTTAAGGTCTGCATTTTCATAGTGCGGAAATCATAATAGCCATTCCCGGAAAAATTCCATTTTGGAGTTAAGGTAAAACTGCCTCCAAAATTCATATTGGTAGTGATGTTCGATGTATAGGTATAGTTGGCCCGCTGAACTCTTGAATAATTGAGTGAAAAGCCAAAATTAACCGTCCAGGGCACATTAAAATCAACGAACTCTGCCGGGTTCTGCCGCATATAGTCTAACAATGCCTGCTGGTCTGCTACAAGGGTTGGATCAGTCAATTGCTGCATCTGTTGTTTTCTTTCCGCATCTTTTTTAGCGTCTTTGGGTTTACTCTGGAAACTGGTAGACATGGTTACTGTAACTGAGTTGATCGTACCCAAACTGAATTTTCCGCCCTGCCATGCATATTTCCCGATCCGGTTACCTGTAATATCTTTCTGGTAAGGGTCAAGGCTTGAATTTGCCGTTATATTTATTTTATCAAACAATGTACTTCTGAAGTAAAGAACAATTGGCGATAATTTGCTTATTGAATCTCCAAAGAAATTATAACTGCCGGAAAAGCCGAAGCCATCAATCAGCCGTATTTTTTTTGTTTTGTTTTCACCTGTCGTATCCTTCGTTCGCACTTTCATTTCAAGATTGTTATCAAACCCGAAGTTCAAACCACCAAACCTCCCCGCTGAATAATAGCCAAACATACTTCGCCTGAATTCAGGGACACTTATTTTTCTTCCTGTTGAATCTATTGTGAGGTTATACCAATGTGCTTTGGATAAATCCGGCTTATAACTAACGCCGATGGTTGGTCGTATTACATGCCGGAGGGCAACTACTTTTGACTTCCTGAACTGGTAGGTGCCAAACAGGGCTGAACTCAGGTTAAGGCCGAAGCTCATTGTCTGGTCAGTAAAAAAGCCTTTGGTAAAAGTGGTATCCACCCGTTTGGTTGTTGCATTCCATTGCCGGTGTTCCTTGCCTGATATTAAGATCTGGCTGAATGAAATGCTGGGCGATACTACTACTGATCCTCCCATAATAGAAGGCAAGGATAATGATATAGGGATGGTGTGTAATCCACCCCACTGAAGGGTGTCCAGTAAATGCTCGAAAGTAGATTTACCGTATACTCTTTTTGAATTCACTGTATCATAAAATGAAATCTGGTTCCTGAAATTATTAGTATAGCCTATTCCCAGTTTTTCATACCACTTAGGCGTGCCTACCATTTCTTTAGGCTGAAAAGGATATAATGTATTTACGGTAAACCCAATGGTAGGTAAACTCAGGTTAATTATATGCTGCGAATTGTTCTGACTATGATTGAGGCTGGCTGTAAGATTATAAGGTTTGCCCTGCCATGTTTTTGAATACGCAATGGATGAACTGGTAGAGTTCTGAAAGTTTAATGCGGCACTGTTTAAAACATTGCGGTTATACTTTGTTGACCCTGCATTCACATTGGCAGAAAACGTTGTACCGGGCTTAGCTTTACTATCCACACTATGGTTCCAGCCGATATGATAGTTCCTGCTTACGCTAAAATCCGGGTCGCCTTTAAAGTTATACTTTGTATTCTGTATGGTGAATGTAAAACTTCCGCTGTATTTATACCGCTTACGGTAAGTGGGGTTAATATTGAAATTCCACCCGCCATACGAATAAATATCTCCGTACAGTTTTACATCCCAGTAATCGTTTATCACTTTATAATAGCCCATGTTTGTAAGACCAATACCAAACTGGTCGTTGGTTGTAAATGTAGGGGGCAACAGGCCTGAATGCCTGCCCTGTGTCAAAGGAAAAAAACCAAACGGGATATAAATAGGAATGGGAACGCCTTCGAATTCCGGATGTGCCGGTCCCGACACGGCCAGCTTCTTATTTACCACTTTCATCTTGTTTGCCTTGAATCCGAAATGGGGCTCATCCAGGTTACAGGTTGTAAAGGTTCCCTTTTTAATAAAAATGGTATTCTCGTTATACTTCTTGATATCCTGCCCGTTTACAAATAACTCACCCTGCTGTGTAAACGTATTTTTCGTTAACCCTTTTTGTGTTTTAAAATTAAACTTGATACTATCGCTTTGAAACTCTTGTTCTCCATCTTTAAAGTCTGCTCTTTCGATAATTTCACCGGCACTGTCTTTACTGCCTATAGCTGTCACAATCTGTGTCACCTGGTCCATTTCTACTTTTGGAGCCGTAAGAGTAATCTCTTTATAATCGGTTTTTGTTTTTCCATACATTACTATTTTCTGGTCTTTTATCAGCACTACCGCCGAGTCTTCTGCTTCATAAAACACAGGAGCATCAAGAGAATCTTTTGATAATTTGAGGGAAAAAGTATCCGTTACAACGGAATCGCGACGGGTAAGGCTATCACTTTTTAATGCGAGACTATCCTTCGGCGTTTTTTTCAATGAATCCACCGTCGTTACAGGAATTGTATCCCTAATCAATTTGGCAGATGGTTGTGCCGTATCCCTTTTAACAGGTAGGGTATCAGAACTTGTTAAAGGGCTGTAAAAATTATTTACCCGTACATAACCTGCACCTGCTTTCCACGTTAGAAAGAGCAGGAAACCAGCAGTTAGTGTTCCGGCAAACAGATATTTTAAACTAAATTTGCGGAGTTTATTCATACGGGTGGGGCAAAAATAATTGTTTCAGACCTAAACTATTTGTGAAGATTCCGGATAACCCATTAAATAAAAGCATAAATGATAAAAAGGATCTTTTATTGTTCGTTATTCTTTTTTTGTCTTTTACCCGTTTTTTCATTTGTCCCTGTATATAAAATAAAGGAGCCACCGAAAGCCCGTATCAGAACAGTTGTCATCGACCCGGGCCATGGCGGAAGTTTTTCCGGCGCCGAAGGATTAAAATCATTTGAAAAGGAGGTTAGCCTTTCAGTGGCTTTAAAATTCGGGCAGGCTTTGCAAGCCGAATTCCCCGATATCAAAGTAATTTATACAAGGACCGCCGATGCCAATGCCGGTAATAAATCAACACTAAAAGAAGACCTGAATTACAGGGCAGACTTAGCCAATGCATCGGGAGGTGATTTGTTTATTTCTTTTCACTGCAATTCTGCCGGAAAAAAAGCAGGAGGATGGTACGAACGCGTCGTTACTGATCGTATCCGTAAAACGAGAATGGTTAAACGAAAAAAAAAGAAAGTAAAAGAAGTTTATTACGAATATAAGTATGCGAATGTATGGCGGGAAAATGCAGCCCATGGCACCGAATCATACATATGGGCTGCAGACAGAACAGAAGCAAAAACAAGTTCAATTGCCAGGAACAACGACTATACGGGAGAGATAGATTCAACAGGTGCTATGCAATTGCCTGATCCCTCAGACCCTGCGGAAAAAGCGAAGATGTTGATATATGCGCAGCAATACTTTAAAAAGAGCCTGTCTTTTGCGGACATGGTACAAAAAGAGTTTGCCAGAAGAGGCCGTGTAGACAGGGGTGTAAAACAACGAAATGATGAAGGGATATGGGTATTGCAGGCAACGGGTATGCCGAGTGTATTGATAGAAATCGGTTTTATCTCTAATAAAGAAGAAGAAGAATATATCAATAGTAAAAAAGGACAGGAAGAAATTGTGAATGATGTGATGAGTGCTTTCCGGTCGTATAAACAAAAACTGGAGTTAAAAACTTCATCATCGGTATCTGCAATTAATAATTAATAGAGTATATTGAGGCATGATAAAAAAGTCGATCATTTTTCTTACGGCTATTTTTATTTTACCGCTTTTGTTTTCATTCAGCAAACTGTCGGGAAAACAAAAAGTACTGAAAACGATTATCATTGATGCGGGCCACGGCATTATGGCCAATGGCGGCTACAATGGTGCCAAAGGCAGCTACTCACATGAAGATGATATATGCCTGGCTATAGCGAAAGAGCTGGTGGCCCAGTTACGGGAAGCTTTACCCGAAGTAAAAATTGTGGAAACAAGACCGGATGAAAATATAGTTGACCTGCACCGCAGGGCAGAAATTGCCAACGAAAATAAAGGTGATCTTTTTATTTCCATTCATTGC
>JAFDYH010000181.1 GCA_018267535.1 Bacteroidota bacterium
TCTTCTGCTGCTTTTACATAGCTATGCTGCTGTACTGGATTAGTAGTATATAAAATAACCAGCTTACCGTCTTTGTTTTTTTGTATTGCTTCCGTTGCAGTGCGGTATTCTTCCAGTGTATAAAATTTCCCTTCATTGGTATCCTGCATCAACAAAAACTTGTTGGCTTTTTCCAGGAATTTATCGTCTGTAATCATTCCATATTTTACAAACAGGCCAATGCTTTCCCATTTTTCCTCAAATTCTTTCCTTTCATTGCGGAATATTTCATCGAGTTTATCGGCAACTTTCTTTGTGATATGCGCATTGATCTTTTTTACATTCGGATCACCCTGCAGGTAACTGCGGCTAACATTCAGCGGTATATCCGGGCTATCGATAACGCCATGCAGCAACATCAGAAATTCCGGAACAATCTCCTTTACTTCATCAGTAACAAAAACCTGGTTGCTGTATAACTGAATTTTATCCTTTTGTATTTCAAAGCTGTTCTTGATTTTCGGGAAGTAAAGGATACCGGTAAGATTAAATGGATAATCTACATTTAAATGTATCCAGAACAAGGGTGGTTCTGCAAAAGGATATAATTCTTTATAAAAATCCTGGTAGTCCTGAGCGGTTAATTCAGATGGCTTTTTTATCCAGGCAGGATGCGTATTATTGATCTGCTTATTTTCTTCTTCACCTTCCTTTTTCTCTGATCCATCAGAAAAATAAATAGGAACCGGTAAAAAGCGGCAAAACCTTTCCAGTATCCCTTTTATTCTACCTGCTTCTAAAAACTCCTTGCTTTCTTCATTGATATATAAAACGATTTTAGTACCTCTGTCTTCCTTGTCTGTTTCCTCCAACTGGTATTCAGGGCTGCCGTCACATTCCCATCGCACACCCTTACTTCCTTCTTTATAACTTTTTGTAAATATTTCTACCTTATCACTCACCATAAAAGCGGAATAGAAACCCAAACCGAAATGACCGATAATATTGGCTTCATTCTGTCCCTTATACTTTTCCAAAAATTCTTCCGCGCTGGAAAAGGCTACATGGTTAATATATTTATCTACTTCTTCAGCCGTCATACCGATACCGCGGTCGATAATTGAAAGCGTCTTTGCTTTTTCATTCAGCACTACATCAATTCGGAGTTCACCAATCTCTCCTTTTGCCTCACCGGTTGATGAAAGTGTTTTCAGTTTACTGGTTGCGTCTACCGCATTACTCACCAATTCCCGCAGGAATATATCATGATCACTATAGAGGAACTTCTTGATTATCGGGAAGATATTCTCTGTTTGAACCCTTATCTGGCCTTTTTGCATATCTGAATATTTTGAACTTGATTAATTAAACTGTCAGACAGGGTAGCCTGACCTTGGGCATGTGATTTTCAAATGAAATGCCAACGTGTTGATTCCTCTGAAAAACAGCAAAAATGGCAGAAAGCTTGGTTTATTTGCCAATCTAGGTATCCCAGGCAAAAGAAAGGGCTTATTAGCTAAAAAACCCGATGAACCCAGAACTTTGCTGCTTTAAAACTTATAATTTAGCCAACTTTCCCATACCTTTGCCGCCCCAAATCTGTTTATCGGCAGATTTTCTTCTCCTCAACCGGGAAGAACCCATTGGTAAAAACGATTTATAAATTAAAAAAAAGGTAAATGAACAATTACGAATTGATGGTGATTTTTACCCCTGTTCTCAGCAATGACGAGTTCAAAGCTGCACAGAAAAAATTCACATCTTTCATCACTGAAAATGGTGGAAAGGTGGTGGCAGAAAATGCCTGGGGTTTGAAATCACTGGCGTACCCGATCCAGAAAAAGACAACCGGCTTATACTGGGTTCTGGAATACAGTGCGCCATCCGACTTCAATGAGAAGCTGAAAATTCAGCTCCTCCGTGACGAATCAGTACTTCGTCACCTCGGTACAAAACTCGATAAATACGCCGTCGAGTATAACGAGAAAAAGAGAAGAGGTGTACCAACAGGAAACGAAAAAGCAGTGGAGGCGTAAACCATGGCAAAAGCAAATGAAATAAAATACCTGACCGCGATTAAAAGCGACAAAAGGGTAAAAAAATATTGCCGTTTTAAAAAATACGGTATCCGTTACATCGATTATAAAGATGTAGAGTTCCTTAAAAAATTCCTGAATGAACAAGGTAAATTGCTTCCAAGGCGCATTACCGGCAACTCTCTGAAATACCAACGCAAGGTATCAGATGCCGTGAAGAAAGCCCGCCAGATGGCGCTTTTACCATATGTAACAGATCTTTTAAAATAAGCGATAAGCTGTAAGCTTAAAGCCTACGGCCTATTGCCTAAAGCAAGAAACAATGGAAGTAATATTAATACAGGATGTAGATAATTTAGGTGCAGCTAACGAAGTTGTGAAGGTTCGCAATGGATATGCCCGTAATTTTCTCATCCCCCGCAAAATAGCTGTAGAAGCTAATCCCGGCAACCTGAAACAGCGGGAGGAAAAAGAAAAGATAGCCAGAAAGAAAGAAGAAAAAATGCTGGCTGAGATCAACAGTGTTGTTGCGAAACTGAATGAATCGCCTCTGAAAATCGGCGCTAAAACCGGTACGAGTGGAAAGATTTTTGGTAGTGTAACTTCTTTACAGATCAGTCGTGCTATCCGTGAACAAAAGGGTTATGAAATTGATCGTAAAAAAATCTCTATCGTGGATGAAGTAAAAGAATTGGGTACCTATAAAGCGCATATTGACTTCGGCAATGGTAAAACTGCCGATGTTGATTTCGAAGTAGTAGCTGAATAAGAAGACAAGAGCATTATTAATATACGCCTTCCGGCAAAACCGGGAGGCTTTTTTTGTTGAAAGGCATAAAAAGGTGATTTTACGTCTAAAATCTTATCCCTGATAATGAGTAATACGCCGGAGTTTCTCTGACTGGTGGCCCCTTTCAATATATTTTGGCAATTTCTCAGGAAAAAATACGTTACTTTGTACTGAGTTTGGTGTCCTTTACAGTTTCACAAGTCCTGAACGTTTCTTTACTATGTTAAATGTTCATTGGTTACTGTTTACTGTTAGCACTTATTATTTTTAAAAATTTCTCACAAAATGAACATTTACGTAGGAAACCTTAGTTGGGGTCTGAAAGATCAGGACCTTGCCAACATGTTTGCACCCTTTGGCGAAGTTGCATCTGCCAAAATCGTTACAGACAAATTTACACAACGCAGCAAAGGATTCGGCTTTGTTGAAATGCCTAATGATGCAGAAGCACAGGCGGCTATTGCACAGCTTAACGGATCTGAAGTTGAAGGTCGTAATTTGGTAGTGAACGAAAGTCGTCCTAAACAAGAAGGCGGTGGCGGCGGTGGCTTCAAAAAAAGAAGCTTCGGCGGCGGTGGCGGCGGCTTTAAAAAAGGCGGTGGCGGCGGCTACAACAAAGGCGGTGGCGGCGGCTACAATCGTGACCGTGGCGGATACAGAGACGAATATTAATCAATCATAAGTATTCAACCGCATTGACAAGTCTGGCATAAGTGCCGGACTTTTTTTGTTTCCGGTAACCGAACATAATTTAGCGGAAGCCATCTGCCCGTTTAACTATTCCTATTATTATAGAGCTGGTTGCTTTACGAAAATATTTACGTTACTTCAGGTTAATAATAAACTCAACCGGTCAATTACCTGCCATGAAGTATTTGTTCCCTTTTTATACTGTACTTATTGTTTTGCTTATTTCCTGTTCAGAAAGAAAGGAAGCTGCTGATAAAATTTATATCAACGTAAAAATATGGACGGGTGATTCTTCAAACGCCCTGTTGAGTTCGCTTGCTGTAAAAGGAAATAAAATACTATATACCGGTAATGATTATGCGCCTTATAAAGGAAAAAATACAGAAATTATTGATTGCAGCGGCAAAATGATTGTCCCGGGTTTTGTTGATAACCATACCCACTTTCTCAGCGGCGGTTATAATCTGGCCAGTGTAAACCTACGCGTGGCGAAAACAAAAGAAGAGTTTATACGGATACTAAAAGGATACTGCGCACAAGTAAAGGATGACCGCTGGATATTAGGTGGCGACTGGGACCATGAAGCCTGGGGTGGCGAGTTACCGGATAAAAGCTGGATAGATTCTGTAACCGGAAACCATCCGTTATTTGTCAGTCGATATGATGGCCATATGGCATTCGCCAATTCCAGAGCTTTACAATTGGCCGGCATTACCCAACAAACACCCACACCACCCGGCGGGCAAATTGTAAAGGATAAAAATGGAGTACCGTCAGGTGTTTTGAAAGATGAAGCAATGAATTTAATGGCTGAAAAAATTCCTGTACCATCACAAAAAGAGCTAGATGAATATTTACACAGGGCCGTTCAGCATGCATTTGAAAACGGGGTAACGCAGGTACATGATATGAGCAGTTTTGGTGGATGGATAGATCTCGAAACTTACAGAAGAGCCTATCAAAACAAACAACTTTATCTGCGGGTATATTCATTTGTTCCCCTGGGTACATGGCCACGCCTGGATTCATTTTGCAAGGCCAACGGTAAAGGTGATGATATGCTGCGATGGGGAGGATTAAAAGGTTTTGTTGATGGTTCACTGGGCTCAACAACTGCATGGTTTTACCAGCCTTACCTGGATGCACCCAATTCAACAGGCTTACAGGTAACGGATACCAATTTGTTACGCAAATGGGTATTGTCTGCAGACTCGGCAGGACTACATATAGCTATTCATGCTATTGGCGACCGGGCCAATGATTTTATATTAAGTGTGTATAAAGAAGCTGAAGCAAAAACCTTGGGTAAAGATCACCGTTTCCGGATTGAACATGCACAACATCTAACACAGCAAGCAATACCGAAATTTGCAGAGTTAAGCGTTATCGCCAGTATGCAGCCTTATCATGCCATTGATGATGGAAAGTGGGCTGCAAAACGCCTGGATGACACAAGGCTAAAAGGCACCTATGCATTTAAAAGTCTGATTGACGCAAAGGCTACAGTTACTTTTGGCTCCGATTGGACAGTTGCACCATTGAAGCCTCTCGAAGGTATTTATGCTGCCGTTACAAGACGAACATTAGATGATAAAAACCCCGGGGGCTGGTATCCTGATCAAAAACTATCTGTCGAACAAGCGTTGCGTTGCTACACAGTAAATAATGCTTATGCGGGTTTCCAGGAAGATAAACTGGGTAAAATAAAAGCAGGTATGCTTGCTGATTTCGTTGTACTAAGTGACAACCTATTCGATATTGTCCCGGAAAAAATTAAAGATGTAAAGGTGGAACGAACGGTGGTAAATGGGAAAGAGGTTTATTTGAGAAAGCTATAAACTACAGCCTGCTGACAGTAGGTTAAGAAACCCTAAAATCGATCAGTACACCTTTTCCTTTGGGGAATGCCGCTAATAGTCAAAACCTCCAATATGCACTGAGAATTAATCTTATTTTAATGGTTTTGCCATCTTATATAATTAAATTTACCTTTCCCCGTTATAGCAGATGATCTGCCACCCTCTGCAAAACGGGCAATAATCAATAGCGAGGAAATTCATTCAGTTTACCGGGATTTAATTCACCACTCTTAACAAACCAAGGCCTGTTGTTTTTATTTAAAATTCAATAAGTCTTAAAAAGTGAGGAACCAGCATGATATCTGTAATTATACCCGCTTTAAATGAAGAAAAGACGATTGAAAGTGTAGTGAGATTCTGTTTTGCTTCTGAAAAGGTGACTGAGGTAATTGTTATTGATGATACTTCCGAAGACAACACTGTTAATATTGCAAGGCAATCCGGCGCCAGGGTACATATCAGTAAAAGTCGCGGTAAAGGAATATCGATGAAAGAAGGCGTACAGATGGCGACCAATGAAATACTTGTTTTCCTTGATGCAGATATCGATCCCTATCCTGAAAAAACAATTGAAAACCTAACCGCTGCACTTCTTTCTGATGAAGCTGATTTTGTAAAAGGATCTTTTGCAAGAAATGCAGGCCGTGTAACCGAACTTGTTGCCAAACCGCTCCTCAATATTTTATTTCCGGGTCTCGCCTCTTTTTCCCAACCACTCAGCGGAATGATCGCCGGTAAAAAAAAGTACTTCAACAAGATTGAATTCTTTAATGATTATGGAGTCGATATCGGCATCCTGATAGATATGTACCTGATGAAAGCAAGAGTGAAAGAAGTGAACATTGGCTATATCGAGAACAAAAGTAAACCCTGGGAGGCCTTGGGAAAAATGAGCAAGGAAGTTTCCCGTGCCATTATCAATAAAGCACAGGGCAGGCAATCGGGTGAACTAACGGAAACAGATGTGAAATCGCTGGAGACGATTAACGAGGAGATGAATAAAGTATTAAAAGAAGAACTATCTACTTTTCATAAGATGGCCATTTTTGATATGGATGATACAATATTAAAAGGCCGGTTTATCAATGAATGCGCGAAGAAATTTAAATTTCTGCCTCAACTCGAAGATCTTCGGGCTGTGGAAAAAGATCCCATTATTCTTACAAAACGGATCGGGGTATTGCTTAAGGGACGTACAATGGACGATCTGCTGGAAGTGATCAGTAGTATTAAAATGGTGGAAGATATTAAGCCTGTCGTAAAGGCCCTGAAGGAAAAAGGGTATATAATCGGAATTATCAGCAGTAGTTATACATTGATAACCAATTATGTGAAACAAAACATTGACGCCGATTTCTCTTTGGCATACCAATTGGAGTTTTTGGAGGGAAAGGCAACCGGTGAAGTAAACCTGCCCTACTATTTCTTTGGTTCGCCTCAAAGTATATGCGGGCACTCTTTTTGTAAAACCAATGCACTGCAGTATGCTTGCGAGAAGTATAATGTGAAGATGAAGAATTGCATTGTAGTTGGTGATAGTGCTGATGACCGGTGTATCGTGGGGCATGCAGGGAAAGGGTTTGCGTTTGTATCCAACGACGAAATATTAAAACAGGTAGCCTATAAATCTATAAAAGAAAGGAAATTCGAAATGCTACTGGAGTTGGCCTAGAAAAATCCGTTGAGTACCCATGAAATTGATTTTCTTAAATTTTAAAACCCTGCTATGCCAAACAATCTTTACAACATTATGGTGCCGGTAGATTTTACCGCTAAGAACAAATGGGCTATTGCCAAAGCCATTGAACTCGCCAACACTTTTCACTGCAATATTCACCTGGTGCATGTATTACACAAACCACTGGTACCATTTATACCTCTTGATAAAACAGATTTTACCCCATATGAATCAACAGCAGACCTACATGCCTGCCGTAAAAAACTGGAAATATTGAAATCTTCTTACAGCAATCAGCTTTGCGGTAACGGGAAGATTGAAATCAGTGTGATGCAAGGGGTCCCCGGTAAAATGTATTCCAATTATATCCGGCAATATGAAATGGACTTAGTGATTACTGGTTTATCAAAATTCAATTTACTGCAACGGGTTATTTCTTCCATATCTATCAGCCGCCTGGTACGTAAAACAAATATCCCGGTATTAGCCGTTCGGTCTAGTGGTTTAATCAGTCATTTTAAAAAGATTGTATTACCACTTCATAATGACCTGCCGCTGCGTAGTATCAAAATGGCAACTTTACTGGGACGTCATTTTAAATCGACAGTATACCTGGTATCGCTCAGGAATAACGAGCCCGGGCAAGCGAACATACTTAGCAATGCGCTGGAAGTAATTCAAAGCTTATCAACTATACCGGTTCAATCTATTTTACTGGAGGGCCAAAATCTTGCAAAAAGTACATTGGATTTTTCCAAAAAAATCAATGCAGATTTAATAATGGTAAATCCTGTAAAAGAATTCCGCCTACCGGGATTGTGGAACCGCATTACCAACAAAATACTTTCTTATGGATCAAAAATACCAGTGATGACTATGGAACAAAAAGCCACGGAACAATAACGCTTTTTAATGTGACGGTATATAAAACTGATCAGGCCATGCTCTTGCGGTAGTATGGCCTGATACTTTCCATACAACCTTACGCTTTTGCTTTTTCGAGTTTCCTGTATTTACCTACCCATGTGCCCATTTTATCCCTACTCCTTTCCATTGCATTTTTGGGTTTACGGTTGTACGCTGGTGAAAATCATAAAAATCCAAAACTGAAACGGTATACCTTCGTCGATAAATATTTCTGCGTACAAAAAAGTACTGCTCTCTTTTTACATTTTGCTTTCCTGCGGGAAAAACAAAATACAATACATCCTGAATACTGAAGTACCACGCAAGCTGTATTCGACACTTTCCACTGGTTACGGTATGAACTCCAACAAACCTTCTATATTGCTTTACACGATATTGATTTTACCAGTAACATTTAGTAGCTCGTATGATAACTGCTTTAAGCCATTTATTTTATATCATTGTCCCTTTACAGTTTCCCCACCCTGCTATATCTAAATTCACAAACCGGAATGAAGGGAAAAGCGGCATGCAAAAAAAAGTTTAATGAACCAACTATGTTTTATCCAAAGCTGATCCCACTTCGTCTATCCCTGATCATAGAAGTGTTGTGAAATACCCGGAATTGCGTTGATTTTAAAAAAGCTTAACAGACGTGAAAAAATTAATCGAACACCATTTCATTCCTGGGGCTATTTTTTCCTGACAGTAATAAGCCACCGATTACCAGTGCTACCCCGATAACGGTATACAAACTGACAGGTTCATGCATCCACCATGCTGCAAAAATAAAACCAAACAGAGGGCAGAGGAAAAGCCATAGGCCTGCCCGCACAGTATTGGTTTGTAATAACCGTAGCCATAATTGCACTGCTACGATTGATACCGGTATAGCCAGCCACAAAACTGAACTCCAATAAGCTATATTAAAATGATTTTTCTCTCCTTTATAAAAGATCAACGTGAATGGCAACAAAAATAAGCCACCGAAAAATGTTTGCCACCCATTGATAGTTATTAATGATAATGCTTCCCATTTTTGTGAAGAAAAATAAATAGCTGCCACTGAATATGAAAACATGCTGAACAATAAAAGAATTAACCCCCCGGGTGTAACTGTTGCATCTTTAAACAAAGGCAATGCAGCCACAATAATACCCCCTATACAGGTAACAAGAGAAAGCAAAACAGGGAAGGTCAGTTTCTTTTTTAAAAAGAAAACTGACATAAAACTGATGTAGACCGGGTTACTCGCAATCGTTAATGATCCGATACCTGCTGACACTGATTGCATGGCCACTACATAAGTACCCAGGTAAATACTAATATTCAATAAACCATAAACAGCAATCCGTTTCCACTCCGCTCCTACAGGCAAACGCTGCCTGCTCAATACATGCGCAATAAACAACAAGATCATTGCGGCAATACTAAAACGAACTACTGCAATCACCAATGGTTGTGCCGAGGTAAGACCAATTTTAGTAGCTGTAGCTGCAGAAGCCCACAATGCTGCAAACAAAAAGCCTGCTGCAAACCAACTGAGGTTTTTATTAGACATGGCTAAAAATAAAAGTTATTTGGAAAATAATCAGGGGCGGGAACAACGAATAAAGTCATTACCACAACCATCTCGGCGTTCTTTTTTTATATTCCAGATAAGATTCACCGAACCACTGTTCCATTAGCTTTTCTTCCTTTAGCACAAACAGGTTTCGAACCAGTAAAAAGAAAACAGGAATTACAGCCAAAGGAGAAAATGAACCGAGCAGTATCGCAACACCAATAAGCATAGTCGTAAGAGCAATGTACATCGGGTTTCTTGTAAACCGGAAAGGGCCTGATGTTACAACCCGTGTCGCCCTGGCTCCCGGGCGTGGGTTCGTGCCCAGCTTTCGAAAAAAGAGAGCACTGCCTGCCCCAAGAACGAAGCCTGCTACAATCAGTACAATTCCCAGGTATCTCCAGGGGTAATACAACCAATGCCCGATAGGAAGATATTTGTTTAACAAAACCATTATGATTATTGCTACGAGAAAAAAGACCGGAGGCGGGGCCTTGGGAATAGAAGTGTTCATGCTGACAGAGTTTAATTTATAAAACACTTGTTCCTGCACCTAAATATACGAACCTGCCAGCTTGTACAGAAGCCCATATCAACAAGTAACGGAAAAATTATCGGTGCGCAACTACCAGCTGATCATTTTTCCAATATGATTCTGCTAATAGCTTAGTGCTTGTGATAAAAAGAACAAATGAACAAAAATGAATGCTGTCTAAAACAGTAATGTTTACTGCCTGATATATAGTTGCTGTAAGATTTGGCCTACCGGCAAAGTAATTTGCTCCTTTATATTTCCAAGCGCATTTCAAGCAGATGATCTTTAAACCCGGCTTTACGATACGCATTTTTCGCCAGGATGTTCTCCTCATAAACAAGCAGGCGGACTTCAGTAATTTTATGCCCGGCAATCCATTCTTTCAGGGCTTCTAAAACCTGTTTATTAATTCCTTTCCCCCGCCATTCAGGCTTTACATACATAAGGCCTATGTAAGCATACTCGGTATGTTTCAGAAAAGAATCCGCTTTTTTGATTTCAGTATACCCGGAACCGATAATTTCGTTATCAATTTCGGCAACCAACACTTTTGCTTTTGGTGATTCCAGCAAATCTCTGAAATTGTAATAATGTGTTTCACCCTCTTTGAGGCTACTATCAAATGGCCTTTCCGCCTTAATAATTTCCTGCTCGAAGGCTTTGAGTATTTCTAAATCACCCAGGTTAGCCTCCCTGGTTTTAATATTATTCATCAGGATTTAATTTTTGATTTACCAATGCCGCCTGATTGTAAAACCGGTAGGTATCACTGTTGCAAAAGGGCAGTCTTTATTAAGCCAAAACAATTCCTCATTCATACTATCAATAATAATATTTCCACCCGTATGCGGTATAGATATCTCTGGGCGAATATAATTTGCCTTCTTTAATTGTCATAAAGACTTTCCGGATATCCTGCATATTCTCTAAAGGGTTACCATCCACCAAAATCAGGTTGGCAATTTTTCCCGGTTCAATGCTGCCATATAAATTGTCCCTTCCCGTTAATTTCGCCGGAATAATTGTTGCCATTTTTAATACATCTGCATTGGGTATGCCGCAATCTGCATAGGTTTCCAACTCATGCTGAACAATACCTCCATCTGTACCTGCAACAACAATTATTTTGTTGTCGTACAATTTCTTTACCATTTTCTTCATTGCATCATATGATTTTCTATAGCTCTCGACCTCAGAGTCATCACCAATAAAGCCACCCGACATCGCGAATCGTTTTACCTCTGCAGGCAAATAGGCGAGAATGGGGCGATACACCTCCGAAGGCTTGCCGGGCAAACCAATAAACATATCTTCAAAAGTGGTAATCGTCGGATCGTGTGCAACGTTTTTATCTTTCATTTTTTTGATCAGGGCCTGGGCCCCGGAGCCATTTAAGTCAATCATATATCCCTTCTGACCTACTAACTTAAAACGGTTCATATTACGGGTTTCAACAGTATCGCCAAAAAAATTCAGCATGATCATATTGATATGCGTTACTTCATTATAGCCCGCATCGATAGCCTGGCTTGCTGTCATGTGCGAAGGAATATGCCCGCATACCCGCATGCCCAGGCTATGCGCTTTTGCAGCCAAAGGCTTCACCCACTCCGGTTTTATGGAACTATATAGTTTTATCTGATCATAACCCTTCATTTTGTAGTCATCAATCGCTTTCAGTCCTTCATCCAGGCTATGAATAATAGCACCAGTTGGGCCTGCATAAGGACCGGCCTGGTCAATAAAGCCGGAGATATAAGAAATATCGGGGCCGAGTATAGAGTCCTTTTTTATTTGTTTTCGTACTGTCAGTAAAGAAGGGCCGTTACCCATGTCGCGTAAATTGGTAACTCCCTGCGCCAACATAAATGGCCCTGATCCCTGGTCGAAGTGGCCATGCATTTCCCATAAGCCGGGCATCAGGAATTTACCGGTACCATCAATTATTTTATAGGAAGAAGGAACAGCTACGGAAGATACAGTTCCCAGCCTTTCAATTTTTCCGGCTTTAATCAGTACTGTATTGTTTAAAGAAAGGATACCGGTCTTTGAATTAAAAACACTAACATTTTTGATGGCGATTCCATTTGCATTTTTCTGGGTTATCTTTTTTGCAAGATTGTTATAAAATAATTGTTCATACTTTTTTTGTATCATTATTAATTCATCGGTGTTTTTTTCAAAGCCCTGCAGAATAATGGATGACCAGTCAGAAAGTGAAGCGAAGAAAATACCTTCCTTTGTAAACCATGAATATTGTGGTGCTCCGCCAAAACCTGAAAAAGCAATTAATTGTACCTGTTGTTTTTGCTGACCGTTTGAAATTTCTTTTTCGATAATTTCTTCAAAGTTTCTTGTACCCGCGGGTAACACATCCAGTTTCTTTGTTGATGAGGAGCGAAGCATGCTTAAAAGCAATTCACTGGAAGCTGGCGTTCCATTTATATCCGAATACGTTTGATTGGAGAATACTGCTGAATCGTTTTCAAATTTATTTTTCCAGAAAGCTTTATTGTCTTTGGTGTAAAAAATTTCATTTACAGGTGTTTTGTAATAATCAACACCGGTTATTTCTTCTTTAATCACAATACCGGCGTCATCGGTAGTAATAGCTTGTGTGATGGAAGGCCCACGACCACGGTCGTTAAATTCATAATAATAATGATGATCATTTTTATTCTCCTGCCAGGCCAGCTGCTTTCCGGAAAGTAACCCGGAAGTTAATATGCTGTATCTCGTTGTATCTGTCGGGCCCGCAGCAGCATGTAATACTATTGCTATGCAGATAGTGCAGGTAGAAATATTTTTCATAAAGAATTTCCGTTGAGGATATGAATATAAGGATTTTATGAAGGAGCGGTTTGCTGTTTTTCATTTCGCGCCTGCTACCAGGCATTTTGATTGAGGAGCTATTTTTAAGGCCACCTTAAAAACAAAAATAGAATCTCTTCCGTTTACTTGCTTTTTTCCTGAAAGAATAAAAGGGAAAAGTTTGTAGAAAAAAAAGTGCCTGCCCGCACCTGTTTATTTGCCTGAAAAGAATTTAGTAAATTCATACAAAATCCTGTTATGCCTGTCAATTTTAAAATAGAAGTCACAAAAGAAATTATTGCACAATGTATAGAGATAGGAGCCCCTGGTAACAGCGATATTGTTGGTAATAAATGCCCGGTTGCGATTGCCGTCAAACCTATTTTTCCTGAAGTACATGTTTCCAACTTCTATTTATTCCCCTTTGGGATGCATACGGAACATAAAATTCTTCTTTCTCCGGTTGCCCGGAATTTCGTAAAACTGTTCGACTCACTGTCAATGATTCCAAAAACAAGATCTATTATTCCCGCCTTTGAATTTACGATTGAAATACCCGATACAGTTTTAGCGCAAATTGATATCGGGGAATTATTCCCCGAACAAGAATTGGCTGTTTTAAACAGGTAGGCCGTTGATGACAGACAAGATGTTACCAATTTCTGTTTGCCAGCTAAAATAAGGTATCAAAATATTTACTACAATCCCGGAATAATGTTTCTATACCCGACCTATATAACTGCTGCTTCAGCAGGCCTTTTCCTTCGTCATTATCGTTAATGCAGGTATTAAAACCTGTTTTAGGTTCATGTTTATTTACGGGTATCATTGCCGCCCCGGCTTACCACCGGTTTTTGAAATTCTCTTTTTCCCCGTTCAAGGGCAACTGTTACAGAAACGGCCCGACCTTCCAGTTCTTTGTTGTTAAGCGTCTTCATCGAATTGTTGGCTTCATCACTGGGTTTCATTTCTACAAAACCAAAAGCCCTGCTACGGCCGGTTTCCCGGTCGGAAATTACTTTTGCTGACAGCACTTCGCCAAAAGGTTCAAATAGTTTTTTCAAATCTTCATCCTTTATCTGAAAACCAAGATTGGGAATATACATGTTCATACAAATCATTTTAAACGGTAAATAATGCGTGATAAAAGCACTGCAACGAGAAGAAAAGAGAGGAAAAATTAATACTGTCCGGGAAGTAAAAATTAAAACTAATCCTGACTGAATGATGAAGAACTGATAATGATGATTTGAAGGTAATATATTACCTCCGTTTCAGGCACTATTAATAATAAAGCCTGGCAGAATTCCATCTTTATCATTTTATTGCCGATGAATCTTTCGAGTCCTGTTTTGAGCTTACTATTTATTAAGGTAAGGATAGATTTCGATACGAAGTAGTCGCCGTGCCATTGCAGGAAATAATTTTTTACACTCTGAATGGTTGTCTCTAAAAACTTAGATTGCTAGAAACCATTCTTACACTGCACGCTGCCAGCAGGTCCTTTGCAGCCTGACGTAAGTCTCTATTATACCTATTGATATGCTTTACCTTTTTTAAATGCGTCGAAGGCCAGCTTCAGTTCATTCATAATCTCTTCCGGCAGGTCTGTAACGCCGAGACGCTCCATGGTTATGGTCTTTGCGGAAATATTGTCAAGGTTCTTATAATGATTCCTCAGCATATCGTGCACTTCGCCCGGCCAGCGGGCTGCACCTTTTTCAAAAAAGGATTGATGCCTATCTTCTACTACTTTAAAATTGCTTTTTAACAGGGCTAGTTCCTTTGTATTATCCATAGGTGCTTTTAAATGTTATAATAAATTTTCAGAAGTCACTTAATCATCAGAAAGGCGGGTAAATTCCGCGCCATTAAACAAGCGACAGAGGCTCATATCTTTTGTACTCTTCCACTGATCAAGCCGGGAAGTTGGAACAATGCGCCAGAAGTTTTTACCTTTCATTTCATTGTAATCGTCTGTATGTATAAATACGCCTGTAATGGCTTGACGTGTCTTAAAATGAATATTCACTTCCTTGTCTTTTCTCTTCGCGGTTGCTATAAATTTTTCAATCAGGTCATTTGTCATAATAAAAAAATTAGGGTTGATCAATATTATTTATTTACTAAAAACCTCTCAAAAGGTTTTTGATCTTGCTTCGCTTACCCAGACGGGTTTGTCGTCCAGCATCTTGTTATTCAGTCCCGTAATTGCCTTGTTCGCTTCGCCTTTACCGGTCATTTCCACAAAACCGAATCCACAGCTATTTTCTACCATCCTGACTATAATTACTTTGACAGAGGATACGGTGCTATAGGGAGCAAACATTTTTTAAACCTTTATCCTGCAGGCTATAGTTAAGATTAGCGACATAAAGATTCATAATCAAAAAAATCAAAGTGAAGAAATACTTGAGAAGAATGCCAGTGTAAAATGAAAATGCCGGGAAGAGAATTGATTTTCGGTTACAGGAGCTTTATACCTCAAATGTTGACAGCGTAAAGATAATCATTACTACCCGGATAGCTCCTTTTATTTACAATGAAAGATTAGGAACAAAATTTTCAGGAAGTTTAAACCTAATTATACCACGGCTGGTAAAAGTCCATTATACAGAAGGCACAGGTTTTTTGCCCAGCAATTTTATCAGACGGAAGTGAGAATTGATTGCAGCGCCAAGGGAGGGGATGCAATTATAAGGGAGATTAAATGCATCGCATTGTTGTTTTACGATTTTGCTGAGAGCCGGGTAATGAATATGGCTGACACGGGGAAAAAGATGGTGCTCAACCTGGTAATTCAAGCCACCAAGGAGCCACGAAATAACTTTGTTATCTGGTGAGAAATCAGAAGTTGTTTTTACCTGGTGAATAGCCCATTCATTTTCTATTCTTGTAACTTCATCTGTTGGCGCAAATTCAAAGGTTGTTTCTTCTACCACATGTGCCAACTGAAATACAATGGCCAGTGTAAAGCCAAGCCCGATATGAAGGCTAAGGAAAAGGGCAAGCCATTTCATCCAGCCAATAAGTAATACGGGCAGTATAATATAGAAAAAGACATATAATACTTTGCTGACCCAGAAAACCACATGATCTTTTGGTTTCATTTCCGCCAGTGCGGTCTGGTGT
This sequence comes from Bacteroidota bacterium, assembly GCA_018267535.1. Lineage (GTDB taxonomy): Bacteria > Bacteroidota > Bacteroidia > Chitinophagales > Chitinophagaceae > JAFDYH01. The sequence continues at coordinate 15,981 of JAFDYH010000181.1, forward strand.
ATTTTACGACGAAAGTATTTTTCAAAATCCTGGAAGAGTACCCAGATGATAGAACTGATACTATAAAGCAAGGGCGTATAAATGTGCTGAAGACGATGTGCCGGAACCCAAGGCTGTGTGCTGCACATGCGTATAAAAGGGCTTTTCGCAATATCATCATCGATGCCATCCACATTCGGATAAGTGTGATGGATAATATTATGTTTGAACTTCCAGATAAAATCATTACCTCCCAATGCATTCAGGGTGAGGCCAAGCAGGTTATTCACTCTATCGTTTGGGGAATAACTGCCATGATTGGCATCATGCATTACATTAAACCCGATACAGGCAGAAGTGATGCCTAACAAACCACCGAAAACTATGATGGCCCATACCGGTAATGATAAAAACAATATAGAAACGTAAAGAAAAACAGCCAGCAGGATAAGAACAATTGTTTTAATATACAGGCGGCTGTCTCCTGTTTTTTGGATGCCTTTCTCTGCAAAATAATTATCCGCAGCTTCTTTCAGGGATTGAAAGAACACAGCATTTTTATTATTAAAGATTACTTTAGGCAATAGCTGACATATAAGAGGGGCAAGGTAATCCTTTTTAAAGGAAGAAGCATTAAATGTTTGTTTCACCCAGTTCGATGAAGAATTTAACTATACAGGCAGCCTTCAGGAAGCTAAAAGCACCCTGCCGGAATCTTTCATAAAACACTTTCGACTACCGTGTGGCATGGTGAAAAAGATTCGTTTCAGGCAAAGCCTTCTTTCTTATGCCTATATTTAGGTATGAAAAAATCAACCCTCCTGTTTTTATTTTCCTGCACTGGATTATTGTTTTTTTATTTCTCATCGTTTGCACAGGCAGAAAAGACGGAACGCCGTATCGATTCTGTTATGAAACGGTTTGATATGGTTGGCCTCTCTGTAGCTGTTGTCAGGAAAGGAGACATTATTTACGCACATTCATTTGGAAAGAAAAATATTGCAGGTAATGTCGCCTTAAGCAACACCGGCATATTCCGTATCGCTTCCATTTCCAAATCCTTTTCAGCCGCCTCCATCATGCAATTGGCAGAAGCGGGAAAATTATCATTGCACGATGATGTAAGTAACCTGATTGGCTTTAAAATACGCAATCCGAAGTTCCCGGATAAAATCATTACGTTGAAAATGCTATTATCGCATACATCCAGCCTGAATGACAGCCAGGGCTATTTTTCGCTAGACTTTATAAACCCGGACAAAAATCCCGATTGGGCTAAATGCTACAGCGACTATGCTCCCGGAGATGAATATGCATATTGTAACCTGAATTTTAATATAGCAGGCACTATTATCGAACGTGTATCGGGTGAGCGGTTTGATAAATATGTGAAACAGCATATTCTCGATCCGTTGGGCATCTATGGCGGGTACGAAGTCGGCGCACTTGATTCAACACGATTTGTGACATTATATGAATATGACTCTGCCACCCAAGCATTTACTCCTGATCCGGCTGCCTATAATCCCCGTAGGACAGAACTTAGTCAATATATAATGGGGTATAGTACGCCTGTCTTTTCGCCAACCGGGGGAATGAAGATATCGGCTACAGACCTTGCCCGGTGGATGACCGTCCATATGTATTATGGACGGTACAAAAAGACCCGGATTATGAGTAAAAAGAGTGCAAAAACCATGCAGCAAAAAGTATCTGATGGCGAAGGCGGTTATGGGTTGGCGTTATGGAGCACTGACAAATTAATTCCCGGGGAGATAATGAAGGGGCATACTGGCTCAGCTTACGGGCTTTACAGTATGATGTTTTTCCAGCCTGGAAAGAAATTTGGAATAGTGGCTATTACCAATGGATGCAATCCCGTGACTGAAGACGGATATATCCTTTCACTGAAATCTGTGCTGAATGTTTTGTATGAAGAAATGATCCGGTAATGAACAGGCTATTGGCAACTAATTATTTCACAAAAATTTTTTTATATGGTGTCGGTGAGAGAAAAAATTTTAAGGCTGCTTGATGAAATAGAAAGGCTGGTTCCAGCCTATATGGCGATTGAAGAAGACCGGGTAAAAGCAAACGGCAGTATAGCCGCCTGCATTATGGATGCAGATGGAAATATTTTTGGACGCATTATGGGTAATGATAAAATACTGGGCCGGGAACGTTATCGTGTTGCATGGATGAAAGCAAGCCAGGTCTGGATAACAGGTATACGAACCGGTGAGTTTGAGCGCCTTGCTTTTACCAATCAAGTGGATGAAAAAAAATTTGGCATTCGTCGGCCGGATTATATCGGTTGGGAAGGCGGCCAACCAGTGGCATTAAAAGATGGAACTATTTTATCAGCAGGCGTTAGTGGTTTCAGAGCTGTAAGCGATCTTGAAATTGTAAATAAGGCTTTGACGGCAATGAATGATTAACCCTTTTCAATTTTAGATATGGCTATACCCGGATAAATTTTCCGCCACCACTCTTTTAATAAAATAAATTTTATGCCTTCCTGATTTTTGTATCTGTCACCTGGTGGTTAAAAATTTTCGATAAACTGAAATAGTGACGGACTACAAAACTCAAAACCCAATTCAAGTTAGGAGTATAAGGTTTTAGCAGATCTGTCATCACCGGTTCCTGCCTTTATATAAAATAAATATCCTGTGAGTGCAGAAATAGCTTTCCAGGTATAACCATGAAACGTTTGTATAGTGGGGCATGCCTGTCTTCCGCTATTTCATGGTCCAGGTATGCGTCAATGAAAATACCCGGTAATTCAGCTCCCAGTTTTCTGCATACCGTTTTTTATTGCTTCGTAACCGGTGAAAACGGCTTCTCATAATAGAACCATGTGCTTTATTTATATAAACTGGAGGCGACATGGTTTGCCTTCGGAACTGCTATCCTGATTTGTAAAAATAAGTGGTTTTACTTACGTATAAGCGTCACTGTTATGTATGGCACACACATTAATCACACTTGCATGAGTATTACTATTAAAATTCATCAAAAATTATTATGAGAAATAAACTATTGTTTGTATTTTAACTATACCTACCCTCACCACCATTTATCTAAAATCTATTATTATGTCACACTCCTTTATCCGCTCTGAAATTCAACGCCTCCTGGCTAAAATTGCATCACTGAATGAGCAATACGAAAAATCGGTAGTTAATAATGAAATCTTTGAGGCAAAAACAGGAATTAAAACCTCCATAAAAAAACTACAGGAGCAACTGGAAAAAATGCATGAAAAACTACTGGGTGTATCCATAGAATAGAATGGGTTAAGTACTGCATAATAGAAGCCGCCCATAATCGTATAAAATATTGCTACGGTATAAAACAGTTCAGCCTCCACTAATAAAAAGCGAGAATCCGATATTTCCTCTCTCTGTTTTGACTGTATGACAGTCCCCTGTTTTCTGAAAAAAGGCTGTTGCTTAATTCTTTGCTTTTTCTATATTGCTGAGGCAGATATGCCGGTAATCACCAATAAAAAAGAGGGTTCGAATTTTTTGTATTGGTTGAATGAACCGGTTATTGGGTTATTACATTGCATTAGCTATTCTACAATTACAAAACAGGCTTGTTTGCTTTAAAGCGAGCCCTCAATTTCTCGTATCTATCCAATTATTTATTAAGTCTGGTAGCACTCAAAAATCATATCTCCTGCTATTAAATAGCTGGCTTGCCGCAACCTTCCTGTAACTAACCGGTTTC
>JAFDYH010000182.1:0-6228 GCA_018267535.1 Bacteroidota bacterium
TGGGACGTAAATCGGGTACAACCCATTTTATTATTGAGCAGGAGTCTTACCAGGGTAAAGCACCGATTGATACGATTAAAGAAGATTATAAGATCATGAAAAAATGGGGTTATTGATTACCGTTCATGAACATTGGTCTTAAAGATATTTCTATCCGCACGGAGCTGAAACCCGGTGATATTGGCCATGTAGTAAAACTGCATGGCCTTTTATATAGCCGTGAATACAATTATGGTATCCATTTCGAAAGTTATGTAGCGGGTGGCCTTCATGAATTTTATAAAAACTTTGACAATACCAAAGATGGAGTGTGGGTTTGCGAATACCGGCAGGAAATCATCGGCTTCCTTTTGTTGGCACACCGGGAAAATAATTCCGCCCAATTGCGTTATTTTATTATGGTGCCTGAATTTCGTGGTATAGGATTGGGGAAACGCCTGATGGGATTATTCATGCAATTTTTGAAAGATAAAAAGTATCAATCCGCCTACCTGCGAACAACTTCTGAGTTACCTGCAGCCGCTTCTCTTTATAAACGCCATGGATTCATATTAACAGAAGAATTTCCCTCTGACACTTTTGGTAAACCCGTGATTGAACAGCGGTATGATTTACAATTGAAATATTGAGTAAAAGCTATTTTTTTCCGGCATTTTAATTATTCATTAACTCATCTCACACTTTACCCTCTTCTGCCAGAAAAGAAATTTTGGCAAGGTTCTTGAAAATTAAAAGGTATTACTGTAAACATAAAATTATTAAATTATGAAAGCAATAGTAGGAGCGCTTGCGCTGTTAGCCACTGGTGTAACTATTGGTATTTTAATTGCACCTGAAAAAGGAAAGAAAACACGTCAGAAAATAGGTGACAAATTGGGTGATATGAAAGACTCATGGAAAAAATTCCGTGGGGCAACAATTGATGAACTGGATGAATTGAAAAGTACATTCAAACATGAAATATCAGGCCTGCAGGACGACACAAGACAAAAAGTGTTGGAATTGATCAAGACAGCGAAAGCGGCAAAGAATAATATAAAAGAAGAAGCTTCTTTATCATAAACAGGTAAAAATTATTAGTCAAAACGGGGCTAATGCAAATAAAAAAGGCGGGACAGATAGTTCCGCCTTTTTATTTTGAACCATATCGTTCAATTTACCCATTAAATATTTCACCCGCAGTAGTCGCCGCTCCTAAATCTTTTACAAGAAAGTCGAAAAGGATTAAGGAGTTCTAAATAATACTATCCGGCTTTTCTTAATTTTATTTAATGCTGCGGGAAAAAATTGTAAAATCGGTACTAAATAAACATAAGCGTCGCGACAGCTGGTTTCTTGATGATTACTCCGTGAATGCGTATGAAGGTTGCAGTTGTAACTGTCTCTATTGTTATATCCGCGGCAGTAAATATGGAGAGAATATGGAAGATCAGTTGACCGTGAAAATAAATGCTGCCGGAATACTGGAAAAACAATTACACTCGAGGGCGAAGAAAAAACAGTATGGAATAGTGACTATTGGCAGTGGCACTGATGCTTACATAAAGCAGGATCAACAATACGGGTTAACACAACAATTTCTTTCCTTATTTTTAAAATACCGGTTCCCGGTTTTTATCAGTACAAAAAGAACCGGCATTAAAAAAGATATTGAACTCTTAAAAGAAATAGATCAGACAGCAATACTTCCTGATGATTTAAAAGGTAGTTTAAAGCGTGGTGCCATATTATCCGTTTCCATTTCATCAATGGATGAAACTGTTACCAATAGGCTCGAACCTGGCACCGCATCACCATCCGAACGGCTGCTATTGGTTAAGGAATTAAGTGAAGCCGGTTTCCTCGTTGGTGTAAATGCAGTTCCCTGCCTGCCATTTATCAGCGATAGAGAAGAAGAGTTGGAGAAAACGATTAAAGCTGCAAAAGATCATAAAGCACATTATGTTTTGGTTGGCGGATTGACTTTGTTTGGCAATACTGCCAGCGACAACAAGACTCTCTATTACCATTTTCTGAAAAGATATAAACCCGAATTGATTAGTAAATACAATCAGCTCTACGGTGATAAATTTTATACGCCGCGATCTTACCAAGATCAGTTAAAACAAAGAGCCGATAAAATCTGTCTCCGGTATGGAATAAGAAACCGTATCATTGAATAAATATGTCAGCACATTTAAAAGAAATTCAAAAAAATTTATTGTCGCAATCGAGTGAAGCCACCAAAGCATCGCACCGCAAATTTGTGCCCGGTAACGAAAAACTATATGGTGTAAAAATGCCGGTATTGAATCAACTTGCTGCAAAATTCAAAGATGGGGGTTTTGAATTGATAGAAGAATTATGGCGGGCCGGGTCGCTGGAAGAAAAAATATTGGCCCTAAAGATGATGGGAAAAATAACAAAAAAAGATCCGGAAAGATCTTTAAAGACGATACAGTTGTTTGCAAATAATATCGGCAACTGGGCAGTTTGTGATGCAATGGGCATGCAGGGACTGAAGCCAATATTAAAAACACATCAAAGGGAAATCTTTGCATTGGCAAAGAAATACAACTCATCTTCCGATCCCTGGCAAAGGAGGTTGTCGCTGGTATTAGTGGAATGGTACACAAGAATACCATCTCTTCACCCGGAAATAAAAAAACTGGTAAAGGCGTTAGAAGACGACAACGAATATTATGTGAAAAAAGCAATCGTGTGGATCAACAAGAATTTTCAAAAAGGCAAATAGTACCCGGTATGAAATTAACCAGCCTGTCTCCAATGCTACAGGTGGACTACCTGCAAAAGACTATTGACTATTATGTAACCGTTTTAGGATTTACCAGTGATGCCCATGAACCGGGATGGGGCTGGGCTTCGCTGATAAAAGACGAAATAAATATCATGCTGGCTTTACCCAACCAGCATATCCCTTATCATCATCCACTGCTAACAGGCTCTATCTACCTGCGCACGGACGATGTTGATGCATGGTGGAGCAAACTAAAAAATAATAGCGAAATTGTATATCCTATAGAAGACTTTGAATATGGTCTGCGTGAATTTGCAATAAAAGACTGCAATGGATATATACTCCAATTCGGACAAAATAAATCGCAGGTGGATTTAAAACAAAATGGCTTTTCTTCGCAGCAATGAGTAAGATAATTGATTACATAAGGCTTTATTTTAATAGCGTAAACAAAACTGTTTTAATTCTTGTCACCCTGCTTACTGCTATCCTTGTTTTTTGTAACTATTATTTTAAAATAGACAAATGGGTAAACAGCCATGATTTTGCCGGTCGTTTCTTTTACCGTTGGGGGCTTTCTATTATTGCATTCGCAGTGCCCTATTTGTTAGCAGCCAAAATAAACAATAAGGATTTTTTTGGGGACAAGCTTTTTTTATTATTGCTTGTTGTGGCGCCTGCCATCTTCGCTTTAAAGATGTCATTGGTTACTTCTTTTAATTTATCCACCGACAGAAACTGGAATCATTATTGGAACCAGGTCGTTTACTGGCCTTTCCGCTTACTGATTGTTCTTCTCCTGCTCTTTATTCTCTGGAAAAAATTTTACGGCAGCGATAGTTTTTTTGGATTTACCGTAAAAAATTTTGTATGGCAGCCTTATATATGGATGCTGGTGATTATGCTGCCTTTAATAGCCTGGGCTTCTATGCAACATGATTTCCTGAACATGTATCCTAAGTTCAAAGTTGTAAGCAAGGATATCGTAGGCGCCTCTCCTTCCTGGTTATATAAACTATTGTTTGAGTTATCCTATGGCAGTGATTTTATCTCTATTGAAATTTTCTTCCGGGGTTTTCTGGTACTTGCCTTTATAAAATGGGCCGGTACGGATGCAATCTTACCGATGGCTTGTTTTTATTGCACGATTCACTTTGGCAAACCATTAGCAGAATGTATCAGCTCCTATTTCGGCGGGTTGCTACTGGGCATTGTTGTGTATAATACCCGTTCACTATTTGGCGGGTTGATTGTTCACTTAGGTATTGCCTGGCTGATGGAGATCGGGGGATATATTGGAACTTCGCTTATTGGTAAGGGTTTGATCCAGTCAATTAAAAAATAAAAGCTACAGGCCTATAAGCCGGATTCTGTCGTGGGCTATCATTTATCTGTCCTCAACATTACTGTTGGGATCAATCTGCCTACCCTCTATCGCTTTATCTTTCGATAAACCGGGCGAGCAGCCCTTACCGATAGTTTATGTGGCATTTCAGCATGCAAGGTTTACCCGCGAATAATGTTACCATTACAAGCTGTGAGCTCTTACCTCACATTTTCACCCTTCCATTCTTAACCTTGTCTTTTGGACAAGGTCAAGGGTTGAGGTCATTTTCTGTGGCACTGTCTCGTTCACGATTTTACTCATGAAGCCCGGCGTTACCGGGTGCATTGCTCTATGCTGTCCGGACTTTCCTCCTTTCTTTTTACAGAAAAGCGATAGCCTGGCCTGTAGCGGATGCAAAGTTAACTATTGAACATTCAATAGTAAGAAGATAAATTTTATGGACTAAGCTACATTACTACTATAAAGCGGTTGTTGCGTCGCACTCTTTTGCGTTCTGTAATCCTATTCAGCATAACAAATGCTTAACAGTAACAAAAATTACGGCTATACTTTTATGCTATCTTCATATAAATATTGAATTCCTGAATGAAATTTCTATTAGAAGGCCAACAAACCGGGCGATTAATTTTCAGAAAAATACAGGAGTCTGATTTCAATAATTGGTTGGAATTTCATAAAAACCCACTCACATCGTTATACTGGATTTCAGAAAAAGAATCGCCTGAAAAAGAGTGCGAAAAATGGTATCAATACCAGTTCTATCGCTATGAAAATGATAAAGGCGGCATGAACGCATTGATTGAAAAAGAAAGCGGCCGGCTGATAGGTCATTGCGGATTGCTGGTACAAACCGTTGATAATATCACTGAACTTGAAATAGCATATTCCTTATTACCTGAATTCTGGAATAAAGGCTATGCTACAGAGGCAGCTTCAAAATGTAGAGATTATGCTTTTGAAAATGACTTTTCGGATTCATTGATATCCATTATCAGTTTAACCAATATCCCTTCTGAAAAAGTGGCTTTAAAAATCGGGATGTCTGTTGATAAACAAACTATTTACCATCATAACGAGGTAAACATCTTTCGTGTAAATAAACCTCTTCAGCCTGGATGAAATTCAAAACCATTTACCGAACCAGTTACTATGCTCTCTACTTTGCAGAAGGGTTGAGACTAGAATAAAGACTCTATTAGTCCGCAAACAGTTTTAGTAAAAAAATTTAAAACGAAAACTATAGTGGAGAGGATAGTAAAATAAATCTGTTCCAATTAGTCCTATCCACGTCATCCATTTTCTATTCAACTTACTTGAAAAATATCTCTGTCGCTCCGTATCCATAAGCCGGATGATATTGATTAACGAAAGATTTTACCTCCCGTTTTAAGCGGAGCAGATCATGTATCTCATCCCGCAGTTTACCCTCCCCCACTCCATGAATTATTATCACAGATGGTAAATGATGGGCGACGGCGAGATCGTAATATTTTTCAAATTCTTTTAATTGTAACGTGACGATTTCAAAATTGCTGAGATGTTTCCAGTCATCCGAAATCTTTTCAATATGCAGGTCCACCACGCTGCGTGCAGGAGGCAGATGTTGACGGACATTTTTTGCATCATATATTTTATAGCCCTTCGCCGTCAGGTGGCTGGTATCAATTTTTTCTTCGTACGCTCTATCCGGATATTTTTCAAACAGTCGATACGAGAACGTAGCTTCGTTTTTCTTTTGAATCTCTTCCACCTTACTGAAAATCTGTTTTGCCTTCAACTTCAACGAAGCTTCATAAAAGTTTTCCTTTGTCTTATCAGGTTTCACCAATGTAAACTCAAAATCAAAGAAAGGGTTATCATTCATATCTTCAAATAGCACATCATGCAGGTAAAAATCTTCTCCGGAATGAATTACATTCTTTAATTCAAATTCAATTTCTCCGAAGAATACCTGCTTATAAATAAAATTGTAACCTCTGTCTGTTCCATTTAGCAAATGCAGTTTTAATTCCTTCACCACATCATCCCCAAACTCATCGGTATCCATTACCGGTAGAAAAGTAAGCCACACCCCATCAGCAATTTTTTTGGCCAGGCTATTTTTTTCCTGTTTTATATTGTCAATGTATTTCTTTTCCTTTTT
>JAFDYH010000182.1:6295-7810 GCA_018267535.1 Bacteroidota bacterium
ACCATTTTATCATTAATAATATCGACGATCTCGCCTTCTTCGTTGGAATGAAGGACGATTATTTTATCACCCAACTGGTATTTCATACAATCACAATCCCATTAAATTAGTAATTGAAAAAAATTAGGACAAAGGTACAACATAGCTTATACCTATGCAGTAACAGTCTCAGGCATTGCCAGCCTGCTTTTTTTATAACCATATAAAAAGTAGACAATAAGACCAATAATGAGCCAGCCGATAAACCAGGCCCAGTTACTTTTTGTCATCCCGGTTAGTAAATACATACAGGTAATAAGCCCCATCAGGGGAATCAGTGAATACTTTTTTACGAAAGCAATGATGCTGATAATAATCCCACTGATCCAAAAAATGATTAATGAAAGTTTTGGTGTGGCCGCATCCATAAAACTGATCTTGCCTTTTACATAATCTTCATTACCTGAAAAATCGAAATCAAAAAGTCCGGGAAAATAGTTTTTGGCAAAAGAGGCGATGATAATAATTGTGCCGAATATAATTATTGGAAAAATATATTGCCCGTTAATATAGGGCAGGTGAAAACGGCCCTGCACTTTTTCCTTTGGCGGTATCAGTAATACCCCTCCGCAAACCAATACAAATGCAAACAATGTAGCGATACTGGTAAAATCAAGCACAAATGTTTTATCGGTAAAAAGAATGGGGATGCCCACAACCAACCCCGTTAGTATGGTTGCAAAAGAAGGTGTCTTATACTTTGGATGAATTTTTTGAAACACAGGAGGTAATAACCCATCGCGGCTCATACTCATCCATATCCTTGGCTGCCCCATCTGAAATACAAGCAGCACACTTGTCATTGCCACCACTGCACAGATGGCAACGAGAAACTGCATCCAGCCAACATTCAGGTTTTGTTTTTCAAAAATAAAAGCCAGCGGGTCGCCTACCCCGTCAAAACTTTTATAATTTACGGCGCCGGTTAATACCAGTGATAATAATATATAAACGATCGTACAAATAACCAATGAAAGAATCATTCCTCTGGGCAAATCGCGTTGCGGGTTCTTGCTTTCTTCCGCCAATACACTAACTGCATCAAAACCAATATAAGCAAAGAACACACCGCTTACAGCAGCCATTACACCACCAAAGCCGTTGGGCATAAACGATCTTACCCCTGCATCATTGGGCGGTGTCCAGTTTACAGTAAGCCCGTTTGAAAAAACAAGATACCCCCCCACCAATATTACTATACCAACCACACATAGTTTTAAAATCACCATTACATTACTGAAGTTGCGGCTTTCTTTAATACCCCGAAAAACAAGATATGTAATCAGCGCATTGATGACTAACGCCGGTATATCCAGGATGATTTTCAATCCACCTATAACAGGCGCATCATTCCATGCTTTCAGCATTTCGGGGTTTGTTGAACCTGCATCCAATGCATCTTTTACTTCCCGGTAGCTGTTGCTGAAATATTCTGGTATATGCAGGTTCATTTGCAGCACTTCTCCCAGCTTATCC
>JAFDYH010000183.1:0-3352 GCA_018267535.1 Bacteroidota bacterium
CCTTTTTCAATGGCAACTCTATGCTAAACACACTTCCTTTTCCCAATATGCTTTCTACTTTTATTTCTCCGCCATGGGCTTCTACCATTGTTTTTACATAGCTCAGCCCAAGTCCGAAGCCCTTGACATTATGAATATTGCCTGTATGGGCCCGGTAAAACTTTTCAAAAATCCTTTTTACAGTTTCCTTACTCATGCCAATGCCGTTATCCTCCAAACGCATCATTACCTTTTTTTCGTCGGAGGTTGTAGTAATCCGGATATCCGGCGGTACATTGTCCTTGGAATATTTTATGGAATTATCAATCAGGTTATTGACAAGGTTGGAAAGATGCACCTCATCTGCATCGATCAAATCGTTTGCAGCATTCAACGATAATTCTGCTTTCCCTTTTTTATCCTCCAACTGCAAGGCAAAATTGTCTACTACATTTTCTATTATTTCATGCAGGTGAATCGGGCGTAGCATTAACTGCACTTCCTGTTTTTCCATCAGGGCGGCCTTCAATATTGTTTCTACCTGCCTGTTCATCCGCTGGTTTTCTTCCTTAATAATAGAACTGAAATAAGTCATCTTCTCCGGGTTACTCATTACCTTTTCATTCTTCAACGCATCCACAGCCAATGAGATAGTTGCCAGTGGTGTTTTGAATTCATGGGTCATGTTATTGATAAAATCGTTCTTTATTTCGCTCAACTTTTTTTGACGCAACATTGTCCGAAGTGTCAGGTAAAAAGCGGCTATAATGATGATGGTGAAAATTATAGCCGTAGCTATATTTAATCCTATTGATTTCAGAACGATGTCTTTGTAATCCGGAATAACAACGATTAATACTTCATTCACAGATAAATTTTCGACAGGAGAACCACTAGGTGCAACTAAAGGGGTGAGATATCCATAATTTTTTATACTATCCTGATATAAAGCAACAAAGTTTTTGGATTGTCTTTCCATTTGCGCAGGAAAGCCTGCATTACCAAGAGTTGCAAGGCCAAACTCAAATTTTATATTTTTCAGGTCATTTTTCAGGAATGCTTTATGAATTTTCTGTTCAATTTCAGCGGTACTAAATCGCTGCCCTACCGTCACAGATTTGAATACATCAATAGTAGCATCTTCAGAATGAAGTCCTGGAAAAAGTTTACTCATTCCTGAATAACTGGCTTTATGCCTTGCCAACTCATCAGCAACATCTCTCGCCGCATCTGCAACATTATGCTTCACCTGCTCCCGCCTCAACAGTACCATATTCTTTATCCAAAGCAGTTGGATAATAATGATCCCGACAAGCGATAAGCTGATCAGCACAATAATAACCGGAAAGATTTTCTTCACTAGTAGAATTTATTGCCGAAAGATAATGTGTTTTTTAAATTCTGAAATACCGGCAAAGGTAGCGGCGGAAGCAGTGGCATCATAGGCAAACCCACAGTTTACCGCTATTTTAACAGGGATTTAGATTGACCTGTGAATACCAGAAAGAAGAAAATAATCGGGCAATTCTTCACAGCTGTTGGGCAAGACAAATTTTGCATGTAAATTGAACTATGATAGAAGCAGGAGCCGGTATATTACTGATAGCAGATCCTTTTCTGAAAGACCCTAACTTTCTCCGCACTGTTGTTTTCCTTTGTGAACACCAGGAAGAGGGAAGCTTTGGCTTTGTACTTAATCGTAAATATGAAAATACACTGGATGAACTGATACCAGAACTGGAAGGAAAAACTTTACCCTTGTTTTATGGAGGACCGGTACAGGTGGATACTATTCATTTCCTGCATCAATATCCCGAAGAAATACCCGGCGGGCTGGAAGTAATGAAGGGGGTTTTCTGGGGAGGTGATTTTGATAAGGTTGTAGATATGATAAAAAACGATGAAATTGATCAGAACAAAATCCGGTTTTACATTGGTTACTCCGGCTGGAGCAGCGGCCAACTGGACGGTGAATTGAAAGAAAAATCATGGCTTACGGTGAAGGCAACCCGAAAAATTATTTTTCATAAAGATTATCATGAAATCTGGAAAGAATCACTGAAGCATCTCGGTGGCGATTATGAAATGATGATCAATTTCCCAATTGATCCGCAGTTAAACTGAAAAAAACGGATAGGGTAGCTATGGTGCCGGCAAGCTTTCAAGGACCCTAACCACCCGACTACCCAACCATTCAGCCATGATCTAATGACCCGTGTTCAAAGGTTCAACAGCCTTAATCCTCCTTTCCTCATATTTACAGCTGTTATTTGAGTATTACCCTTTATATTTAGTCTCCAAAAAAAACATTTTAAACAGGCCAAATGAAAAAGATTCTCTTTGTGCTCCTTGCTTTAATTACAGTTATTGGTTTTGTATCCTGCAGCAAAAAAAGAAGCGGTAAACCCCGTGTTCTTGTTTTCTCAAAAACTGCGGATTTTCGGCACTCTTCTATTCCCAATGGCATTGCAGCTATTAAGAAGCTGGGTGAAGAAAACGGGTTTGATGTAGATGCTACTGAAGATGCAGCCATCTTCAATGAAGATAGTTTGAAAAAATATTCAGCGGTTATATTCCTGCATACGACAGGTGATGTGTTAAACTATAACCAGCAGGTTGCATTTGAACGCTTTATTCAATCCGGCGGCGGTTATATGGGTATACATGCCGCAACGGATACAGAATACGATTGGGGCTGGTATGGCCGGTTGGTTGGCGCTTATTTCAATGGCCACCCTGAACAACAGGAAGCAAAATTCATTATAAAAGATAAAACGCATGCCGCTACAAAATTTTTTCAGGATACAATATGGCAACGAAAAGACGAGCTCTATAATTTCAAAAAAATAAATCCTGATGTGCATGTGTTGATAACCATTGATGAATCCACTTATAAAGGTGGCACTAATGGTGCTTTTCACCCAATGGCCTGGTACCATGAATATGATGGCGGCCGCGCATTCTATACAGAACTTGGGCATACAGAAGCCTCTTATACCGAAGAAAATTACCTGAAACATATACTTGGTGGCATCCAATACGCAATCGGGGATAACAACGAGCTTGATTATGCAAAAGCAAAATCACAGTATCCGCCGGATGAAGACCGTTTTGTAAAAACGCCATTGATTCAGGGTGAATTTTTTGAACCGACAGAAATGACGATACTTCCCAATTTCGATGTATTAGTTATTCAGCGTCGGGGTGAAATCCTTTTGTATAAAAACGATACGAAGAAATTAAAACAGGTAGGCTTCCTGAATGTGTACTGGAAAACCAACACACCGGGAGTAAATGCCGAAGAAGGGTTATTAGGACTGACCAAAGACCCCAACTTTGCAAAGAATAATTGGGTGTATATGTATTACAGCCC
>JAFDYH010000183.1:3393-8183 GCA_018267535.1 Bacteroidota bacterium
GGTTATATTAGAAGTAAAATCACAAAGAGAGATATGTTGTCATACCGGTGGCTCTATCGCCTTTGGACCTGATGGCCTTTTATATTTCTCCGCCGGCGACAATTCCACTCCGTTCAATGAACCCAAAGTAAAATTTGTAAATAGTGGTTTTGGCCCGATGAACGATATTCCCGGTCATCAGCAATACGATGCAAGAAGATCCTCTTCAAATACCAATGATTTACGGGGAAAAATCCTTCGCATCCGTGTGAAAGATGATGGTACTTATGAAATACCGGATGGTAACCTTTTTCCAAAAGGCGAAGCCAATACAAGACCTGAAATATATGTAATGGGCAACCGTAACCCTTACCGTATTTCTGTTGACCAGAAAAATAGCTTTTTATACTGGGGTGAAGTTGGCCCGGATGCAAATGAAGATAGCCTGAGTACAAGAGGCCCCCGCGGCTATGATGAAGTTAACCAGGCACGAAAGGCCGGTTATTTCGGGTGGCCCTTGTTTGTTGGTAATAATTATGCTTACCGGAATTATAATTATGAAACGGGGGAAAGCGGAGATGCATATGACCCCGCACACCCGGTAAATCTTTCAAGGAACAATACTGGTTTGAAAGATCTGCCCCCGGCCCAACCAGCATTCATCTGGTATCCTTACGCTGCTTCACACGATTTTCCTGAAGTGGGAACGGGTGGCCGTAATGCAATGGCAGGACCCGTTTACTATACAGACATGTTCCCGAAAGAAACACGTTTGCCGGATTACTATAATGGTAAGCTGATTATTTACGATTGGATCCGAGGCTGGATGAAAGCAGTAACTATGTTACCGAACGGGGATTTTGATGTTATGGAGCCGTTTATGGAACACACAAAATTGCATAACTGTATTGATATGGAAACCGGCCCTGACGGTAAACTATATTTACTGGAATATGGCTCAGGATGGTTTGCCAAGAATGAAGATGCCGGTTTATCAAGAATTGACTATATCGCCGGTAATCGCCCACCAAAGATCGCTTCAATCAATATCGATAAAACAACAGGTTCTTTACCATTTGCAATTAAAGCCACCGTGGATGCGATGGACCCGGAAAAAGAAAAACTGAAATATACCTGGAACCTCGGCAATAAAACAACTAAAGAAACAGATACTCCTGAATTAAATTATACGTATGATAAAGCAGGAGATTATAAAGTAAGTGTAACTGTAAAAGATGCAGAAGGGGATTCCGCTGTCAGTAATGCATTGGAAATATATGCAGGTAATGAAACTCCCGATGTAAGTATACAGGTTAGTGGGGGCAATAAATCATTCTATGTACCAGGCTTACCATTTAATTACACAGTAAATGTTACCGATAAAAATGATACATCAAAGATTGACCCTTCAAATCTTTTTGTGTCTGTAGAATATATGCAGGGATTTGATAAAGCCGCATCGCCTATGGGCCACCAGCAGGGCGAAGCCGCGGTAAGCGGTAAAAACATAATGCTATCGCTGGATTGCAAGAGTTGTCATAAAGAAGCGGAGAAATCAATAGGACCGGCATTTATTGATGTATCGAAGAAATATGCAAAAGATCCGAATGCACCATCTTATCTCGCACAAAAAATCATCAAAGGTGGCGGCGGAGTATGGGGAGAAACCGCTATGGCAGCACATCCTTCGTTGGCACAAAGTGATGTGGGGCAAATTGTGCAATGGGTATTATCGCTAAACAATAAAGATGCACTGAAAAAATCATTACCACCATCGGGAAGTATTACGCCTCCGGCAGATAATAAACCTAATACATCTCTTATCCTTTCTGCCAGCTACACGGATAAAGGCGGTACAAATATTAAAGCACTGACAGGAAGAAATTCTGTTGTATTGCGGGGTAATTCTGTAACGTTTACTGGCAAAGAAGCAGTTGAAGGTTTTTCACCGATATCTTTCAATGGTACTAATTACCTGATGATCCCTTTATCTGAGGGCTGGTTTGCTGTTGATAGTATCGATCTCACGGGGATCAAATCAATCAACCTCTTTGCAGGCTGGCAAATGCCGCCTTCGTTTGGGTTTGATTTTGAAATAAAACTGGATACACCCGATGGAAAAACAATAGGAAAAGGAAGCCTGGTAGCACCCGCCGATAAAAAGTCAAACCAGGGAATGACCCATATTCCTGTAGAAGCTGTAACAGATGGCGCTTATCACAAAATATATGTGTTAAGTAAGCCAAAGGCAGGTGAAAAAGGACAGGCAGCCGCAGCAGGATTACAGTTTAATTCAAAATAGGATAAAGAGAATTATAGTTTATCGCGAAAGCCGGAATATTAGTTCCGGCTTTTTCTTTTTGCATATACCAAATCAATAACCAATACCCCAATCAGGATCAATAAACCAAAAAACTCTCTTGATTCTTCAATCCATGGCTTCTCTGCTTTCATGGTTTCCGCTATATTTTCTGCATGATGAACTTCTATCCAATCCACCAGCCCGTTCTGATCAAAAATTTTATATACTGCGTATAAAGTATACACGATAATTCCCACCCAGTAAGCTTTGGGATAAAATTTATTACGGAAGGCAAACCAGCATAGTGCCGCTGTATAAAGATAAATGGGCACCCATACATACGGGTCCGGGTCGTTATATTGTAATGCGGCAAATACGATAAATACAAAACAGAAAAAAACATTAAATACTTTCATATTTGTTATTTTAATATGAGACAGAATTAAGCAAAACCGGCTTTATGCTTCGTTTCAGTGGATTAAAGTACAAAAAGCCCCGCATATTCCGGGGCTGATTTTACAGAGGAGTGTTGAATCCATTAATAATTTCTTGTCGGAAAACTGATCCCTAATGAAACACCGAAGCTATTGAGGTTGGTTGTTCCGTTATATTTAAAAGGTATGATATTATAATAACCGCTGAGTGTAAGCCCTGTTGTGCCTCCTTCCCTGAAAGGAAAATATAAGCCAATTCTTGGCTGTGCCTGGAAAGCAAAACTGTTTTTACTGCTCCCAAATTCGCCAAGATACTGACGGTATAAGACGATATCTCCGCCAACCCCGGCACCTACAAAAGGTTGCAAACGCTGCTGCGGGCCGAAGTTGTAATGAAAAGTTGCCAGCAAAGGCACCGTTTGTACCGAATTACTAACTACAGCCGATACATCGCTGCCATCATTCAGCTTATATACTGCCCTCGGGTATTTTTGATAAAAGTCCTGGAATCCTGTTGTTAATCCAACCGCTATTTTATCATTGATATTATGGATAATCTTAAGGTCAATGCCTCGAAATGAGCCATCGCTGATCAGATCTTTAAATGAAGAGGTTGGAAATGCTGCGGAATAATTTACTTCAACCTTTGTAAGCCCTTGCTGTGCATTTACTTTTACAATACCCGCTACGCTAAGCATCAGCAATAGCACTATCTTACTATTTTTCATCTTCTTGCTTTAAATGTTATGTACTAGTTTATCTTAAGGTAAGTTGACTGGCTAAACAATGACTGTACCTGGCTTGTTGCCTTATCTGTATTAAAAATACCCTCACCCCTTATTAAAGCAGTCCAGACATTCTTTAACTGGTTGGATGATGCGGCATCTTTCAGGTCAAACATATCTACTGTAAGGGCGGTTTCATTCACATTATATACTCCATAATAAGTAGGATAATAATAGGAATAACCCGGGTACCCCCAGTAATAAGGATCCCAATAACTGCCATAATAACCACCATAGTCGTTATAACTGATGATACCGCTATAATTATTATTGATTACCGTTACCGCTAATGCAAGATCCGGGTTATTGCTTTTATCTACAAGCGTGTAACCCGCTGCCGCCATGGCCGCTTTCAAAGCACTGATAAATTGTACATCAAAAGCTGTCTGATCCTTTCCGCCTGGCTGGTTATTATTTACTAGAGCCACAGAATCGGCGACACTGAATGTATGAAAGGATTTAAAGTTAACGGTACTGTCGTGATTAGTAATGTAGATCCTGCTCTCATCATCGGTCAAATTGTTCAGGGGCTCTTTTGTGCACCCGGTCACTAAAGCAATCAGAGAAACCGATGCAAGGAAGTTCAAAATACCTGTCTTCATAAGAATAATAATTTACAAATTTAGAAATGGCCCGTATGCAACTTGGCTTAGGAGTGAGTTCTTTTGACTAAAACAGACGAAACGCGTTTAGTCTGCGATCCTTATAGATTTGTTAACAAACCCTGTACCTGATTATGGCTGTTGATCGCAAATAATATTCTGACTGCAAGTTAAAACAAAAAATCCCGGTGTTCCCGGGATTTTGTATAGAAGGTAATATCATTGTTTATATTGTCAGGCCCCGATTTCCGAAGCTCCTTCCACCAGCACCGTTACTTTATTATTCAATACTTCTACAAAACCACCCTGGATTTCAAAGAAAGCAGTATGATTTTGCCGGTCTTTTAAAACCTTTATCCTGCCGGGTTTCAATGCACTGATTAGCGGCGCATGCTTATCCAGCACTTCAAAAGAGCCACTGATACCCGGCATCTGCACGCCGTATACTTCGCCACTATATAATTTTTTTTCCGGAGTTAATATTTCTAAGTTCATACCCCAAACCCCTAAAGGGGCTTTAAAACCCTAAAGCTTGATTTACTTTAAAGGCTTTGATTTTTATAAAAGTTGATAAAAGAACAGGTAGTTGAAGAGTGCGACGCAACAAAAGATGAAAAAAGAACATAAGCCGGTAACACAATCATCAACTTACTATTTAAAGAACTTTCAAATAAACAAACGCTATTCG
>JAFDYH010000183.1:8218-8736 GCA_018267535.1 Bacteroidota bacterium
AGTAACTTCTTCCCTTTCTCAATTGCGTCATCAATTGTACCTACCAGGTTGAATGCTGCTTCAGGATATTCATCTACCTCGCCATCCATAATCATATTGAAGCCACGGATTGTTTCTTCAATCGGAACCAATACACCTTTCAGACCGGTAAATGCTTCTGCAACATGGAAGGGTTGCGATAAGAAGCGCTGTACTTTTCTTGCTCTTGCAACAATCATTTTATCCTCATCGCTCAATTCGTCCATACCAAGAATAGCAATGATATCCTGCAATTCCTTATAACGTTGTAAAGTTAATTTCACCCTGTTGGCACAATTATAATGAGCATCACCAACGATCTGTGGCGTCAGTATCCTTGAAGTAGAATCCAGCGGGTCAACCGCAGGATAGATACCGAGGTCAGCAATCTTACGGCTTAATACCGTAGTTGCATCCAGGTGAGCGAAGGTTGTTGCGGGAGCAGGGTCAGTCAAGTCATCCGCAGGTACATATACCGCCTGAACAGAAGTGATTGAACC
>JAFDYH010000183.1:8832-9467 GCA_018267535.1 Bacteroidota bacterium
TCACCATCACGATAATATTCAGCAATTGTTAAACCACTAAGGGCAACACGAGCACGGGCGCCGGGAGGCTCATTCATCTGCCCGAAAACGAAAGTTGCTTTTGAATCAGAAAGCTCTTTCATATCCACTTTGCTAAGATCCCATCCGCCTTCTTCCATACTATGTTTGAAGGCATCGCCATATTTCATGATGCCCGCTTCAATCATTTCACGCATCAGGTCATTTCCTTCACGGGTTCTTTCGCCCACTCCTGCAAACACAGATAACCCAGAATAGGCTTTTGCAATATTATTAATCAATTCCTGGATCAATACCGTTTTACCCACGCCCGCACCACCAAACAGGCCGATTTTACCCCCCTTTGCATAAGGTTCAATGAGGTCGATAACTTTAATACCTGTAAATAATACCTCTGCAGCCGTACTCAGGTTTTCAAAAGCGGGTGGCTTGGCATGAATCGGGCGGCCGCCTTCCTTAGACACAACGGGCAAACCGTCAATTGGGTCTCCGGTTACATTAAAAAGGCGTCCTTTGATCGCTTCTCCCGTTTGCATGGCAATCGCTTTGCCGGTATCAGACACGGGTGTGCTTCTTACAAGTCCTTCAGTACCATCCATTGCGATACAACGAACACT
>JAFDYH010000184.1:0-6673 GCA_018267535.1 Bacteroidota bacterium
CTCACGAACCATATTGAATGTTTCGAGGAATTTCTGGTTTGCTGTTGCCTCTACTTCCAGTATTGTTTGTAATAAGCTATCCTTTGCTGTGGTCAGGTCATTCTTTTGTTCCAGGATAAACTCATAACGCTTCTTCATTTCAGTAAACGCTTCAATCGCAGTCGGGTTTACCTCGCCAAGGTTTTCCAGACGCTTCTTCATCCTGTCTGCCTTTTCCTGTAGTTCTTCAGCCGTCAATTCCGTTGTTCTTGGCTCATCCAGTATATCTTCCAGTTGTATCCTGAACTCTACATTCAACCGCTCTTTTGTTCCTGCCAACTGAAGCTTCAGTTCATTCAGTTTATCTTTTATTTCGCCCAGTAAATGTTCAATCAACTCTTTGTCTTTCACCTTGTGGCGGAGCTCACTTTCTTTTTCACTTAATATATTACGCAAGTTGTAATAAGCCTGGTCGGCTTCATTCAGGTTACGCTCATCGTCTTCTTTGCTATGCATCAATGCTAGCAATGCATCTTCCGTTTCCTGAACCAGCTTTTGCGATTGCCCGATACTGGTACTTGTATCGGCCAGCATGGTTGTATTGCTTTCGATTTGTACCTGCAGGTCACTCAACTGGTTTGTTTTGAAATCCAGCTCCTGCTTCAATGCATTGATCTTGCTTTGCTGCTTCGTTACGTTCAGGTTAAACTCATTGTATTGCCTGTTCGCTTCATTATAGTTTTCTTCCTCCGCTTTAAAGGCTTCATCAGCTTCCTGCAAGCGGTTATTATGTAATTGCAATTCCTCGAGCAATTGTGTTAACTCGCTTCTTATCCCTTCCGCTGATTGATGTGTTTGCTCTAACTGTTGTCTCAGATCCTGTGCCTTCGTTTCTCCCTGCTGCTGCTGTGCATGCAGGCTTTCCAGTTTATTATGCAATCCATAAACCTGGTTGGTCAGTTGCTGTATTTCCTGTTCTGTTTCACGAACCGCATTCTCCCGGAGGTCTTCGTTGAAAGCAATTACCTCATTATGCCTTGCCTGTATTTCTTTTTTCAATTCTTCCACTACTGCATCCTGTGCACCGATTTCTTCCTGTAATTTTTCCAGGTTCTTTACACGACCTATCTTTTTCCCTTCAAACAAACCCACACTACCGCCGGTTAGTGCATATTTATTCTTTACATACTTACCATTTTTTTCTATAATGGTAAACCCGTTGCTGTTCTGCAGTGCTTCCTCGCTATCGGCGATATAGACGTTGCTTAATAAATGTTCAGCCAGCTTCCTGTATTTATCTTCTACTTCTATCACGTTCAGTGCAGGAATTGCCCCGCCCAAAACATGATCGCTTGTATTCACCGCATGCTCCGCCACTTTATCAAGCATGAAGAAATTGGCCTTCCCCTTCTTATTATCATCCAATAAATGAACAGCCTGCAGGGCATCGCCGAGATTATTCACCACATAATAATTCAAATAAGGCTCCAGCACATTTTCCAACGCCGTGCGATATTCTTCCTTTACATATAATATATCGGAAAGTATCGGCGACTCATGGTTCCATCCCTGGTTATTATGCAGGAACTTTACACTCTCAGGGTATCCTTCCATCGAATCAATCAAACTCTTCAGCAGGTCATGCTCGTTCTTCTTTGCATCCAGCTTCCTGTTTTCTTCTGCCAGCTTATTCCGAAGTTCATCCAGCACAGCCTGTGTCTGCAATATCTGCTCTTTTGTATACTCCTGGTGCTGTTGTAATTGCTCAAGGTCTACCCTTTTTATATTGAGTTCCTTCTGTATTAACTGTTCTTCCTGCTCTGTATGATGGATCTGCTCACTGCGGCGGCTTCTTTCATCTTCTGCCTGCTGAATAGTACGCTGAAGGTTCTGGATTGAAGTATCCGCAACAGCTACTTTCTTTTCTGCATCAAACTGGTTGCGCTGCACCTGATGGTAATCGCCACGCAACTGATTCACTAATCCACGTTTTTCATCCAGCACTTCCCGTTTTGCATTTACATCGTTGCGAAGCTGTATCAATTGTTCATTCAAAGATCCCAGCGATTGATCTTCTTCAGTTAACTGCAGGTTGGTAAAAGCGATGCTTTCATCAATGCCTTTTACCTGTCCTTCGGCTTTCTGTAAAAACTCTCTCAGGCTGCCTTCTCTTTCTTTAAGGTATTCGAGGCGTTGAGCAGCCAGGTTCTTTTCATTCTCTTTGGTACGAACCTGTTGTTGCAATTCATTAAACGCATGCTGCAACTGCTGCAATTCTTTTTCTTTTTCTATAAAGCCCAGCTTTTCCTGTTCCAGCGCTGCTTCATCATTGGCAATCTCCGCTTCCAGCTGCACACGTTTGTCTGTTTCAGCCTCCTGTTGTTCGTTTAGTTCCTTATAAGTAATATTGAAACCTTCCAGGGCTGCCTTAGCCAGTTCAATACTTACTTCACGATAATCTTTCTTTACTTCATAATACTTCTCCGCCTTCTTCGCCTGGCTTTCCAGTGTTTTCAACTGGTTGTTTATTTCAAAAAGCAAGTCTTCTATGCGGGCAATATCCTGCTCCGTCGCATCCAGCTTTTGCTTTGCTTCTTTCTTACGGGTTTTGTAAATAGATATACCAGCTGCCTGCTCCAGCATACGGCGGCGGCTATTGTCTTTATCCTTGATCAGGTCATCCACCATGCCCAACTCAATGATGGCATAGCTATCAGTACTCACACCGGTATCCATAAACAGGTTCTGAATATCTTTCAGCCTGCACTGCACATCATTCAGGCGGTATTCACTTTCGCCGCTTTTATAAAACTTACGGGTAATGGTAACCGTATTGAACTCGGTAGGCAACAGGTTGCGGGTATTCTCAAATGTGAGGCTTACCTCGGCAAGTCCGCTGGCGCTACGGGTTTTGCTGCCATTAAAGACAAGGCTGTCTAAGTTTTCACTGCGCAGGTGGCTGATCTTCTGCTCACCGATTACCCAGCGAATGCTATCTACGATATTCGATTTACCGCAACCGTTAGGGCCAACAATGCCGGTGATATTATCATCAAAATTTACAATCGTCTTATCGGCAAAGCTCTTAAAGCCCTTGATTTCTAATGATTTTAAACGCACAGACTATCCTCCGTTTTATATGGGGGCGAATTTAAGCCTTAACCCAATTTTGAGCGGTAACAGTTATACACAAAACCGCTATCGAAATGTTAAGAAGAAATCTTGGTTGGATAGGTAAATTGGAGTTATAAAGCCGGCCACATTGCTAGTATTATTTAACTTCTGTTGCGTCGCTTCCGGTAACTATCAGGACTTGTGTTATTTGAAATTTTCCGTCCGCCCTGGTCTTGCCCATTAGCCTTTCACAAAGTTCAGGGTATTGTAGGTAGACGAAAAAAATAGCTGATCTTTGATCTGTGCAAGACATAAAATGAACAATATGCTTTTACCAGTAGCAGCTATACTATCGAGACTTGTGAAGGCTGATAAAATACCCTGGTCTTTGCTGCTAACATTTACTCTCATCACATCAACTTTATTTGCCCAGAAGTCTGATTCAAGTTTAGCTAAATATGCAATCATTCCTCAACCACAAACGAATTTTACTGTTTACAAAATCCGCCCTCACATCTTTTTAATCCGCGAAAGTGCCTGCTTCGAAGAAGTGAATTGTTATTTGTTTGTCGGAAAAGAAAAATCCCTTCTGTTTGATTCTGGTCTTGGTATTGGTAATATCAAAGAAGTTGTTTCCGGTATTACCAATTTACCTGTGCTTGTTTTAAACTCGCATACCCATTATGATCATATTAATGGCAATCATCTATTCGATTCTATTGCCGGGCTGAACAATGACTATTCTAAAATAAATGCAAAGGGGTTATCGCACGATGCATTTATCTCCTTTTATAAGTTGGCTTATTTACCTTCTGTCAGTACCATTTCCTGCATACCTGCTGATTATAGCATTTATCCTTTTTCGGTTAACCGTTTCGTTAAGGATAACGATAAAATTGAACTGGGTGGTAACACTCTTGAAGTATTGAATACCCCCGGTCATACTCCCGATGGCATTTGCCTTCTTGATCGAAAAGATAGTTTATTATTCAGCGGGGATATTCTGTATAAAGGAACATTATTTCTTCACTTACCGGAATCAAATTTTACTGATTTTACCAACTCAATAACACGGCTGAATACAATAACAGCATCTATAAAAAATATCATGCCGGCACATGGGCCTGTCGATTTAGAGGCCTCCTCAATTCCCCGGTTAGCAGAAAAAGCAATGGAAATTAAAAATGGAAAAGCAGCTTTTACAGATGTAAATGGCGTTCGCCTTTACAACTTTACATTCTTTAAGTTTTTAGTAAAATAACTTCTCCTTGTAATTTGCGGTACATACCAGCAGACTATAATAACAATTGTATCCACCTGCCGGATACAGTAATGTTTTATAAACCCTATTTTTATTCTTTTTATCATCATTCCATCTTTTAATGAAACAACCTTTTATACATCTCTTTATTTTTAGTTTATCACTGACGCTTATTGCATCAACCGGTTTCTCGCAATCCCCCGCCAGGAAGAATGCAAAAACTATCCGGCTATTTAATGGTAAAAATCTCGATGGCTGGTACACCTATCTTCAGAAAAGCGGCCGGGATAATGATCCACAGAAAGTATTCTCTGTAGTAAACGGATGGATACACATCGGTGGTGAGGAATGGGGCTGTATTACAACGGAGAAAGAATATGAAAACTATAAACTCACGGTAGAGTTTAAATGGGGCGGAAAAACCTATGCACCAAGGATCAACAATGCCCGCGACTGTGGTATACTATTACACTCCAAAGGCCCGGATGGCGGATCACAAGGCATCTGGATGCGATCCATCGAATGCCAGATAATAGAAGGCGGTACCGGCGATTTTATAGTAGTTGGCGATAGCAGCGATGCTTTTCAATTAACAACAACAATAGCGAAAGAACAAACAGACAGCAGTTGGGTGTACCTGCCCGGAGGCGATACGATTAAAATGACCAGCGACCGGATCAATTGGTATGCACGGGATGCCGCATGGAAGGATACAATCGGTTTTCGCGGCGCCCATGATATTGAAAAGCCAATGGGTGAATGGAACCGAATGGAATGTATTGCCAATAAAGGAGAATTAACGGTTATCCTTAATGGAAAAACAGTAAACCATGCTTTTAATGTACAACCGCGCAAAGGTCGTATACAAATACAAGCTGAAGGCGCTGAAATATTTTTCAGGAAGGTTGAGTTAACACCATTGCATTAGGCAGGAGCTTTCTAATTCATTCCTCAACCTTAATTCTTTGCCGGCCTTGAATACGGAGGATGAACAACTTTAGGTGTTGGTTCTTTCTCCAGCATTTTCAATACTTCTTCCACTGCTTTTTCCAATTGTACATCTCTTCCTTTGGAAGCAGAAAGCGCATCTATTTTTTGTTCAATATCCGGGGCCACTCCTTCATTTTCAGCTATCCATTTATTGGCAGCAGGATCAAATATTGCATTATCTGGTGCTGTCATGGCGCCTCCATCTATAAAGCCATAATGCACGGATGATTTTACCAGGCCACCCCATGTTCTCGTACCAATCAACGGCCCTACCTTCTGATGACGGAATGCCCAGGGAAAGAAATCACCACCGGAGCCGGCCATTTCATTAATCAGTAAAGCTTTCGGTCCTAATATACCGGCAGGTAAACGACCAGGAGTACCCCCCGCTACTTCATTCGTATACGATGCACGCAAACGCCTTACCATTAAATCCACCATATAATCATCGAGTAAACCACCGCCGTTAAAACGTTCATCAATAACCGCACCTTCTTTATCCTGCTGCGCAAAATAATAACGGTTGAAGGATACAAAGCCCTGCCCTCCTGTATTCGGCACCCATACATAACCTAATCTTCCTTTTGAAAGCTGATCGACTTTCCTCCTGTTATCCTCAACCCATGCCCGTTGGCGCAGGCCGTCTTCGTTGTCAATAGGAGAAACAGTTATTTTCCATGCGCCATCAGCACTGGCTTTATTGTTTATAGTCAGGACAGTTTGTCTGTTTGTTTTGCCTTGTAATAGTGAATAAGGATCTGTATCGGCTGTTACTTCATTGCCATCTATTTTTATAATAAAATCACCTTCTTTCACTTTCAGATCGGGCTGTGCCAATGGGGCCGATAATCCCGGGTTCCAGCGTTCTGTTGTAAATATTTTTTTAACCTGCCAGCGACCATCTTTTTGTATGAGGTCAGCACCGAGTAAACCAATATCGTTTTTTTCAACAGGAGGAAAATCACCGCCGAATACAAAACTATGCCCCACCGATAACTCGCCCCCTACCTGGTCCAGTATATAAGTAAGATCGCTGCGATGCTTTATATAAGGCACTAACGGAGAGTATCGGTCCCATACGTCTTTCCAGTTTCTGCCGTGCAGGTCAGGATCGTAAAAGTAATCCCGCTCATAGCGATAGGCTTCTTCAAATATCTGTTTCCATTCCGCAATCCTGTTTAGTTCCATTTTAAGGGCCACTGTTACTTTACCTTCGTCCGGTGAAGGCGCTTTTGCAGTAGAAACAACACGCCAGTTTTCGCCACCACTCAGTAATAAAATTTTTTCTCCGTTAGCAGAAACAGAAGCATCATTTATGCCTTTTGCAAA
>JAFDYH010000184.1:6713-7972 GCA_018267535.1 Bacteroidota bacterium
CCCGCGAGCATATTGCCATAATTGGCAACCGGGATAGGTAGCGCCAAAATGCGGTGCTCTATATTTTCAAAATCAATCCGAACGGCCTTTGCTTTCGCAGTAGTATCCTTTGCCTTTTTTGTATCGGCTGTTGAATCCGGCTCTTCATCACTTTTTAATGGAAACGGGGTCGGATCCTCTTTCCTTAGTACAGCAATATAACCGCCAAAAGTTGGTTTCGCCACCATGGAACTTGTATTGGCCCAGCCTGAACCTAAGGCGATAGATGTAGAAGCCAAAAAATAAAGATAACGGCCATCCCTATCCCAGGCAGGCGAAATGGCATCGGCCATAGGATCCGTCAATGCCGTTTTCTTACCCGTTTCCATTGACCATACATAAATGCGCCTGAAATTATTTGCCGCTGTTTTGGAATAGGCCAGCCATTTTGAATCCGGTGACCAGGTGATGCCCATATTACCCCGTTCAATATTCAGGCCGCCGGTGTCAACTGTAGAAATTTTTCCGGTGGCTAATTCCAATACTTTAACGCGAACCTTATTATCTGCAAAAGCAATGTATTTGCTATCCGGCGACCAGCAGGGCTCCCATGCCAGTTTTGCTTCGCCAATGGATATTGTTTTACCTGCATTGCTTCCATCCTGGTTGGCTATACGCAACGCGTAGCCATTGCCGCCGGCATCAGAAAACCATGCAATCTGTTTGCCATCAGGCGACCAGATTGGCCTTCTGTCAGCTACTCCTGAACTTTGCGTAATATTTCTTACATCGCCATTTTCAACAGGAACGGTAAATACCTCACCTCTTGCTTCGACTAAAATTCGCTTACCCGTAGGCGATAGAGAAGCACCGATGGCTTTTGTAGTTACATTTTCCGATTTTGTTTCCGCCCAGGGAAAATCGCCGTTAACTGTGATATTTAGCTGTTGTGCTTTACCTGTAGCAGGGTCAAGCAAATGCAGGTATCCATCCCATTCATACACTAATTCTTTACCATTCCCATCCAGCCATTTTATATCTGTATGTTTAATCGTTGTTACCTGGTTCAATTTATTGTTCTCCACGTCAAACGACCATATATTCATAATATCATCCCTGTCGGATAAAAAATAAACTGTATTCCTCATCCACACAGTATGTTTATCATAGGTACGTTCATTTGGAATTTCCTTTTCAGCAAGCGAATTGAGATCTAAAATTCGTAATGCCGTATTCTGTCCCCCTCTGTATCCACGCCATTCAACATCCCAGCGGCTCAC
>JAFDYH010000185.1 GCA_018267535.1 Bacteroidota bacterium
AAACCTTGTCATAGGGTTGAAATTAGTTACACAATTCCCTGCTACCAGCAACAATGGACAATTACCGCTGACGAGAATCACCAAATTAGATTTTCAGCCAACTACAGACAAACTATTTGTTCTTGATCTTCGTGGCAAACTATATAGCCTGGATAAAAATAATAAGCCGATTGCTTATTTTGATATAGCCAAACTGAAACCAAAATTTATCAATGAGCCCGGTCTTGCCACAGGATTTGGCAGTTTTGCTTTTCATCCTGACTTTGCAAAAAACGGCCTTCTCTACACTACTCATACAGAGGCGCCGGGTTCAGGCAAAGCTGATTTTCATTATCCCGATTCGATAGAGGCAACAGTACAATGGGTATTGACTGAATGGAAAACGGTTAATCCGGCGGCAGAAACATTTTCAGGAACAAGCCGTGAATTGTTCAGGGTGAATATGGTAACCGGAATTCATGGTATGCAGGAAATAACTTTTAATCCTCTTGCAAAGCCTGGCGATGATGATTATGGCCTTTTATATGTAGGTATTGGTGATGGTGGCAGTGTTGAACATGGCTATCCTTCTATTCCGCATAGCAAAGAAAAAATTTGGGGGACAATACTTCGAATAGACCCGATGGGTAGAAACAGTGCTAACGGGCAATATGGAATTCCTCAAAATAATCCGTTTGCCCAGGACCAAAACAATAAAACAGTAAAAGAAATTTATGCTTACGGCTTTAGAAACCCCCATCGTATTACATGGAGCCAGTCTGGTAAAATGTTTGTAAGCAATGTTGGACAAAAGAATATTGAATCATTAAATCTTGTTGAGCCAGGACATGATTATGGCTGGCCCATAAGGGAAGGCAATTTTCTTGTAGATCCTGAAGGTGACATTAATAAAATCTATCCGCTTCCTGCAAATGACAGTATTTATAAAATCACTTATCCCGTTGCAGAATTTGATCACGATGAAGGCGCCGCTATTTCAGGTGGCCTTGAGTATTGGGGGAAAGCAGTACCACAATTAAAAGGGAAATTTTTATTTGGCGATATTCCTTCGGGAAGATTGTTCTATGTGAATATGGCCGATATAAAGCAGGGCCAACAGGCACCAATTAAAGAATGGAAAATTTCGATGAATGGGGATACCACCTCTCTCAAAACATTATGCAAATGTGATCGTGTCGATTTACATTTTGGCAGAGACGCAGGCGGTGAGTTATATATTTTAACCAAAGCAGATGGCAAAGTATATAAGCTGGTAAGTGCTGTTATTAAACCCTTGAAATAAAAACCAGAAAAAAATTTTAATGAAAGATTCAACTTCAATGGCGCTAAAAGATGCGCCTTTAAAAAGTATTTCCCAAGAGTTGTTGCGCATTCCTGTTCTTGTCGCCGCATTGGGATACATGGTTGACATGTACGATCTTTTTCTTTTCAGCATTATAAGAGTGCCAAGTTTGAAATCATTGAATCTTTCGAGTGAAAGTATAATGAAGGATGGCATCCTGTTGCTGAATTTGCAAATGGCAGGTATGCTTATTGGAGGAATAGTATGGGGAATTATGGGTGATAAGAAAGGAAGGCTTTCTGTTTTATTCGGCTCTATTCTCATTTACTCACTCGCAAATATTGGGAACGGGTTGGTCAATTCTATTGGTGCTTATGCCGTTCTTCGTTTTATTGCAGGTTTTGGACTTGCCGGGGAGTTAGGCGCCGGTATGACGCTTGTATCAGAAATTCTGCCTGCAAAAATGCGCGGCTATGGAGCAATGCTGGTTGCAACAATGGGTGTTATGGGCGCATTGCTTGCATACATTGTATCCTATTTATTTGACTGGAGAATTTCCTTTTTTATCGGCGGCGGATTGGGATTATTGCTGATGGTAATGAGAATACGGGTTTTTGAATCGGGCATCTTTGTAAAGTTGAAAGAAAAAAATGTGAAGCGCGGAGATATGCGAATGCTTTTCACCAATAAAAGAAGGCTTATAAAATATCTAAGCAGCATTTTAATTGGTATGCCTATTTGGTTTGTTGTAGGCATACTCATTACATTCTCGCCGGAGTTTGGAAAAGCCATGAATCTTTACGAACCGGTAGATGCAGGCAGAGCTGTGTTATTTGCTTTCGCTGCACAGGTTGCAGGAAATATTGCAGGCGGTGCAATCAGTCAGTATTTTCAAAGCAGGAAAAAAGTAATCCTATTATTCATTTTGCTCTCACTTGTATTTGTGTTGATTTTTTTACTGGTTCCTTTCCATCAAACCTCAATGCTTTATTTGTTATGCGGATGTCTTGGTTTTTGTAGTGGGTATTGGACACTTTTTATCGCGGTAACAGCTGAACTGTTTGGCTCAAACCTCCGTGCAACAGTTGCTACCACTGTTCCCAATTTTGTAAGAGCAACGGTAATTCCGCTCACATCGCTTTTTTTACTCACGAAAAAGTTTACCGGAACATTAAACAGTGCCCTAATAGTGGCAGCGATAACCTATGCAATTTCATTAATTGCTCTTTTTTACCTGGAGGAAACCTTTAAAAAAGATTTGAACTACACAGAAGATGATCAATGAAAAACGTTCCTTTCATTATAAGATCTATGCAATTAAGTGATGCAGACGCTGCTTTGCTATTATCCACAACAGAAGGATGGAACCAAACTGTAGAGGATTGGAAGTTTTTTATTACGCAAGTTGAAAACATTTGCGTACTTGCAGAGTGTGATAATAAAGTCATTGGCACAACCACCGCTATCAGCTATTCAAATCAAATCGCCTGGATTGGAATGGTGCTTGTACATCGGGATTACAGGAGACAAGGCGTGAGTAAAGCGCTTCTTGAAACTGTTTTTCAAAAAACACAAGCTATCAAATCGGTAAAATTGGATGCTACACCCGATGGGATGTTGGTATATAAAAATTTTGGCTTTGAAGAAGAGTACACCATTACTCGAATGGTTAATTTATCTGTACAAAATTTATCATCGGTAGAAGTTGACAATCTATTACCTCAGGTTGTGCAATCAAAACACATAGATAAAATAATTGCTTTTGATGAAAATGTTTTTGGGGCAAATAGGGCGGCATTAATTCAATCGCTGATAAAAAACTATCCTGAGAAATCATTTCTATTGACAAATCAAGATCATATAACCGGCTTTGCATTGGGAAGGAATGGTCACAAATATCATCATATCGGGCCGGTGATGGCCACTACAGTAGCCGAAGCTAAAACATTAATTGCCCATGCACTAAAGCTAATTACAGGTAAACCTGCAGTGGTGGATGTGTTATGCGATAAAGAAGAATTGATTAACTGGCTCAGTTCAATTGGTTTTACCAAGCAGCGCCATTTTATAAGAATGTATAAAAAAGAAAACCCTTTTGCCGGCAATGCACAAAACCAGTTTTTAATCTGCGGGCCGGAATTTGGGTAACAATAAAAACACTGATAAGAATCATGAAGCAAAAAATAATTTTCGCTATTCTGATAGCTGGTTTTATCCTCAGCAAAAGCGATTTGAAAGCACAAACAAACGCAAACCTCATACAACTTCCCCAACGCTATTTCGAATTGCTTGAAGATGGTTGTTCAATGGTAGAAAAAAAACTAGCCGCTGATCCAAATGCAACACTCGCAACATTGGAAGGTGGGGCAACGCATGGTCATTTTCCTCATGCCGTTTTATTGCCTGCTGTGCTCTATACAAAAAAGCACCCTGCAAATAAACATTATGGAGATAATCGCATGTTATCGCTATCATTACGCATCGGCGACTTGCTGGCTTCAGAAAACGAGAAGGGACATTATACCAATCGGGGTGATAGTGATTGGGATACCTATATGTGGCTGGAAGCATATCGCCTACTGCAAAATAAATTAGGAGAAGAAAGAAAATTGCACTGGCAAAAAGCGATTTTGGAAAATATCTCGCTACTGGAACCCAAGCTGGTAAAATGCTTGGATTACCCATGGTACAATGCTCCCTTCATCACCACTTCGCCAAATCATTATTCCATCTATGCTTCCACATTGCTCCTGGGTGGTCATGTATTCAATAAACCGGAATGGGTGAAAATGGCAACAAAAGTTTTACATCGTTATTGTGTAGAAGAGCAGGCACCCGATGGATATTGGGGAGAACATAGTAATATGGGGCCTACCACAGGTTATGATTATGTCACCTCAACGCAAATAGGTTTGTATTGGGAATACTCGAAAGATCCGGAAGCTTTAAAGGCATTGCGCCGTTCACTTAATTTTCACGAAAATTTTACTTACCCTGATGGTGAGCCGGTTGAAACAATCAATGACCGTAACCGCTACTGGGGCGCTTCTATGTGGGGCCATTTTGGTTTTTCAAACTTTGCCGATGGCCGGCGATATGCAGCGTTTCTTACCCAACAATTTCCACTTCAGGATAAAGGAAAATCCTATGGCAACGATATTGAATCTCTGGGTCGCATTGCACAGGATGCAATTTATTTTCATGAAGGAAAAACAGCACCTATACCACAGGATCAAACAAATTATGCTTATGCAATGAAAATTCCTGCCGGCATTCGTAAAACAGGCGATTGGGTAGTTACCTATTCGGGCATCATTGCCCCAATGGTAAGCCTGAATAATTTTTTTCTTGACCGCCAGGCAAATTTCAGTGTGTTTAATAAAAAAACAGGATTAATCATAAGCGGCGCCAATGCCAAACGGCAACCAGAACTAGCCACATTTACCGAAGTTGTTGGCAGGGATAGTCTTCATATTCCGGTGAGTAGTAAACTTCAGATGAATGAAAAAGAAGACAGGCTGGCACTTGCCTACAATACTTTTTTTGCCGTGTTGGAAGTTCCTACACCAGCAGCGAAGCAATTAAAATTTCAAATCAACACCGTATATAAATGGGGCGATGCGGTATCTGGTTTCAATTTACAATTAATGCTGAAAGCCGGAGAAACGCTTGAAACAGGCGGCGGTAAAAAAATAATTTTAAGCAATGAAAAAATTGACCTGGATGAAAAAGAATTGGGCGGATGGTTAAAGCATAATGGATGGACAATGCACATTCCACAGGGTATGCATTTAAGCTGGCCGGTTTATCCATTCAATCCTTACGCAAATAAACCTGAAACATCTTTGGATAAAGCTATTGGAAGGCTTTTTACACAATTGAAACCGGAAAACCAGGAATTGGAGTTTGCATTGGAAACACTGTGAGTAAATTATTTCTTAGCAAATTAAATAAATGATATGGCTGATAAGATTTTTGATACTATCGTAATCGGCTGTGGTATTAGTAGTGGATGGGCTGCAAAAGAGCTATGCGAAAAAGAGTTAAAAAAAGATGCGAAAAGATATGATGCTGGATGCTAAAGAAATACTGGAAATCGCAGGTTTAAAAAACGTCAATGGCTATGATGATGCTTCGGGTTATATTATGGGCAGAGGCATTCATGAAATGGACACTGCGAGAATGGGAAAGGACTCGAAAACCTCAGTGTTGAATAAATGGAATCAACTATGGGATTGTAAAAATGTTTTTGTAAGCGGACAAGCAGCGCCAATCAAAATCCATCACTTATCTACATGGCTTTAACTGCAAGGGCCGTTGACTACGCCGTTAGTGAGCTGATGAAACAGAACCTTTGAGGGGGTATATGCCAACTCAATTTCCCAATCGCTTCACCGCTATATACGCCATTAATCCCGTGCTTAAAGCAAGCGCATCTTCATCAATATTAAAAGTTGGTGTGTGAAGGGAAGAATTAATTCCTTTGCTTTTATTTCCTGTACCTAAGAGATAAAAACAGGAAGGGGCAACTTGCGAATAATAAGAAAAGTCTTCTGCCGCCATCCAGGTGTCCATTTCCAACACGTTGTTTTTGCCAATATATTCTTCCGCATAAGTTTTTACCTGTTCTGTAAGTTTTTCCTCATTTATCAAAAAAGGATAGCCGCGGACAATATTAAACTCGCAACTGCCACCCATACTTTCTGCAATGGATTCAGCCATTTTTTTCATTCGCTTATGCGCTTCGGTACGCCATCCTTCATCCAATGTGCGAAATGTTCCTTCCATGCACGCTTCATCGGGTATTACATTGATGGCGCCATTCGCTATTAATTTTCCAAATGATAGAACGGTGGGAAGGGTTGGATTGGCCATACGACTTACTATCTGTTGCAGCGCAACAAGAATATTCGCAGTAATGATAACCGGGTCAATGTTCTGATGGGGCATTGCACCATGCCCGCCTTTACCACGAACGGTAACAAAAATTTCATCCATAGAAGCCATAAACTTTCCTTTACAGATACCAATCTTACCTGCATCCATCATAGGATACACATGCTGTCCGATTACCGCACCTGGTTTTGGGTTCTGCAAAACTCCTTCTTTAATCAGGAGGCTTGCACCGCCCGGAAGTTTTTCTTCACCCGGTTGAAAAATCAATTTTACGGTTCCTCCGAATTTATTTTTTACAGATTGCAGAATTTGGGCTGTGCCCAAAAGGGATGCTGTATGTGCATCATGTCCGCAGGCATGCATGATGCCTTTATTTTGCGATGCATAATCAACATCATTGGCCTCAGCAATAGGCAAAGCATCCATATCGGCCCGCAAAGCAATCACTTCATTGGACGGCTTTTCGCCTTTTACAATCGCTATCACCCCTGTACCAGCCATCGCTTTCCACGAAATACCCATCTCATCCAATTTACCTTTTACAAAAGCTGAAGTTTCGTTTTCACAAAAGGATAATTCGGGATGAGCATGCAAATGTCTTCTGTTTTCAATTGCGCTTCTGTGTATTTCTTTTGCCAATTGTTTTATTTCATCTTTCAACATGGATCAATTTGTATTTATTCACCAGATTTTTATTAGCACAGGTTTATTATTTAATTTCTGTAATTGCACTTAGATCCTATATTCAATTTTTTTCAGAACCCCTTTGTTGCTTCAAGCACCAACACCCAATCATTTTCTCCTCTTTTATTTTTGCCCGGAGGAGTAAATT
>JAFDYH010000186.1:0-598 GCA_018267535.1 Bacteroidota bacterium
AAGGCGGTGGTTATAAAATGGCCATCGCCTTTTCTTTTGCTTTTCTTTTCCATTCGGCGAGGCCGCTGAAAGCAAGAATTAAAAGAATAAAATAGTAAACACTTGTAAAAACATATCCTTTTATAAAATACAAGGGTATGGACGCGATGTTGGTAGCAATCCACCAGTACCAGCTTGCTACTTTTTTCTTCGCCATCAACCACATGCCGGTAAAAGCAGTAGCGGAAGCAAATGCATCGGCCCATGGAATAGCACCGGGTGCAAAATCCTTTTTAAGATAACTAAGCAAAGCGTATAGTACGACATAAAAAGCACCAAAGAATGATAGTTGGTATGTCAACCACCGGTTGTCAGAATAACTGATGGTTACAATATGCCGGTGCTGCCCATCTTTCCTGGCCCAAAGTATCCAGCCATAAATACTCATTATCGTGTAATAGAAATTTACACTCGCTTCCCCGAACAAACTACCTTTAATACTCAAGTAAACATAAAAGGTAGTATTGATTAACCCTGTTGGATAAACGAGGATATTTTCTTTTTTGGAATACCAGACACTCACTATGCCTGAAAACACGGCGACATATTCCAGCCAGCC
>JAFDYH010000186.1:660-6980 GCA_018267535.1 Bacteroidota bacterium
CTTTGCCTTTTATCTGTGTTAATTTTATTGTATGGAAAAGGTAAATCTTACTGAAAAGTTATCTCTGTTTTCGGAGCAGTATAGCCCTAAGATTGTCGGTGAGTTGAACAATCAGCATGTAAAACTGGTGAAGTTCAAAGGGCCTTTTGTATGGCATCATCACGATCATGAAGATGAATTGTTTTATGTAGTGAAAGGAACGTTCGATATGGAGTTTCGTGATCAAACAATAACAATAAATGAAGGCGAGTTTATTATTGTGCCCCGTGGCGTTGAGCACCGGCCCAACGCACATGAAGAAGTACATGTACTACTGTTTGAGCCAGCAACGACACTGAACACGGGTAATATCACAAATGAAAAAACAAAAAAAGAATTAGATAAGATTTAATTTGTCAGATCATTCCAGGTAATAAAAACGGAATAAGATCAATCATGCTTTGGTTTTGTATATCTGCGTAAGGGTTTCAAATATTTTATTCCTTTTCTTGTTTTGAAACGTGTTGGTATCTGACGCCAGTTTCCGTTTTTATCAAAATTCCACACGATAAAATGCAGATGTGGAAATAAAGCATATCCAGTTTTACCACTCAAAGCGATTACCTGTCCTTTTTTTATCGTATCTCCAACATTTACCAACGCTCCATCTTTTTGCAAATGCCAGTAGCCTGCTCTTGAACTATCTGCATGTTGTATCACAATATTATTTCCATAAGATCTGTATTTCCGGTTCCATCCACCACGGTCACCATCTTCTTTCACCCTAACGACAATTCCATCTCTTGCGGCAACAATCTTTGTTCCTCTTTTCATTTTAAAATCAAGCGCAGCCCTTTCTTTATGTGAAAAACGGCTAAAGTAACCTTGTGCCAGTAAATGAGACTTCCCTTTTTCATAAGGCAGTTCATATACATAGCTTGTATCATCTTTTATAATTCCTTTTTGTAAAAGCCTTACTTCTTTGCGCATGGGATTATGGCTGGCACTGCAGGAAACAAGAATTATCAATATGGTCAGGCAAAGAGAAAACTGCATGAATAACTAAGCTAAATAAAAAAGCAAAAGCGCCTCATTTGAGACGCTTTTATATCTATTGTCTTACAAAATTATTCCGCTTCCGCCACCACTTCCTGCACTTCCGGTATCATCCTTTTCATCATACCTTCTATACCTGCTTTCAATGTAATCATCGAAGATGGGCAACCACTGCAGCTTCCCTGCAGCATCAGGCTCACCGTACCGGCATCATAACTTTTGAATTGAATCGCACCACCATCCATTTCTACAGCGGGGCGAACATAATTATCCAATAACTCTTTTATTCTTTTTACAACATCTGTATCGTCAGCAAGAATGCTATTTGTGCTTTCCTGTTTTATCGTTGCTACTTCATCTTCATTAATGATCGTTTTTCCTTCTTCCAGGTATTCTTTCAAAAACTGGCGGATGGTTGCATTCACATCATTCCAGTCTGTTTCAGGGTTTTTTGTCAGTGTAACAAAATTGCTCGCAATGAAAACAGCTTT
This sequence comes from Bacteroidota bacterium, assembly GCA_018267535.1. Classification (GTDB taxonomy): domain Bacteria; phylum Bacteroidota; class Bacteroidia; order Chitinophagales; family Chitinophagaceae; genus JAFDYH01. The sequence continues at coordinate 2,187 of JAFDYH010000186.1, forward strand.
AATGAAGGGAAATCCGAATAATTCTACAGCCAAAGGAGAAGGCTTTGCACTTTCTACATCCGGGAAATCTATGCTCTTGCCGGGATACAATAATTTGTTAGCCACAAACTTCATCGTCTCCGGGTTGGGGGTCATTTCTGTATAAATACTGATGATTGGGCTGCCTGTTTTAATCATACAAAAACTATTAAACTTGACTGCGTTAACCGCTATGCAAAAATAACAATAATCTGCCCATAAAGTTTACGAATGTGGGAACGGCTTTGCCCGGCATCTATTACTCTTCCATCTGGCTCAGTAACTGCTTTATTCTCAGGATATGCTGACCATATAGCTTGTTTATAAAATAGCGGTTTCCCCACCAGGCAAAAAGGGTAATACCTGTAAGAAAAATAAGCCACTTAGCCCAGGTATGTATAGTAAGTTCTTTCACCGGAGGAAAAATCGGTTTTAAAGCCCCTTCGGGAAATTTGAAATAGAATAAAAAGCCAAGAAATATAAAGACAACAGGTACGACAAATGTTCCTGAGATGAGATAAAAACGTACATACCGTGTCAGCTTGTTCACTTGTCTTTGCAGGTTGCCCTTTACCTGGCAGGCTACACATTGCATGCTACGCAGCAGTCTCCATTTCAGGAAATAATAAAAAGTATAAACCGAAGCTGTAATAATATATACCCAGGCAATTGAAATGAAGCGTTTATCAAAGGCAATAAAATAAAATAAGGCCACCCCTCCGAATAATACAATGATCAATGTCATTTCAATTAGTACATTACGCATCATTTTCGCCACAGGACTTTTGGGCGATTTATTCAGCATCTCCATTATTTCATTATTAGGCGGAGCTGATTCATTCTTCTTATCTGCCTCCTGCCATATTTCTTTCAGTGCATCAAGTTCCATATGCTTCTGATTTTGTCAAGTGACGTAATTTTTCTTTTATCCGGTTCATCTTCACCCGCAGGTTGTTCTGGTTTATTCCTAAAATATCTTCCATTTCCTCATAGGGCTTATCATCAAGGTATAGCATCACAATTGCTTTTTCTATTTCCGGCAACTGGCTGATAGCTGCATACAATGATTTCAATTTTTCATTTTTGTCAGCATATTCATCCGGATCGGCCATCTCTTTCGTAAATAAATCGATGTCGGATGTAGCAATAGCTCTTTGCTGTTTACGATAGCCTGAAATAGCTGTATTTAATGCGACACGGTACATCCAGGTCGTTAGTTTGGATTCATTGCGAAATTTGGGGATAGACCGCCATAGCTGGACAACGATTTCCTGGTAGAGGTCCTGTCGGTCTTGTACAGTAGCCGCGTACAGGTTGCATACTTTCAGTATCAACCTGTTATTCTTACGAATCAGTTGTACAAATTCCGGTTGTGTCATTTAAATTGCGATCGATCCTGTAATAGGTCGGCTATTTGGCAAAACTGTTACAAGTTAAAAGAGTTTTTATGAAGAAGATTTATCACCTCGGCAATTGCACTACCTGCCAGGCAATTATTAAAGAAACAGGCATTACCGATAAGAAGTTCGATATGCAGAATATTAAAGAAGAAAAAATTACACCAGAACAACTGGAGCAAATGAAAAAAATGTCGGGAAGCTATGAGTCTTTATTCAGTCGCAGGGCAATGAAGTATAAAGAGCTGGGGTTAAAAGATAAAAAACTGGAAGAAAAAGACTACAAGAATTTTATTCTGGAAGAATATACTTTTCTGAAACGGCCTGTTGTGATTATCAACGATAAAATTTTTATCGGCAGTGAAAAGAAGAATGTAGAAGCATTAAAGAAAGAGGTAAAGAAGTGAATTAGCAATTAGTGAATGCGGAACGGAAAGATACTTCTATTCACTATTAACCATTGACTACTCACTAATTCCTGATATACTTTCTGAAAAAATTGCCATTCACATTTTCAACTGCTGAGAATTGTTGCAAGATCGTGGGCAGCTTGACAATATTCACTAAACCCTTCATGCCTGCATAATCCCTTGCTGAACTGTATAGGTAATCTTCAGCTGTTGTAACAATACGGTCACGAACAGGGTTTTCATGTATATATTCAATCTGTTCAATTAGCTGATCGGGTTTTTGATGATTGATAAAAACAGGGTTCGTACAGGTTTGCCATAGCTGGAATTTTTTTATCAGCCCAAGCGTACTGCTGAAATTTTCAAAACGCTCCATCATCCATTTCAGGCGTTTAGGAGGTTCTACGCTTATATCTTCCAGTATCTTTTGTGTTGTAAAACGTTTCAATTCCTTTTCAATATCAGGTAAAGCATGACCTTCACTGGCGGAAACAATCATATGCAGATGATTGGTCATAAGGCACCATGCATAAATGTTAAGGCCTTTGTTTTCTGAAAAATGATTGAGGGAATGAACGATGATTTGCTTATAAACAGGCCGGATAAACACATCAACCCAATCTACTACGCTCAATGTTACGAAGTGACACCCTGAACTACTATGGTGTTCATTCATTTTATATATGTCTGCCATAAACCAGGTATTTTGATTAGCAATTTGTTTTTACAGGGTTTACGGTGGATTTCACCAGATCCATTGCAAATCTTATTCCGCTTTAATCAAAATGTGGAAAAAAGTATAATTAATCTGCCAGGGCATATACGGCAAAGCTGCCTAACCAATGTTCGCCGCCGTAATTACCCCCGGCTACATGAGGTAATGCTTCTGCAAGGTGATGGGTAGCAGCCTTTATCAATAAAGCCTTTCTCGGGTCATTTTTAGGTACGGCCCTTGCTATATCTTTCATGCACCAGCTACGACTGAAACATAAACCATCTAAATGAACAATCTGGTAATCATTGCGGTCGGAGATTACAGGTAATTGTGTGAGATGCTTTAAACCATCCGCTGTAATAAAGCTATTGAACCAGCCAAGAAACTCTTTCTCCGGCAAAATCCTTTTCATCAAGTCGGCTTCTTCCAGGCTGGGTGATAGAAAGTCACTGCCATCCGGCTCCCATTGTGTCGGTGCATTTTTATCAGCCGCATAAATTCTTTTAGCGTGGGTAATGATGGCATTCTCAAATGCGGTATTTTTTACTATCCTGGCATAGTCCAAGGCCAATACTAGTCCAAATGCAGTATTCGGATGAACCCCGGTGCGGTTAGGATAAGTTTGCTTTGGCAAGTACGCTGTCCATAACCCGATAACCGTATTGGTTAAAGGTTGTAATGCCTCATGCCAGCGTTTGCCATCTTCATCATTCCATGTTGCCAGCTCCTCATCTAATTTCAACAGCCAGGCCCATCCATATGTACGCTCCCAGCCCTTAGCTAGCTCTGCATCAAAATATTTTACTTCGGTAGCTATATTTTCTTTGGTAATTGTTTTATTAATCGCGGCCCTGATTTTAGCAGCTTCCGGTAATTGAGGAAATTCTTTTAATAGTTTAATCATCATCCAATGACCATGTACACAGGAATGCCAGTCGAAACAGCCATAGAATGCAGGATGAAGATTATGCGGGGTAATTACATGATCACTATCACTAATAGAAGTATGGTTGGTTTTATTGGGATATTCTTTATCAATACATTTCAATGGTAAGGCCACGAGCATGGAAGCGCCTTTCTGCGTTAATATAAAACCGCTGCTGTCTTTTTTTACTGTGAAGTAGTCGCTATGCTGCGCAAAAAGGAAATTACACAATAGCAGACCGGGAAATAGTATTGACTTTTTCATACGCTAAAAGATAGTAGGCTATACTAACCATTGAATTAATCTACAGTAAACCTTACCGTGCTCATTCGTATGTTTTCATGACCTTAATCCAATATCCGCAACTTCGCATAATTCAGCATGATCTTCTTCTCGCCATTGTGTTCGAATTTAACTGTGGCGACAGGATTATGTGCCGCTCCTTCCATTTTTATTACTTCACCAAAACCAAATTTCTGGTGCTCCACTTTTTGCCCGGCTTTCAGGTTGCTTGTATCGCTGGCCACAAAATCTGAAGAGGCTTTATGTTCCACTACTTTTGGATAAGGTGTTTTGGGAGCGAGGTAGGATGGCGCTTCGTCTTTCTTTTTTCCCGGCGGAGGCCCATACATTTTTTCAGCTTGCTTGGTTGAGCTGTTTCCCCAGCCACCTCCATTCATCCGCTCAAAAGCTGATCCGCCAAAGCCAACATTGTTGCGGTTGCTGCTTCCTGCAAAACTCCTGTCAAGAAATTGTTCAGGCAATTCATCAATAAACCGGCTTGGCTCGTTTTGTACAAGGCTGCCGAATTTATAACGTGTATTGGCATATGTAATCCATAACCTGTGTTTGGCCCTTGTAATTACCACATAAAACAATCTCCTTTCTTCTTCCAGTTCTTCTCTTGAGTTTATACTAAGTGCATTTGGAAACAACATTTCTTCCAGCCCTGCGGCGAACACACAGCCAAATTCCAAACCCTTTGCCGCATGTATCGTCATCAGCTTTACTGTATCTGCATTTACATCTTTTTCATCTGCATCCGTCAGCAATGTGATTTGCTGTAAATAAGATCCTAAGCTGGCCCCCCCACCCCCCGAAGGGAGGATTTCAGAACCCTCTGCTATTACACCATCTTCATCTATTTGCGACCGATTGATTGTATCATCTACCCATTCTTTGATCGAGTTTAATAACTCCTGAATATTTTCATAACGCTGTAAACCTTCTGTGCTTTTATCATTAAAAAGCTCTTTCACCAGGTTGGTTTGTTTGCCAACATGAAACGCAACTTCATAGGCGTTTTGCTTCTGCAGCATGCTGGCAAAG
>JAFDYH010000187.1:0-2757 GCA_018267535.1 Bacteroidota bacterium
AGTGCAACACCAGTCAGTAAAGCCATGATGGTGTTGTATGTGGGCAGGTGTGCCCAGTCAATGATAAGTTTTTGCTCGTTCATAATAGTAAATTATTAAATGCCTTAAAAATTGCCTTTGGACAAATTACCGGTAACGGGTTACTGATTGGCGAAAGAAGGGTTTGGAATTAACCTACTGAAGATAAGTACAAATGTTGATAGAAATTCAAATGCTTAAGGATTCCACCTGCTCCGAAGCTGTGGTGTGTATTCCCGCTCCTTTTTGCTTCATTAATCGGAAATGAACCAAAGAGGAGTACCTACCGGCATTACTAAATATAGGAGCCTTTACCTCCGCAAGTACCGGGGTCTTCCCGCAATAGCCTGAACGTTGGAAAAGGTTTATGCACACACCTCAGATGGACGAAAAGTATTGATGACCTAATTAATATGGTGTAAAATTCTCTTGTGATAAAAGTGAATACTTTACGTGATGCCGAATAAAATTACTAATTACACCACCGATTTACATCGGGATACTTCAACAATGTTTGATAGCATTGTTGAAGTACAAGAGTGCGACGCAACGAAAGCTTAATAGTAGCAATATAGCTTAGTACATAAAAACACTTATACACATTACCTTAACTCAAAATCCCAAATCGTCTTACTACCCAGCAGGTGCTCTATAAAATAGTTCCACCGTTTTTTGGTAAAGTAATCGGCGTACTTGCCGGTGTAGCCATGATGCTGGCTGGGCAGTATCAGCATGTCAAATTCCTTATCGGCTTTTACCAGGGCTTCGGCCAGCTTAAAGGTGGCGCTGGGGTTTACATTTTCATCAATGCCGCCATGCACGAGCAGCAGCTTGCCTTTCAGGTTAGGCGCCATCGTTATATTCGATACTTCGTTATAGGTACTATCTACCGGCCAGCCCATATACATTTCCGGCCACCAGTCTTTCTCCATACGAAAGTCGTGGTCGCCGCTGCTGGCTACGGCTACCTTATAAAAGTCCGGGTACTGCAGTACGGCATGGCCTGCATCATACCCACCGGCGCTATGGCCAAAGATGCCGACACGGCTGGTATCAATCCATGAATAACGCCGGCCGAGTTCGCGGATGGCGAGCACATGGTCCAGCAGGTTTTTGCCCATATTCTTATACGATACATTATGAAATGCTTTGGAGCGGTTGGCGGTGCCCATGCCATCCACAGTAACGACAATGAAACCGAGTTCAGCCCATGCCTGGTTGGAACGGGCAATGCCTGAAAAAAAATTACGCGGGAACATATAGGTATGCGGGCCGGTATAGGTCTGGTCGATAACGGGGTACTTCTTTGTGCTGTCGAAGTTAGAAGGTTTCCAGATAGCGCCATAGATAACCGTACTGCCATCGCGGCCGATGCAGCTAAATGCTTCGGGTAAACGATAATGCATAGCCGTAAGTGCAGAAAGATCTGCTTTGGCAAGGTCCATGATGATTTTTCCATTGTGTGCATCGCGTAATACAGCATGCGATGGCTGATCCAGCGTAGAGATATTATCGGTAAAATATTTTGTATCGGGCGAAAGGGTAATATCATGATTGGCATTTTCCGGAGTAAGTAAGGTGAGGCCGCTGCCATCCATCTTTATTTTATAAAAATGCTGGTAATAAGGATTGCGGCCGGCTTCTTTACCGGAGGCGGTAAAGAAAATGGTTTTTGTTTTTTTATCTACAGCGATAATATCGTTGACATAATAAGCGCCATTGGTAATGGGTTGTAGTGTTCCATCTTTTATTGTGAGCAGGTAGAGTTGTTTCCATCCATCTTTCTCGGAAGTGATGATGATTTGGTTACCATCCTCCGTGATCTGTGAATTATAGTTATCGATATTGGTAGCGCTTTTTTCGCTGTAGAGGGTTTGCTGTTGTTTATTGTTGAGGTCGAAACGATAAAGGTCTACCTGCTGGTAACCGCGTACACGGTTTTCGATATACGAGATGCTGGGTTCTGTCTTCGACCATTCGAAGGCAGTAGCATTCACATTGCGGAATTCTTTTTTTTTGATTTCCTCACCGGTACTTACGTTGAAGTACACGGGCAGCATATACACCATATCGGTATCGCCGGGGGAACCGCGATAGTAGGAGAGGAGTTTGGGTTTGTAAAGTGTATCGATGCTCCAGTCGAGGAGATACATCTTTTGTCCCTTGCGCAGGTCGCAGATATAGGTTTGTATCCATTTGCTGTCGGGCGACCAGCTTGCAACGAAATGCGGGGGACGTTCGCCATTTTCCCCTTCAATGATTTCGCCCCAGCCATACCAGCTGGCATAGTCGTAATCTTTGATACCCTCGTGGCTGAGTTGTTTTACTTCGCTGGTGGTTGTGGATCTGATATAAAGATTATGGTCTTTGCTGTATGCGATCCATTTACCATCGGGGGATTTTTCCTCCATTTCATTGTATTCTTCTTCGTTTTTTCTTGTTAGTGAATAGTCGGTGGTGTTTAAAGAATATTCTTTGCCTTCTGCGGTAAACTCGAGATGTGTTTTATCGGCATAACGAACGGTATAAAAAGGAAGGTCAGTGGCTTTGATTTCTTTTTTCAGTGTATCGCTGAGGATTTTAGCGAGTCGTTGCTGATCGAAGAGGGGAGTTATCCTTTTATTTTTTAAATCAAGTTTATTGAAAGTTTTGCCCGTAGCATCCTGGGTGTACCATGTTAGTCCGGTGCTGTCTTTAAACCAGGTGAACGATGGGCTGATGTTGAATACTTTTTTATTG
>JAFDYH010000187.1:2784-3143 GCA_018267535.1 Bacteroidota bacterium
CCGTTAATAATAATAATAATTGATAGCGTTGCCAGAATGGTTTTCTTCATGAAGGGGTTTTAATATATGCTAATTTATTGGATTACTGCAATATGAGTTTTGCATATTGTTACCAGTAATTGGCTTATTTTCCTATGGGATAAGTAGTGATGCACTTTATAATAGAGAATTTTTATTGCCTTTCTTTTTTCTTGATAAAAAAAGTAACCTGCTTGCCGGCAAAAAAGTCAACGCGAATGATCACTATAGTTATCAGCACTATTCCCTCGCACCTGCATCATAGATGCGGATGGCTGTTAGAATTTATTGAGCAGGTTAAAAAAAATTTAGAAGCATTCACTTTGTCTTATTGCTGTGTT
>JAFDYH010000188.1:0-6463 GCA_018267535.1 Bacteroidota bacterium
GTAGAAAGTATCCTGACCAGGTTATTACAAGTTTGTAATTATGATATAGCTGCTGCAGAACGAGGTATTGTATATATTGATGAAATTGACAAGATAGCCCGTAAAGGTGATAATCCATCTATAACCCGCGATGTGAGCGGAGAAGGCGTTCAGCAGGGAATGCTGAAATTACTGGAAGGGACAGATGTATTGGTCCCGCCTCAAGGTGGCCGCAAACATCCGGAGCAAAAGCTTATCAAGATCAATACTCAAAATATCCTGTTTGTTTGCGGTGGCGCATTTGACGGTATTGATAAAATTATTGCCCGCCGTGTGCAGACCAATACAATCGGGTTTAATGTAGATAAGGAACAGCAGGAGAATATGAAGAAGAACCTGCTGCGTTATGTAAATGCTCAGGATTTGAAATCTTTCGGACTGATTCCAGAACTGCTCGGACGTTTGCCCGTTGTTACACATTTGGATCCTTTAGATGCTTCTACCTTACGTGCTATCCTTACCGAACCCAAGAATGCCTTGATGAAACAATACAAGAAATTGTTTGAACTGGAAGGAATACATCTTGAAATTGAAGAAGAAGTATTGGATTTTATGGTAGAAAAAGCGGTGGAATATAAATTAGGAGCAAGGGGACTTCGCAGCATTTGCGAAGGGATATTGACTGATGCAATGTTTGAATTACCTTCCTCCAAAGAAAGCCACTTTAACCTGACCCTGGAATACGCGAAACGCAAGTTTGATAAAAGCAAGCTTAGCCTTTTAAAAGTAGCATAAGCCGTCTTATATTTAAAAAATTTGAAATGATTCCTCTTCATGGGAATCATTTTTTATGCGGCATATATATCTTTCGTATTTTAGAAACCTGTTAAAATTCTTTTATCTCTTAAACTTTCTATATGCAGGAATTGATTGACAAACTGAAAAGCGAAGCAGGATTAACTGATGAACAAGCAGCAAAAGCACTGGAAACTATCAAAAGTTATATCGTGGACAAATTCCCGATGCTGGAAGGTGCGGTAAATAATCTGTTTGGGGCCTGAATTTCATTACTACAGTATACTACAGTACAAAATCATGCAAGTAACCGGTCTGGTTACCTGCTGATTTTTTAATAAGGACGTAATAGTTAAACGGAATTAATTAAGGTTCCTGCATCTCGCACCTTTTCTGTGATTTGCAGCATCATAAGGTGTAAATGCCCTGTTACAGGCCGATAATACAGCTACAACAATAATGAGATAGAAAATGTAACGGATCTTCATAGTGCAACGGCTTTAGCAGTTCAAAGTAAAACCATTTCACCTCCGTATGCAATAGTTTTTTCTTCTAAAATATGCGATAAGACCAGCGTATATTTCCTTTTATCCAAAAAGGGAATACTACTTAAAAATAAAAATCCCCTTGCTAATCAAGGGGATTAATGGTGGGTACTTGTTTATGGTTTTCCGTCCAGTTCTCTGGTTTAACTACAGCCCATGCTATTGCCACAGTTCAGACATTTATAGCAGGTACCGCTGCGCACTGTAATATGTCCGCAGGTATTACAAGCCGGTGCATCACTCTGCATACTTTTCGCCGCTGCGTTTACAGCGTTCAGGCTTGATTCGGTTTTTACCGGTTGTGTAGTACGTTGTGTTTTTGCCGGCTGGGGAGTCACTCCATTACTACCAGAACCTACTACACGGACACTTGATAATTGTGGTTTCTCATCATATTCCAGGTTTGTGGGCACATCATCCCAATCATCCGTCCCTGCATTCATGATTTCCGGTTTATCCAGCACGTGTACCAAATCAGTACGACCGAGATATTCATAACCCAATGCACGGAAGATAAAGTCAACAATAGAAGTTGTTGATTTAATATTCGGATGTTCTACAAACCCTGCCGGATCAAAACGGGTAAAGGCAAATTTGTCAACAAATTCTTCTAACGGCACACCATATTGTAAACCGATAGAAATGGAAATAGCAAAACAGTTTAGCATACTGCGCATGGTAGCGCCTTCTTTTGCCATATCAATAAATATCTCGCCTAATGTTCCATCACTATATTCTCCCGTACGCAGGAAAATTGCCTGTCCATTGATCTTTGCTTTTTGCGTAAAGCCTCGACGTTTTGCCGGTAATGAACGACGCTCGACAATACTGGCGAGTTTACGTTTTAGTTTTGTGTCCGGTGAAGCCTGTACCCTTTTCTGCACTTCTTCCAGTAACTCTTCAACTGTCAGTTTGCTCATGTCAACTATATTCGACTGTTGTTGGGTAACCGGCTCCACTGTTTCAGTTTCTGCTTTTATCTCCTCCGTTTTTTTCTTCTTATCTGATTTGTTGCTGAGTGGCTGCGACAATTTGGAACCATCACGATAAAGAGCACATGCTTTTAATCCCAGTTCCCAGCTCAGCATATACGAATCTGCAATTTCTTCCACAGAGGCCTCATTGGGCAGGTTAATTGTTTTGGAAATGGCACCGCTGATAAACGGTTGTGCGGCGCCCATCATGCGGATATGGCCATGCGCATGAATATAGCGCAGGCCTTTCCTTCCGCATTTGTTGGCACAGTCAAAAACGGGCAAATGCTGCTCTTTCAGATAAGGTGCACCTTCAAGCATCATGGTACCACATACATAGTCGTTAGCGGCTTCAATTTGCTCGTCTGTAAACCCGAGTGCTTCAAGCAGGCTCCATTCAAAGTCATTATATTGCTCTGGTTTAAACCCTAAACGCTGCAGGCACTCTTCACCCAGCGTGTATTTATTGAATATAAATCCAATTTCAAAAGCAGTGGCTGCTGCTGCATCTAATCTTTTTATTTCATCAGCGATAAATCCTTTCTCACTTAAAGATTGGTGATTAATAAATGGCGCTCCTGCAAAGCTTGCAGCGCCTACTGCATATTTTACAATTGTATCCACCTCCTTCGCATTATAACCAAGGTTTCTTAATGCAGTAGGAACAGACTGGTTGATGATTTTAAAATAACCACCCCCGGATAATTTTTTGAACTTTACTAATGCAAAATCTGGTTCAACGCCTGTTGTATCGCAATCCATGACAAGGCCTATTGTACCAGTTGGTGCAATAACAGTGGCCTGAGCATTTCTATAACCGTATTTTTCACCCAACTCCACTGCATCGTCCCATGCTTTACAGGCAGCCGATAATAAATAATCAGGACAGTATTTAGCTTTGATGCCTTGTGGTTTCAGGCTTAATCCCTCATATTCATCTGCATCGTAAGCAGCCAAACGGTGATTGCGCATTACACGCAACATATTGTCTTTGTTCTCTGCATAGCGGGGAAAAGCGCCTAATACTCCGGCCAGTTCCGCAGAAGTTTTATAAGCAATGCCCGTCATAATTGCAGTAATTGCCCCGGCAATTGCTCTTGCCTCTTCACTATCATAAGGAATACCGCTCACCATCAGCATGGTACCAAGATTCGCATAACCCAAACCGAGGGTTCTGTATTCATAGCTTAATTGCGCCACTTCTTTGGAAGGGAATTGCGCCATCAATACAGATATTTCCAATACAACTGTCCATAAACGGCAATTGTATTCATATCCTTCTACATCAAAAATATTTTTCTGTGCATCATAAAATTTCATCAGGTTCGCGGATGCCAGGTTACATGCTGTATTATCGAGAAACATGTATTCAGAGCAGGGATTGGAAGCCCTGATTTGACCTCCGGCAGGGCAGGTATGCCATTCATTGATCGTTGTATTATACTGAGTACCGGGATCGGCGCAACGCCATGCTGCATAGGAAATCTGGTTCCATAATTCCCGGGCTGGTACCTTTTTCATTACACGGCCATCCATACGACCCGTCAGTTCCCAATCGTCATTATTCTTTAATTTTTCAAAAAATGAATTGGGAATGCGAACTGAGTTGTTAGAGTTCTGCCCACTTACGGTCTTATAGGCTTCCCCTTCATAGTCGCTGGGGTACCCCGCAGCAATCAATGCACCCACTTTCTTTTCTTCTTCTACTTTCCAATTGATAAATTCAACTATTTCAGGATGGTCTAAATCAAGACAAACCATCTTGGCTGCACGGCGGGTAGTACCACCGCTTTTTATAGCGCCGGCAGCGCGGTCCCCGATTTTCAAAAAGCTCATCAAACCACTTGAAGTGCCACCACCACTGAGTTTTTCTCCTTCCCCACGTAAATTAGAGTAGTTGGTTCCCACACCGGAACCATATTTAAATATACGTGCCTCCCGAACCCATAAATCCATGATACCCCCTTCATTCACCAGGTCATCATCCACACTTAAAATAAAGCAGGCATGCGGTTGTGGACGTTCATAGGCTGATGTCGATTTCTTTAGCTGGTTATCGGCGGGGTCTACATAATAATGACCTTGCGGCTTTCCTTTTATACCATAGCTTTCAAACAAACCCGTATTGAACCACTGGGGAGAATTTGGGGTACACATCTGGTTAAGAATGCTATACACCAATTCTTCATAAAAAATAGTTGCGTCTTTATCCGAAGCAAAATAACCATAACGCTCACCCCACACTTTCCAGCAATTAGCCAACCGATGCGCAACCTGTTTTGCAGAAGTTTCCCGGCCAAGGCTTCCATCCGGTTGCGGCACACCGGCCTTACGAAAGTATTTTTGGGCAAGAATATCCGTTGCTATCTGGCTCCACTGCCTGGGAACTTCTACATTATTCATTTCAAAAACTACTTCACCGCTGGGATTGCGTATTACTGAACTGCGATAATCGTATTCGAAGAGGTCGAAAACATTTTTATCATCGCGGGTGAAGCGACGACGGAACTGCAAACCGCTTTTGGCGGATGCATCTTTCTTTCCTGCCATAACTAAAAATTTGTTGGGTTAGATTTTTGAGCCTCTAGGTGGGAGACCGTCATTCGAAAGTATTTTTTGATTCGAATATTTCAAACCTTCAATTTTGCACATATTGTGGATAATGAATACCTGTAATCCCGAAACTCTTTGCTGTATTGAATTAGCAGATTTTTTCACAGTTATATAATTTTTTATTGCAAAATTTTTTTTGGAAAAGTCGCCTTGCAACACTAAGACCTATTATTAAAAAAAAGATTGCCTGCACTGCAAAACCAGCAGGGATTTTTTCAGCTTAAAACGTATGATAGCCTTGGATTTTCTGCATTTCTCATCAAGAAACCAACCGAAATAGCTGTCAACAGTTAACTTTAAGATTATAGCAATTTAAAATTTCCATAATCATCCCGCTGCGAAAATATTTGTTGTTGTTAACAATAAAAGTTTCTGAAATTTGATTAAGCGCCTTTTCAACAATGACTGTGTATCTTAAATTTCGAAACCAGTGAAAGGACTGAATAGCTTGTTTTTAAATGATTGAACGGAATGCAAAAAAGCGGAAACTTTTCTGCATTTTTGCATCAGAACCCGGTATCGGATGAAAATGACAATTTACAAATCGCTGGAACAAAGAAAGGAACAGGGACATAAATCATTTGCCGTACTGATTGACCCCGATAAAATCAACACGTCTATACTGGATGAATTAATTGAATTATCAATCAACGCTAAAGTAGACTATCTGCTGGTCGGTGGCAGTCTTGTTATTTCCAACCACCTGGATGAATGTGTGCAGCACATTAAACGGAACTGCGATATCCCTGTTATATTATTTCCCGGCAGCCCCAGCCAGATCAGCAAGTATGCGGATGGTTTACTGTATCTCTCTCTGATATCTGGCCGCAACCCTGAATTACTAATTGGACAACACGTAGTTTCTGCCCCGTTTGTAAAACAAAGTGGCTTAGAATTACTCGCCACAGGCTATATGGTTATTGATGGTGGTGCCCCCACTACCGTTTCCTATATCAGCAATGCAAGTCCAATACCGGCCGATAAAAATGAAATCGCCATGTGCACGGCAATGGCTGGTGAAATGCTAGGTATGCGTTTGATCTATATGGATGCAGGCAGCGGTGCAAAAAGACCGATTACTGAAAGCATGATTAAAATAGTCGCCGATCATATTGAAGTCCCACTCATCGTTGGTGGCGGTATCACTACTCCCGAAAAAGCCTACCTCAACTGCAAAGCCGGGGCAGATATTATTGTCGTTGGCAATGCGATTGAAAAAGATGCCTCATTAATAAAAGAGATGAGTGCGGCCATACATTCCGTGCCCGTAAAAATCTAGCGCAAATCATCCACGTTTACTCTTGTCGGCGTATCGGTTCCCGCAATAATTGTTTTTGCACTTAATGCAATTGACTTAATAATCATTGCCATGTTTGCCAGGTCCAATGTTTCCACCTGATCGCTAACTTTATGATAATTGGGTTCATTATCCATTTTAGAGGTAGAAATAGTATGAGCAGGTACTCCTTGTCTTGCAAGTGTTGCATTATCCGAACGATAAAATAAATCTTTATCAGGATACGGATCGGGATAAAAGGTAAAACCGGTCCCTTCCAG
>JAFDYH010000188.1:6569-19567 GCA_018267535.1 Bacteroidota bacterium
ATATTAAACATGGCAGCTACTTTTGCCGGATCGTATTGCTCTGAAAAATATCTGGATCCAAATCCACCTACTTCTTCCGCTGTAAAAGCTGCAAATACTATTGTTCTCTCGTTATTATTTAAAGCTTTGAAATATTTTGCCAGTAAAATAACCGCTGTTGTTCCTGCTGCATCGTCATTAGCGCCGTTATTAATGGAGTCTCCATTTACAGGTTGGCTAATGCCTATATGATCATAGTGGCATGAGAAAATCACATACTCATCTTTCTTTGATTTACCAGGTAATATACCAACCACGTTTGCCAGCTTTTGCTCTGCAACCCTGTATTTCGCTTCGATAGAAAAAACAGAAGGCTCCTTTTCTGTCAAAACAAAAACAATGCTTTTATCAGATTTAAAAATTCCACCATTTTTAAACTGTGCAAGGCGGGAAAAATTTTTCGAAAAAGATGTGTCAACAGTTACAAAATAACTCTTCCGGGATTGAAAATATTTATAGGCTTCCATAAAGAAATCCGCACCGGGTTTTATCGCTGCTTTTTCATACCCGGAATTCTGGTTCATTTTCAATTCAGACTGACTTGTAATTACGACAATATTTTTTTGCTCCAGTGGCTCGCCATCTAACGTACCAGAGGCGCTGATAAACTTTGGTTTTACCATCACAAACCGTTGCAGATAAGATTTACTCCCTTTCCAGGTTTGTAACCCGGCTTTTTTAAATTCGGAAGCAATAAAAACCGCTGCTTTATCCAACTCACGTGTGAAAACTTTGCGGCCCCGCATATTATCTGCAGCCAATACTTTTTCAATTCGTTCTACTTCTTTAGCATTGATAATAGTAGCTGATTTCTGCGCCAATAAAAAAGAGGTTGTCGTTATTAACAACCCCATCAGAACTAATTTTTTCATAATTAAAATATATTCTAAAAGCAGAACAACGCATTAACTGGTCTCACTTTTACTTTTATTCAAAGACTCATCATTTCTTTAAACTTTACCGTTTGCCGGCGGCTAACTTCTATTTTTTCACCCCCTTTTAATTCAAGTAATAAGCCTCCGTTAAAATAAGGTTCTATTTTTTCTATCAGGCGAAGGTTAACAATATGTTTCCGGTTAGCACGGAAGAATATTTTTTCATCTAAACGTTCTTCCAACGCGTTTAAAGATTTTAATATAAGCGGTTTATTGGTCCCGAAGAATACTTTAGCATAGTTACCAACGCTCTCAAATAAACGAATATCACTCAGCTTTACAAACCAGCAGCGTTCCCCGTCTTTTACAAAAACCTGGTCGTTTTCACTTAACAAGCTATTATTCACATTCTCGGTACCGCTGTTTGTCCTCGCTTCTTTTTGTTCTACCAAATGCAGTTTTTGAATAGCATCTGCCAGTCGTTTGGGCTCAACGGGTTTTAATAAATAATCCAATGCATTTACTTCAAATGCTTTGAGCGCATATTCATCATAAGCCGTCGTGAAAATTACATAAGGCGCTCTTTCCAATTCAGACAACATATCGAACCCGGTTTTACCCGGCATCTGAATATCCAGGAAAATCAGTTCCGGGTTCAGGCTGTCTATTTTAGAAATGCCTTCTTCGGCATTCGCCGCTTCTTCAATCACTTCCACTTCAGGGAAATCCTGTAAAAGCTTTTTCAATTCCGCTCTTGCCAGTCTTTCATCATCAATAATAATTGCTTTCATGTGTGTCTGTTTTACTTCGCTTCAACAGGGATGGACAGTTTAGCTTCAACAAGTGTAGGAGTAGCCTGCCTGATTTCGAAATTTGCTTTCTCTCCATATAATAAATGCAGCCTGTTTTGTGTACTGGATAAACCAAACCCCATATAGCCATTCAATGCCCCGTTCAGGTGACCCGTATTTTGAACGATCAGTTCATGACAACCATTCCTGAAATCTGAAACCACTTTTACCACGCCTCCGTTCATTTGCCTGCTGATGCCGTGTTTAATCGCATTTTCAACCAATGTCTGCAGCATCATAGGCGGCACCTGCTGGTCCAGGGTATCTTCATCTATTTCATATTCTACTTTCAGCCGGTCTTCAAACCGCATATTTTCCAAAGCGAGATAGTCTTTTACAATATTCAGTTCCTTTTCGAAATTAACTGTCTCTGCTTTTTCAATCTGCATACTGCTTCGTAAAATATTGCTCAACTCTGTTACCGCCTTTCTTGCCCGTTCCGGGTTTTCATCCACCAGTGCACGGATGCTATTCAATGAATTAAAAATAAAATGAGGGTTGATATGCGCTTTAATTGTTTTTAATTCCAGTTCTTTTACCAGCGCTTCCAGCTTCAACGTATCAAACTGCTGCTTTCTGCTTTTCTCGATATAGTGGTAAATAAAATAAATGCAGTTCCAGATTAAAAGATATATAAAAGAATAAAATGCGTTCCATAAAATCACCTTCGGGATAGCTACTTCTTTTGAACTGAATTGTTTCTGCTGGATATTAAAATATTGCAGAAGGTATGTTTCTGCAATGCCCAAGAGCATGCTGAAGACTAATGTGATAGAAATGAAACTTGTAATTTGTGCCTGCAGGGGTTTATAAAGAATATTTGTTTTATGGATCACCCAGCGCATACAGTGTGAAAGCAGCAAACCCGATGCGATATAAATCGCCACCCGAAAGCAAAATTTCCACTCTACCTGGTCAAAAATAAAGGCAAAGAATACATTGGCTAAAGCAAACAACCCCCACCCGCTCAGCTGGAAAATCCAATATAATCTTTTACCAATTCGCATAGTCTGCAAAGCTACCCAAACCGTTTTTTAGCAATTAGTGTAAATATACCAGTGGAAGATAATTTTTACAAATGGAATCCGTTTAAACAAAAACGGCTAAAACAGACCTGAATCGGTTAATTTTCGTAAATTTTAGCAACCCTTCTAAAAAGGAAAAGACTAATTTTACGGGGCTAAAACAGCAGTTAAACCACATGCAGATCAATCCCGGTCCACTATTAAGTACCATTAATTCGCCTGACGATCTGAAAAAGATACCCCGGGAAAAATTACACCAGGTTTGCGACGAGTTAAGGCAGTTTATAATTGATGTTGTTAGCGTTCATGGCGGTCATTTTGCCGCCAGTTTGGGTGTGGTTGAGTTGACTGTAGCCCTTCATTACATTTACAATACCCCTTATGATCAATTGGTTTGGGATGTAGGCCATCAGGCTTATGGACATAAAATTCTTACCGGTCGCAGAGATAATTTTAGTACCAACAGAAAATATAAGGGACTTAGTGGCTTTCCGAAAAGAAGTGAAAGCGAATATGATACTTTTGGAGTAGGTCATTCTTCTACCTCTATTTCTGCCGCTTTGGGCATGGCGATGGCTGCAAAATATAAGGGCGAAAAAGACCGGAAGGCTGTGGCAATAATTGGCGATGGCGCTATGACTGCAGGCCAGCCTTTTGAAGCCATGAATCATGCCGGGGTAGCCGATAGCGATGTGCTGATTATCCTGAACGATAACTGCATGAGCATTGACCCGAATGTGGGTGCATTGAAAGAATACCTGACGGATATTACCACTTCACCAGCTTATAATAAAGTAAAAGATGATGTATGGAAATTGCTTGGCAAATTGCCAGTTGGCAAAACATTCAGCCGGGCGATGGTGCATAAGCTGACCGAGGGGATGAAAGGAATGGTAAGCAGCAGCGCTAATTTATTCGAATCATTAAAGCTTCGTTATTTTGGGCCAATTGATGGTCATAATATCACCAAGCTTACTGATACTCTAAAGGATTTGCGAAATATACCCGGCCCTAAATTACTTCACATAATTACAACAAAAGGGAAGGGATATTCACTGGCAGAAAAAGATCAGACTAAGTGGCATGCACCCGGCTTGTTCGATAAAGTAACCGGTGAGATTGCCAGAAAGAAATATGACCTGCCCCAACCGCCAAAGTACCAGGATGTATTCGGTCATACAATCATTGAACTGGCTGAAAAAAATGAAAAAATATTGGGTATCACTCCTGCCATGCCATCGGGTTCTTCATTAAAATTTATGATGGAGAAAATGCCTGACCGTGCTTTCGACGTAGGCATTGCCGAACAACATGCAGTTACCTTAAGCGCCGGAATGGCCACACAGGGAATGAGGGTATTNNCAATATCTATTCTTCGTTTATGCAGAGGGCCTATGATCAGGTAGTACATGATGTGGCGATACAAAAATTACCCGTTATTTTTTGCCTTGATCGTGCCGGTCTTGTAGGTGAAGATGGACCTACCCATCATGGCGCTTATGATATTGCTTATTTCCGATGCGTCCCGAATATGATTATCAGTGCACCGATGAATGAAAGCGAACTGAGAAACCTGATGTATACAGCCCAGTTGGAAACAACTGTTTTACCTTTTGTGATCCGCTATCCCCGTGGTGAGGGCGTGATGCCGGAATGGAAAACAGAAATGAAGGCAATTGAAATTGGTAAAGGGCGGAAAATAAAAGAAGGTACTGATATCGCTATTCTTTCATTGGGTCATCCCGGTAATTTCGCGGCCGCTGCTATCCGCGAATTGAAGAACGATGGATTGAACCCGGGGCATTACGATATGCGTTTTGCAAAACCATTGGATGAAGAGTTATTGCATGAAGCCTTGAGCCATTATGAAAAAATAGTAACTGTAGAAGACGGCACGGTAACCGGAGGTTTCGGAACTGCCATACTTGAATTTATGGCGCAGCATAATTATAAGAATGAAGTAAAGATTCTTGGTATCCCTGACCGTATAGTAGAGCATGGCACATTAAAAGAACTTCATCATGAATGCCATTATGATGCTGCAGCGATTGCAGATGCAGTAAAAGAAATGATGAAAGATAAAATACACGTAAGCCAATTGATGGGCTAAACTCTCCAACAAACGATTTTCATCAACTTCCTTTTAACGTTTCATTGCAAAAAGAAATATGGAATCTGATCCGTTAAGCATCTGAGTTAATCTTAACCGATTGCCATGATTTATAAAACGCTGCTGATTGTATTGCTTACAATCACTACTCTTGTATTGCCCATTTACATCTTTTGGTATAAGCCAAAGTTTAAAACTTCAACATCCGGAGCATATAAAATAAAAGCGGAAACGGACACCAAAATTTTTATAAAGCTCAGGGAGAAAGCTATTCAACTAGTCAGGTTGACAAAAGATAAAAATTATAACAGTGAAACCTGTTTTCTTATTGATATGAGTATTGAATCAGGGAGAAACCGTTTTTTTGTTTATGACATGAAAAAGGATTCTATCCTCTTATCCGGTCTTGTTGCTCATGGCAGCTGCGGTAGTAGTTTTAAAACAGAAGCAAGCTTTTCTAATAAAATAAGCAGCGGCTGTAGCTCTTTAGGCAGGTATAAAATAGGCGGCTCTTATAAAGGAAAGTTCGGCCTGTCCTATAAATTACAAGGGCTTGATTCAAGCAATAGTAATGCTTTTCAGCGATCAGTTGTTTTACATTCTTATGAATGTGTACCTGAGCAGGAAACTTACCCGGTCCCCATTTGCAATAGCCTCGGCTGTCCCATGATTTCCCCAGGGTTTATGAACGGGTTAAAGCCGATTATCAATACGTCACACAAACCAATCCTGCTTTTCCTATTTAAATAGTTAGCGTATAGGAGCAGTATGTTCAAGGAAAATATTTTACAAATAGTAAACTGTTCTATAATTGCTGAGACGGGACAACCTGTTTCATCTCCATAAAAAAGGACAGTTCTGTTTTTAGGAGAACTGTCCTTTTTTTATTCGCTTATTATACGTTTTCTTACACCAGCTTTGCTTCATGTGTAATGTTTGTATTCAGTAATTTACTGATTGGGCAATTTGCTTTAGCATCTGCCACACATTCCTCAAACTTCGCCGCATCTATACCAGGCACTTTTGCAGTTACCTCGAGATGGCTTTCAGTAATAGCTCCATTATCCAATGTGATAGTACATTTTGTATCAATATTATCAGGAGTAAATCCTGCAGCGCCCAACACAAAACTTAATTTCATAGTAAAACAGCCGGAATGTGCAGCCGCTACCAGTTCTTCAGGGTTAGTGCCGATACCGTCTTCAAAACGACTTTTATAGGAATACTGCGTATCTTTTAATATTCCTGATTGTGTTGAGTTGGTTCCTTTACCTTCTTTACCGGATCCTTTCCAGTTTGCAGTTGCAAAACGCTTCATAAAATAAATTTTAAACGATTAGTATGTTATTGATATGTCTATGATTGCTGTTCTTCTTCAAATTCAGCCAGCCTGTTCTCCGGTTCATTGTACTCGATAATAAAATTATTCTTTCCTTCACCAATCATAATTTTCAGGAACTTCTGCTGTACCAATTCGAGCAGTGATAAAAACATAAATATCGCATGCACCCTGTTTTCCGCCTTTTCAAATATTCTTTCAAAGGAAACACTACGATGCGATTCCGCCAGCGATAACATATCCTGCCGGCTTGCCTCCATCGTATAATTATACTGCACTACCGTATGTACCGGCTTATTCATCCGGTCAGAATACTTCTGCATGGTGCGTTCAAACGCCTTCATCAGTTTGAACAAAGTAATGCTTTGTATTTCTGTTCCATCGCCAGCTTCTTCGCCAATATGAGACAATTCCTTCTGGATATTGCCGCGTTTTACCATCAGCATGCGCATGGCTTCCATTTCCGCCATCTGTGCCGAGGCTTCTTTAAACCGTTTATACTCCAATATTTTATTAACCAGCTCTTCCCGGGGATCTATTTCATTACCCTGCGCATCCAGTTCTTTTCTTGGCAATAACATTTTCGCTTTGATGCGCATCAATGTTGAAATGAAAAGAATAAACTCACTCGACAATTCAATATTCAGCGACTCCTGGTGATGGATATATTCCAGGAAGTCATTGGTAATTTTAGTAATCGGTATATTATAAATATCGAGCTCATCGCGTTCGATAAAAAATAACAAAAGATCAAACGGGCCTACAAACTGGGGTAAATTTATCTGGTACGATGTATTACTAGCCACTCCTTTTAGTTTTAAATATAAAGTCCTGTGATGTGAGTTATCAAACCACAGGACTCGCAAATGTAAGGGAAAAAAAGGCCGTGCAACCTGCAAGTTCTACACAGGTTTTTCAGCGGTTTTTTAAAATTTAGCAGAAAACCCTACGCCCAGAAGTTGCCTTACCTGCAATTTCTGTATCGCATCATCGTCATACAGGAGATCCAATGCAATATTCGCTGAAATATATTTATTTACTTTCATCGCTAAAACATTTGTCCAGTACAAATCCACGTTCTGCGGATTTTTCTTATAATTTGAAAAAAGATCAAGACGACTTGTGTAAACAATGTTTTTTGCTATTTCCTTATTAAACTGTATGCTGGCGAAAGCCCCCAATTCATTCCTTACCTTTTTTCCCGGATCTACACCATATGCTCCTTTCAAAGAAAGTTCTTCATTGGTAACAATAACCCATCTTTCTGTAAGGGGTGAAAGGAAGATGGAAAAATAATCGACAGGCTTATAGGTAACCCCTAATGATAGAACGGCGTAGGCCGGTGCAAATGATGCAGAAACCAGCGAAGCTGAATCACGCCCCAACACATCTTTGCCATAAGTATACCCTTTTGCAAATTGTGTGCGGAAATTAAACAAAGCACTTACATACCATTTTGGTGCTATCTGATATCCATAATTAGATAATAAATCAATCCTGTCATCGCTTTTCCGACGGCCAAGGCTAGTTGTATTTACAAAGCCATAACCCAGGTTCAATGAGTTATCCCACATATGATGGCCCTTTTTGTAGTATGCATAAAGATTTAAAAAAGCAACTCCGGAAAATGAAAATTTATCGCCGCCACCGACCCAGTTTGACAGTGAGCCCTGAGCCACATTCAGTGTAAACAATCCCCCCGTTTTCCAGGTTTTGGGAATAGTATCATTCGGATCTTTTTTAATAGTTTGTGATGCGTCTGACTGCAAGCCTTTTACAGTCTGATCCTGCGCCGAACCGGCAAATGCAACTACAATAAATCCAAGGATAAAAGTTATCTTCTTCATAGCGATGGAATAGTTTAATAGGCCAATGATTGCAAATGCAATCATTGGCCATGTAATTAATATAGACTTTTATTTTTTTAGTGAATCTCTTATTTCGCGCAGTAACGCAATATCTTCAGGAGTAGCTGCAGGTGGTGGTACTTCTTTTTTCTTCATACTGTTAATTGCTTTTATAATCAAGAACATAACAAATGCAACAATTATAAAATCAATAATAGTAGTTACAAAACTTCCCCACTTTAATGCAATTTCAGCAACGGCTGGGGTAGTGATTGCCCCAGATCCATCTTTGACCTCGGCGACGGCTTGCTGAAGGACTATTTTTTTCTGATTGAAATCCACACCACCTGTAATCAATCCTATAATCGGGGCTACAAGGCCTTCGGTAAAAGAAGTAACAACTTTTCCAAATGCACCTCCCATAACAAAAGCAACGGCGATATCTACCAGGTTGCCTTTCATAGCAAACTCTTTAAATTCTTTCAGCATTCCCATAACAATTAGTTTTAGTTATTGTAAAAAATTACTAAATGAATGTATTAAATTTTTGTTTAAAACAACGGTGTGCCCTATTATTTTTTTAACCCGGGAAACTTCATATCCAATGATTTCAGCATATCATATACAGCGGACGCAATGATAAACTCTTTATACCAATTCTGATCGGATGGGACAATAGTCCATGGAGCATCGTTGCAATTTTCAAAACAATCCTCATACATCTGCATATAAACATCCCACAGTTTCGCCTCAGCGAAATCATTTTCATTATATTTCCACTGTTTTTCAGGGTCTTTTATTCTTTCCTGCAGCCGTTGCTGTTGTTCTTCCGGGGAAACATGCAAATAAAATTTTAGAATATGTGTATTGTTGTGTTCTTGCAACAATTGCTCAAAATCATTAATAGCCTTCATCCGCCTCATTGCTGTTTTATCATCGCACCATTTATGCACCCGTGTTATCAGTATATCTTCATAATGAGAGCGGTTAAACAATTGGATCATTCCTTTTGCCGGAGCATGAGAATGTATCCTCCACAAAAAATCATGCGCTAATTCTTCACTGGTTGGGGTTTTGAACGATTTTACAGCAACCCCCTGGGGGTTCAATTTTCCAAATACATTTCTTATCGCACCATCTTTTCCACTGGCGTCCATTCCCTGTATTACTACCAGTAAAGAATGTTTGTTTTCAGCGTACAACAAATTTTGCAGGTTATCCAGATCGTCCAGGATTTCCTGTATTTTCTTTTTTGTTTTATCCTTATCCAGGTCCTTGGGAGCCCTTGTACTTATTTCCGAAAGCTTGATTTTTCCCATATAACTCAGTTTATGAATTACTATATGAATGCTATACAGATTTTGCTACTAATATTTATTGAGTCGCTTTATGCCAGGTAATCCATAACCTTTCTTAAACAAAAAAACTAACGCGGTCGCCATGCAAAATTTACAACACTGATCTATAAACGAAAAGCAGGACAGCTTATACAGCCATTATTTCCTTTTCTTTCTGTGCAAGGTGCTTATCAACTGTAATAATAAACTTATCGGTAAGGGCCTGTACATCTGCCTCAGCATCTTTTGCTACGTCTTCGCTGAGGCCATTTTTCTGCAATTTCTTTATTCCTTCAATTGCATCGCGGCGGATATTCCGTATAGCCACTTTTGAGTGTTCCCCCTCCCCCTGGCATTTTTTTACCAGATCCTTTCTTCTTTCTTCTGTTAATGGAGGTAAAAATAAACGGATAAGAGCCCCGTCGTTTTGTGGTGTAATACCAATATTAGCAGCAATAATTGCCCGTTCAATCGGTTGCAGCATATTTTTTTCCCAGGGCTGGATGCTTAATGTCCTTGCATCCATTATACTGATATTACCTACCTGGCTGACAGGCGTCGGTGTGCCATAATAGTCTACAACAATACCGTCCAGCATTTGAGGGTTGGCTTTTCCTGCACGAATTTTAATCAGTTCTGCTTCCAGATGACTGATCGCTTTCTTCATTCCTTCCTCAGCATTTAACCGTAATGAGCTTATATCGTCTGCCATAATTTGAAAATTTTAGGGAACGCAAAGCTAACAAAACCAATAAAAACAGCGATAAAAAAATGGGAACAGTTCAACTTGCTCCCATCCTGTCTTTTTATATGCGCTTTATTAATTCTGCTCTGCCGCAATCGATTCTTTTGTCAGTGTAACCACCTTTGTCGCCGGTTTATAGTCTGTCTTCAATTGCTCGTTTACACGTTTGGCCAAAACCAGTTTTGTCCGCGTTTTGTGATAATAAAGTAATCCTATTCCCAAAAAAGAAAGGCTCAGCATAATGGATAGCAGGTAACCTGAGCCCAATGTTTTACCTGAATATGCTAACAAAACAAAAAAAACATTGAGTAAAAGACAGTAGTAGGTGATTGCACTATGATTAAGTCCCTTATTAAGCATTAAATGATGAATATGGTTACGATCAGGAGTAAAAGGTGACCGGCCATTCACTATGCGTATTGCAAACACCCGCATTGTATCAAACAAAGGAACCATCAAAATAGCAAAAGCCATTGCCACCGGGGAAGCAACAGGCAGTGTGGCGCCAGGAGCATCTGCTATATTTAGAAATTTAATAACCAATATCGCATTTACAAGTCCTATCATCAACGACCCCGAATCGCCCATAAAAATTTTAGCCGGATGATGATTGAATATCAGGAAGGCTAACAGGCTGCCACACATCGAAAATGAAAGCAGTGAATAAGGCAACTGATCTGCGGCAAAGAAATAAATCCCGAATATTGTTGTTGTAAAAAGCCCCAATGTTCCCGCTAATCCATCAACTCCATCTATCAGGTTAAAAGAATTTATTACAACAATAATTGTAAGGTAAGACATCGCAAGACCAAAAGCGGCAGGCACTTCATAAATCCCAAACAAACCATGCATGCTGGTAAGTTTGATGCCACCCAAATGAATCAGAATGGAGGCAGCTATGAGCTGACCTATAATCTTTTTAAATGCTGATAAAACGACAAGATCGTCCTTTAATCCTAAAAAAAATATTACAAGGGCAGCTGCAAAAAAGTATTGAAATTCAGGGTTTGTGTATTCTGAAATTGACAATAATGCGGCAAGCAGAAAACCTCCGAATATACCGACACCGCCTAAAGAAGCCACGGGACGGGCATGTACTTTTCTTTCATCAGGCACATCAAACAGTTTTTTTTGCTCAGCAATCTGTAATACCACCGGAATCGCTAAAAAAGTAATAATGAAGGCTACAGATCCAGTCAGGAATACATCAAACATTCAACAGGTTTTGATTTACAAAAATATGACCTTATGCAATTCGTTTACAACAACCTATGATATTTTTTTGCACCGATCAGAAATAACCCTGGAAGCTCATAGGAAAACTGAATTTATGATAGATGATTCTTGCGGTTGAATTTCGTATCAAAAAAGATCGCACATTTGCACCGCAATATTGGGGCTTTGAACGACCAAGGTACAAAAAGTTTAATCATAAAGCGAATTATTATGCCAGAGTTAAAAGACATTGCAAGCCAGGTAAGAAGAGATATTCTCAGAATGGTGCATGGCGCCAACAGTGGCCATCCCGGTGGATCTTTAGGATGCGCGGACTTCTTAACAGCATTATATTTCAAAGTAATGAAACACAACCCGGCATTTGATATGGATGCGAGAGGTGAAGATGTTTTTTTTCTTTCTAACGGGCATATATCCCCGGTTTTTTACTCAGTATTAGCCAGAAGCGGTTATTTTGATATCAAAGAACTATCCACATTCAGAAAAATAAACTCAAGGCTTCAAGGTCACCCGACCACGCATGACCACTTGCCCGGTGTACGTATTGCATCAGGATCATTAGGACAGGGAATGAGTGTTGCCATAGGAGCAGCACTTGCAAAAAAACTGAATAACGAAAAAAATATCGTCTATTCCTTACATGGAGATGGTGAATTGGATGAAGGCCAGATATGGGAAGCAGCTATGTTTGCTGCACACCATAAAGTTGATAACCTGATTTCAACTATTGACTGGAATGGTCAGCAGATAGACGGACCCACAGACAAAGTAATGAGCCTGGGTAATATCAGAAATAAATTTGAAGCTTTTGGATGGACCACTTTAGAAATGAATGGCAATGATATGGATGACATAATTTCTACTTTGGATAAAGCAAAATCATTAGTAGGGCAAGGGAAGCCTATTGGCATCATGATGCATACAATTATGGGGAAAGGGGTAGATTTTATGGAAAACGATCACAACTGGCATGGTGTTGCACCGAACGACGAACAATTGCAAAGAGCGTTGGCACAGTTGCCGGAAACACTGGGGGATTATTAATTGCCTGAACCATGATGAACAGGAATAAAAACAATTGGGGATATAAGTTAAAAGCCGCCTTTTGAAGTGCGGCTTTTTTATTTGGAATATTTTGCAGAAAATAATATCCTTTTTCACCAATAGCATTTATCTCAGAAATCCTGGTTCAGATAATTATTCACTCCTTAACGAAAAATCAGTAGAAACCGCTTTTCTTGCCGGTAACCACGCAGCGATAAATGCAATAACAAATACGGTGATTCCCACAAGAACAAAGTCGCCCCACTGTAGCTTAACAGGAAAATAATCAATCAGGAATGAATTGCCGGTTAATGGTATTAATTTAAAAGTTACCTGCAGGTATACGATAAGTAATGCAAGCAGCATCCCCAGTATGCCGCCGATTACAGCCAGCAATATTCCTTCATTTAAAAAAATGCCCTGAATAAACCCGCTATGGCCCCCCATGGCATGAAGGACACTGATATCTTTTTGTTTTTCCAGCACCAGCATGGTAAGTGCACCAATCATATTAAAAGCCGCTACCACCAATATCAGTGAAAGCACTGCA
>JAFDYH010000189.1 GCA_018267535.1 Bacteroidota bacterium
AAAATACCGCTCTTAAAATATCCGTTCTTAATCGCATTGATTGCCTTTTGATGTGAATTAAAAGAAAATTCATCCTGCTGTTCGCGGCTTACATTGAATTCTTTGGCTACTGCTTCGGCTGTTAAACCCATACTTAAATAATAATCCGGGTCTTCTTTTGCAATTGAATAAGCCGGTACTGTTTTCCATCCGGCCGTGGGTACCAGGCTCATGCTTTCTGTACCACCTGCAATTATACAATCGGCCATGCCCATGCGAATTTTTGCCGTTGCGATTGAAATCGTTTCAATACCGCTGGCACAATACCTGTTTACAGTCACGCCTGGCACATCAATACCCAGCGCTTTAGCACTGATCATTCTTCCAAATTGCAAACCCTGCTCTGCCTCGGGCACTGCATTACCTACAATCACGTCATCCACTCTTTTTGCTTCTAATTGCGGAACGGAAGCCATCAATCCTTTGATCACATCTATGGCCAGGTCGTCGGGACGGTAAAAACGAAAACCACCGCGTTTTGATTTTCCTACAGCGCTTCTGTATCCTGCGATTATGTATGCTTCCTGCATTTTGAAAGTATTTAGTTTATAGTTTTTTATCTATAGACTTTCGTCCTGTAATAATAACCAAATTCAAAGAAGAAGGTTGGTTGTTTATGCAACTTTCTATACCAAAGTTAAAAGAATAGGTATTCTCTTCCAAACCATCGCCCAACTTGCTTTAACTTTGCCAGTCGTTATGTATAAACTACTTAGAAGCATTCTGTTTCTATTTCCTACCGAATGGGTTCATTATTTCTCGATGAATACACTCAAGGTGCTATGCAGTATTGGATTTATCCGTCAATTTATTACGTGGCTATTTACTGCAAACGATCCCCGCCTTGCAAGAAAACATTTCGGGCTTGCTTTCAAAAACCCGATTGGCCTGGGTGCAGGCTTTGATAAAAATGCACGCTATCTCAGGGAATTGGAAGCACTGGGTTTTGGATTTGTAGAAATAGGAACTGTGACACCATTGCCGCAAGCCGGTAATGATAAGCCCCGTTTATTTCGGCTGCCAAAAGATAAGGCGCTCATCAACAGGATGGGGTTTAATAATGATGGAGTGAAAGTTATAGCAGAACGCTTACGTGAATGGGCAATAATTAATGGGCAATCTGAAGATAGCCACACACGATTGATCATCGGCGGTAATATCGGAAAAAACAAAGTCACACCGAATGAAGATGCATGGAAAGATTATGAGATCTGCTTCAAAGAATTACATCCTTACGTCAATTACTTTGTCGTGAATGTAAGTTCTCCCAATACTCCCGGCCTTCGGGAACTGCAGGAAAAAGAATCGCTCCGCAAAATCCTGATGCATTTGCAAATGATCAATAACGGCAAGGCTCAATCGAAGCCAATCTTACTAAAAATAGCCCCCGATCTTACAACCGAACAGATTGACGATGTTATTGACCTTGCTCTCGAAATAAAACTGGATGGGCTGGTTGCGACCAACACCACTATTGACCGATCCAATCTTACTACGCCTGAAAACGAAGTAACCGCTATCGGTGCAGGAGGGTTGAGTGGTGCACCGGTAAAGCTAAAATCTACCGAAGTGATCCGCTATATCACCAACAAATCAGGTGGTAAAATTCCTTTGATTGCCTCTGGCGGAATATTCAATGTCGCTGATGCCAAAGAAAAAAAGGATGCAGGCGGCTTATTGATGCAGGTTTGGACTGGTTTCATTTATGAAGGACCGGCGATTGTAAAAAAAATCTGCAAAGGTTTATAATGCCTACATTACCTCCCTTTTCCTATATTGAATAATATTTGTATGTAATTTTTTTTGCACTATAATAGCCAGTATTCGTACCTTAATTGCTCAATTATTTTTTTACAATTAAAACAATTCCATGAGTGAAGAAGTAAAAAAGGAACAAAGTTTCCTTGATAAGGTAAAACACGGTATTGAAGAACTAAAAGAAAAGGCCGAAGATGTATGGGACAAGGTAGAAGATAAGGCGGAAAAAGTTTGGGATAAGGTAGAGGACAAAACAGGCGATTTGTGGGATGCGACAAAAGAAAAAGCATCCGCTCTTAAAGACAAACTGGATGATAAAATAGATGATTTAAAAGGTGAAGCCAAAGAAGAAAAAGCCTGACCAAACATTTTTGAATGAAAAGAAACTAAAGGCCCCGAAAAAAACGGGGCTTTTTTGCGATACATCCTTTCTTGAATTAAATTAATAATCTGATAAAATTTATACCCGGTATTTTAATATTTTCACGTTTTGAATTTTACACATGGAGCACCTTTTTACCAGCGAAAGTATTATCA
This sequence comes from Bacteroidota bacterium, assembly GCA_018267535.1. Lineage (GTDB taxonomy): Bacteria > Bacteroidota > Bacteroidia > Chitinophagales > Chitinophagaceae > JAFDYH01. The sequence continues at coordinate 2,335 of JAFDYH010000189.1, forward strand.
GTTTTTTTATACTCGTAATATTGGAAATAGTTCTCGGTATTGATAATGTCATTTTTGTAAGTATTATCCTAAACCGGTTGCCACAGAAGGAACAGAAAAAAGCACGTTCCATCTGGATGATTGCCGGCATAATTATCCGGAGCCTGTTATTAATGGGATTAGGGTGGTTGCTTTCCCAAAAAGGGAATTCGCTTTTCGCTATAGGGAGCAAAGGATTTGACCTTGCCAGTATCGTGATGCTGGCCGGTGGCATTTTTCTTATTTATAAATCTGTACGGGAGATTCACCACAAACTGGAAGGGGAAGACCCTAACCTCAGTGCAGGAAATAAAAAGCACTTGACACTTACCCAGGCAATATTCCAGATCATATTAATTGATACGGTCTTTTCATTCGATAGTGTTATCACTGCTGGTGGTACGGCAAAGCATGTGGAAATAATGATAGCCGCCGTAGTTATTGCTATGATCGTTATGTTTTTATTTAGCCCCCGGATTGCTGAATTCATTCATAAGCATCCTACTTTAAAAATGCTGGCGTTATCTTTCCTGGTAATGATCGGCTTGAGCCTTGTAATTGAAGGATGGGATGCTGAAAAGTCTGAGCAACTACACCTGAAAAATTATATCTACTTCGGCATGGCCTTCTCCTTCATTGTAGAGATATTAAACATGACCATGGTGAAGAGGCAGGCGAAGAAAAGAGTCGTAGAATTAAATGAACCCAGATTGCAAGAGGACGAACCGAATCGTTCAGATATGGCTAAATAATTTTTTTAACCATAAGGAAAGATAAGAATACAGG
>JAFDYH010000018.1:0-6913 GCA_018267535.1 Bacteroidota bacterium
TCATATTGTTACCGATTTAATGGATAAAGGAGGAGTAACCGGCTTATGCTTAGGAATTGTGAATGATAATAAACCTGCTTACATTCAAACCTATGGTTACAAGAACAAACCTCTCAATGAAAAATTAGATACCGCTACATGTTTTTATGCTGCATCACTTGCCAAATCATTATTTGCATATCTCGTTATGCAATTAATCGATAAAGGTGTAATTGATTTAGATAAACCTTTATACAAATACCTGCCTAAGCCATTGCCTGAATATGCAAACTATAAAGATCTCGCCGGTGATGAAAGATGGAAACTGTTGACGGCAAGACACTGTTTAGCGCATACCACCGGCTTTCCCAACTGGCGGGCGTTCTCTAATCCGCATAATAATGGTAAACTTGAATTCTTTTTTACGCCCGGTCAGTTTTATTCTTATTCCGGCGAAGGAATTGAGTTGTTACAAATGGTTATTGAAGTAATAACCGGAAAAAAGCTCGAAGAGCTGGCACAGAAAAATATTTTTAAGCCATTCGGTATGCGGCGCACCAGTTTTGTATGGCAACCATCTTTTGAATCAGACTATGCTTTAGGTCATGATAGAAATGAAGATACTATTCAAAAAAGTAAAAGGACAGAAGCCCATGCCGCAGGCTCCATGGAAACAACCATTGCTGACTACACCCGTTTTGTGGCAGCGGTAATGCAGGGTAAAAGGGTTTCTGCAAAAGCAAAACAGGAAATGCTGAAACCACAGATTGCGATTAAATACAGCAACTGGGTATTTCCCCCTGTAGAAAAAGATAGTATTGCCGACTACAAAAAAATAGGATTGGCTTATGGGTTAGGTTGGGGCCTGTTCAATACAAATTATGGCAAAGCATTTTTTAAAGAAGGCCATATAGATGGCTGGATGCATTATACGATCAGCTTTCCTGATAAAAAGATATCCTATGTTATAATGACAAACAGCTCCAACGGTGAAAGCATTTTCAAAGAAATGGTAGAGAAATTAGCGAATGTTACCATCCCCTGGGAATGGGAAGGATATTGGCCTTATCGCGAAACAGCAAAATTGACAACAGAACAATTGCAAAAGTTTACCGGAGAGTTTGATGGAAGGTTGAAAGCGATTATTACCCTTGTCGATGGTAAATTAAAAGTGGAGTCGCCAAGTGTCGGCTTGCCCAAAACAACTATTTACCCGGCAAATGATCATCTTTTGTTTTTAAAAATAATGGACGCCCAGTTTGAATTTAAAGAGGGGTCGGATGGAAAATTCGATACAATTGTCGCGGATGATGAAGGGGAACATTATGAGTTGAAAAGGATAAAGTGAGGCGCCATTGAATTTTTTTGAAAAAAAGATGCCTTTAGAAATTATTGTAATAAAGAGCGATTAATTTTTTTTATATCCTGCAAGATGTTCTTATACAAAGCATTATTTTTTGTTTTTACCCAAAGAGTGAAAGCACCAGCTATTCAAAAGTATAAATTCATGTAAAATTCCTAAGCCTGTTTCAACGTTTAGGTTTAATATTTGATAGCATTTAGCGATGAAATCTGATACCTGCGTCAACCTAAACCGAAACTATGGACAGACGAGAATTTCTGACGGCCCGCAAAAAGACACAGACCCGTCAACAGAAAACTACCACGAGACCTTTCCGTACAGAGTCAGGCCTGATGTCTTATTCAGGGGCCTGGACGATAAATGAGGTTACCCATCTTTTGAAAAGAATGATGTTTGGCGCCACCAAGGCAGATGTTCAGCATTTTTTATCCATGTCGATGTCGCAGGCTGTCGATGAGCTGTTAAATCCAGTTGCTCCTTTACCCACACCTCCTGTAAACGATTATAGTGCTTCTGTTACCGATCCGGCGATAGCAGCAGGACAAACATGGATTAATAATCCAGCACCAGAGACTAGTAAGGATTTAAATGAAGCGAGATGCGCATCTTTTAAAAGTTGGTGGATTGGTAGTTTAATTAACCAGGATAGAAGTGTACGTGAAAAACTTACTTTATTCTGGGCGAATCATTTTGGAACACAGGCCAGTGTTATAAAGCTTTCTCATCTTGTATATAAACATAATGACCTTCTTCGTAAGAACTGCCTCGGCAATTTTAAACAAATGGTTAAAGAGGTAACGATAGATGGGGGTATGCTCCGCTTTCTGAACGGGTACCTGAATGAAAAAAATGCGCCGGATGAAAACTATGGGCGTGAATTACAGGAATTGTTTACAATTGGTAAAGACCCGGTTACTAATATCGGCCCTTATACAGAAGGAGATGTGCAAACAGCAGCAAAGGTATTAACGGGCTGGAGTATTAATGATACGACGTTAGCTGTTTCATTCGATCCTGCAAAACACGATACTTCTGATAAACAATTTTCTTCATTTTATGGAAACACTGTGGTTACAGGCCAGGCTGGTGCAAATGGTGCATTGGAAACAGATGCGCTTATTGCTATGCTTTTTCAGAAAAGCCATGTATCAGAATTTATCTGCCGTAAATTATACCGTTGGTTTGTTTATTACGACATTGATGCCGGCGATGAGGCGAATGTAATACAGCCTTTAGCGCAAATATTCCGGGAGAACAACTATGATATAAAGCCTGTTCTTTCTGCTTTATTCAAAAGTGAACACTTCTTTGATGTATTGAATCAAAGTTGTATTATAAAACCGCCGGTTGATCATGTGATCGGTTGTATGCGTGAATTCGGCGTCTCATTCCCCGATAAGGTAGCTGCTTACCAGGATGCCTATAATATGTGGGAAACCCTTTTATGGTCTATGGGAGAAGTAAACCAGTTAATAGGGGAGCCACCTAGTGTTTCGGGATGGGAAGCCTATTACCAGGCGCCGCAGTTTCATGAAATATGGATTAACTCGGATACATTGCCAAAACGCAATCAATTTACCGATACGATGATTTCATTTGGTTTTACACAGGGGCAAAGCACGTTGAAAATAGATACATTGGCATTTACACAAACACTGCCAAATCCATCAGACCCGAATGCATTGGTTAATGATGCCGTAGCATTACTTTACCGGATGCCGATTTCCGATACGACGAAGCAAATGATCAAACAACAGATATTGTTAAGTAACCAGACTTCCGATTATTACTGGACCAATGCATGGAATGCGTACCTGGCTGAACCAACCAACCAGATGGTTGCCAATGTTGTCAGTACAAGACTTAAAAGCTTTTACCAGTATTTAATGAATATGGCGGAATACCAGTTGTCATAAATAAAAACGATTCATTACCACGACCCTTTAAATAAATTGATATCCTTATGAAAAGAAGAGATTTTTTACGCAATTCAATACCGGCTGCAGCTATTTTTCCTGCCATAGTTGATGGTTATGCGGTAAAGGCATTCAATGGTGAATCGCCGCTGATGAGGGCATTGATGAACCCGGCAGTTGATACCGACCATGTATTGGTCATAATCCAGTTGAATGGGGGTAATGATGGATTGAACATGGTAATCCCGGTATCGAACTATAGTGGTTATTATAATGCAAGAACAAATATTGCGATACCCGAAACAAAGGTTTTAAAACTAAACGGTAACGCACAAACGGGCCTGCACCCGACTATGAAAGGAATGCAGACTTTATTTAATGATCAGAAACTAAATATTATCCAGGCCGTTGGCTATCCTGATCCCAATTTCTCGCATTTCCGCGCCACCGATATCTGGATGAGCGGGTCAGACGCAGATAAGAATGTAACAACCGGGTGGACGGGACGTTATCTTTCTACAGAATATCCGAATTATCCCGTTGGCTATCCTAACGATACGATGCCCGATCCTTTGGCAATACAGATCGGTTCTGTAAGTTCACTCGCCTTGCAGGGCCCCAGTATTAATATGGGAATGAGTATTACAGATCCGACGAGTTTTTATAATCTTTTGAACGGAATTGAAGATCCTGTACCCAATACACCTGCCGGTCATGAACTGGCATATATCCGTAAAATTGCAGAGTTGACGAATCAATATGCAAAAAGAATCAAGGAAGCTGCCGGTTTGGTCACACAACAAACTGCTTACCCCGATAATAGCCTTGCTGCACAATTAAAGATTGTTGCCCGGTTAATAGGGGGTGGTTTGAAAACAAGAATCTATATGGTAAGCCATGGAGGGTTCGACACCCATGCAGATCAGACAGACTCAACAGATACCACAACCGGCAATCATGCGACATTATTGTCTGAAGTTTCAACCGCTATAAAAGCATTTATGGATGACTGTAAGTACCTGGCTGTTGACGAAAGGGTCGTTGGAATGACTTTCTCCGAGTTTGGAAGAAGAATTAAATCAAATGGCAGTATGGGCACTGACCATGGTGCGGCCGCCCCCATGTTATTGTTTGGTAAGAATGTGATCCCCGGCATCACAGGAAATAATCCTTCGATGCCTGCCGGTGCTAATGTAAATGATAATATACCGTTTCAATACGATTTCAGGAGTGTGTATGCTTCGATTCTGGAAAAATGGTTTTGTGTTACAACTGCTGACCTGGAAACAATCCTATTCAGGAATTTTCAGAGCCTGGATATTATTAATGATGCCAGTTGTACAGGCAAAAAGCCGGATAACCATGATGCAGGAGATAACCTTATTTCCACATATCCCAATCCATTTACAGAATCTGATACAGTTACTATCCGGTTTACCACGAAAGGTGACCATACACTGATACAGATCATAGATGCCCTGGGAAGAGTTGTGCGCACACCAGTGGATGGCCAATATACTTTAGGCAATTATTCCATTACATTCGATAACCGGGGTTTGCCATCAGGTGCTTATTATGCCCGCTTACAAAATGGAACCATGCAGCAGGTAAAACCAATGCTGAAAGTCAGGGGATAATTTTTGTTTAAAATAATTATGGCCTCATACAAAACCGGTAGATACTTCACCTGCCTTTATTTCTTCCTTTATTAGGCGAAAATTGAACCCTCGCATCCGGACTAACGACCGTTCCTTACTGATAAGGATCAGGAATCACTTAATGATAATTTTGTACCTTGGAGCGCTTTATAAAAAGCATTTTTACCTACATTTTTATGCGAGTATTACCACTGATTACAGATCCGGTCTATGTTAAACCTGTAAGATATTCTGCTATTGATAAATTTTTTCTGAAGCGCATGCGTGATGAACGTGACCTGCCTTTCATTCATCTTAGCTTGTATATCTCCCTTACGCTGATTCCTCTGGCGGTTATCCTTTATCTTCCTTTTGTCAGCGGATGGTATTGGGCACTGGCTGCTATAGCTTACCAGTATTTTAATAATATTGTTTTTAAAGGCCCTTTTGGATTGATGCTGCATTGTACCAGTCACCGGCTGTTATTTCAAAAAAAATACGGGTTATTGAATTATTATATACCCTGGGTGCTGGCGCCACTCTTTGGCCATTCACCGGAAACCTATTTTGTTCATCATATCGGTATGCACCATCCCGAAAATAACCTGGAACAGGATGAAAGTACAACTATGCCTTTCCAGCGGGATTCATTTATCGATTTTATGAAATATTTCGGCGCCTTTCTTTTCCTGAGTTTTATTAACCTGCCTAAATATTTTTTGCGCCGGCACCGGAATACATTGCTGTATAAATATGTAAGAGGGGAGATGTTGTTCTTTTTGTTTTGTGCGGCTATGTGTTTTGTAAACTGGCCTGCCACCCTCGTAGTGTTTATCATTCCGCTGTTCCTGTTTCGCCTTGTTGCCATGATGGGAAACTGGGCGCAGCATGCGTTTGTAAGCGCCGATGATCCTTCCAACGCTTATAAAAACAGTATTACCTGTATTAACACGAAGTATAACCATAAGTGCTGGAACGATGGTTATCATATCAGTCATCATATCAAACCGGCGATGCACTGGACAGACCACCCGGGTTATTTTAAATCTACGCTTGATGAGTATGTAAAAAATGAAGCGATTATTTTCGACGGCATTCATTTTCTGCATGTATACTTCTGGCTGATGTCAAAGCGCTACGACCTGCTGGCCAAACATTTTGTAAATGTAGGCGACCGCTTTAAATCCAATGAAGAAATTATCGCCTTCCTGAAAGGAAGAACAAGGAAGATTGAAAACAGGATGTATGTAGCGGCTTAGGATGTGCTTTTCGCTATATTTTAATCTCCCTAATAAAGCAACCCCGGCATTGCCGGGGTTGGGAGCAATGGGCCGTAACCCTCTGCCTGGCAAAAATACGAATTTTCGCTTGATTGAGTTTATATGTTGTGATTTGCTTTCAAATTATCATGTAGCTTAGCTCTTTAACAACTTTTGTCCGAGATTTATTTGAACGCCTTTAGTTGTGATTTGCTTTCAAATTATCATGTAGCTTAGCTCTTTAACAACCATGGGTTAACTTAATTGATCCTTTCATCAGTTGTGATTTGCTTTCAAATTATCATGTAGCTTAGCTCTTTAACAACTTCAACCGGTGGACAGGGCGCTGGTACTTCGTTGTGATTTGCTTTCAAATTATCATGTAGCTTAGCTCTTTAACAACCTGACGACGGCGAAGGAAAAGGAAAATACAGTTGTGATTTGCTTTCAAATTATCATGTAGCTTAGCTCTTTAACAACTGTTGTGAACTCGTCGGAAAATTCATCCGAGTTGTGATTTGCTTTCAAATTATCATGTAGCTTAGCTCTTTAACAACGGCGCCTCCAACTTTGGTGACTTTACCGGTGTTGTGATTTGCTTTCAAATTATCATGTAGCTTAGCTCTTTAACAACTTTAATGCATGCCGAATCGGGTGAGTTTATGTTGTGATTTGCTTTCAAATTATCATGTAGCTTAGCTCTTTAACAACTCATCATGCGGAATAATCCATCAAAAGGTGTTGTGATTTGCTTTCAAA